>CAZGXZ010000001.1:0-40095 GCA_964530035.1 uncultured Methanoregulaceae archaeon
CTGGGTCCTGCGTATGAAAAATATTATTTTTGAATTTCTACCTGCGGAATGCGGGTTCACCATCGATAATTCGAAAGCCTTGACAATAGATTGGAAAATCAGGTTCCAATATTCCTGAACCTGATTTTAACATGCGAGGGAGGGGATTCGAACCCCCGAATGTCTGCACAAACGGATCTTAAGTCCGTCTCCGTTGGCCTCTTGGATACCCTCGCCCAAATCTCTTCATTTTGCCGTTATTTTCGCGAGATAAGCCACCAAGATCGATATCCTTATCTTAAGTCCATCGCCGTTGGCCACTTGGCTACCCTCGCTCAGCCGTATGGATTGGGTTTTCTGCCCTCAAAATACCTCTCCATTTTCTGTCCTGTCCGAATCAGCCAGATGACTTCATCATGGTCCATGGCTTTCAACCGACTCGATGATAGTGATTTGAATATCCTTTGGTTCCCGACAGGTAGTGGGTATGTTTCTATTCTGGAGAGGACAGCTTCTGAGTGGAGTGATACCATGGTGCTGCGGGGTTGGGCGAGGCTTGACGGCCAGATGTTGTCGGAGGTACAGTTCGGGACACTTGTCCGTGAACGACGGGAAGGGATAGAAAAGGTAGAAGGGGAGTTTTTTTTCCAGGACGGCACCTGCAGGGCAAGAGACTGGTTTGGCGTGATCCCGGGGAGCTGCCCCCCAGCGACCATTGCCTGTGAAGGCCTGCCGCATATCAGGATAGAACCCGATCCCGGAGAGAGTACCCTTGAAGAGGCCATCCGTGACGCAGTGGAGCTGCGAAGCGGATGCGGGGTGACCGCGCTGTCCGGGGGCGTGGACTCGGCACTCGTCGCCGTGCTCGCAGGCCTCCCCTGTATCACGGTGGGATTTCCTGAATCGCATGATATCCGGCATGGGCTTGAGGTAGCGTCACGGCTTGGACTTGAGTGTGAACCCTTCATCCTGGAGGACCGGATCGTTGAAGAACACCTCCCGTTGATTGTCAGGCTGTCGTCTACAGACAACCCGGTCGACATTGGCATTGCGGCCACCCAGTTTTTTATCGCCCTGTGTGCACACGACCTCGGTCATGAGCGTATCCTGAGCGGGCAGGGTGCGGATGAGCAGTTTGGAGGGTATTCCCGGTATCTTTCCTCATCTGATCTGGCAACTGACCTTGACATGGACCTCCGGAGGATCATTTACCAGGTTGAAAGGGACCAGCGTATTGCTGCTCATTTTGGCTGTTATTTCTCTCTTCCTTACCTCGATGCCAGGGTTGTGCGCGCCGCTGCTGCGATCCCCGCCCATGAAAAGATCAGGGGTGGCACCCGGAAATATCCCCTCCGTGAGGTTGCCAGGCGGTATATTCCTTCGGATGTGGCATGGTACGAGAAGAAGGCGATGCAGTACGGCAGCGGTATCTGGAGTTGTTTCAGACGGCTGGCACGACATAACGGTTATAAAACCTCGTTGAAAGACTATGTAAATCACTTGAAGAGGGTGGAATAGCCATGGTCACTGAAAAAGATGTCATTTCCGTAGCCTCCCTGGCCGATATCACCCTGACAAGGGAGGAAGAGGCGCTGTTTGCTCATCAGTTCACCACCATCCTCAGGTACTTCGATGTCCTGGACACGGTCTCAGGGGTGGAGTATGACAGGACCGGCGATGTAAATGTCCTCAGGGATGATCAAGTGGAGAAATCCCTGCCACGAGAGCTTGTCCTTTCCAATACCCCTTCCAGCGAGGACGGATATTTCAAAGCACCACGGGTGATGTAGTGGGACAGGTGTTCAGGTTCGAGCCCGATGACCGGTACAATGCCTTCATAACGACCCGGAGGGTCGTACCGTTTTGTGAAGGCAGGCTTTCAGGAACACCGTTAGCAGTCAAGGACAATATTTCTACGGCAGGTATAGTCACCACCTGTGGGTCAAGGATCCTTGAGGGGTATGTCCCACCCTACGACGCCCATGTTGTTTCGTGCGTACTCAAAGAGGGGTGTGCGCTGGTTGGGAAGACCAACATGGACGAGTTCGGTATGGGTACGACCACCGAAAACAGTGCCTTCGGCCCGACGCTGAACCCGGCAGATACTGGGCGGGTGCCCGGAGGGTCATCCGGAGGGAGTGCCGCTGCCGTGGCCGCGGGGCTTGTCCCCATGGCGCTTGGAACCGATACGGGAGGATCGATCCGGTGCCCGAGTGCATTTTGTGGCATTGTCGGCATGAAACCCACATACGGGCGTGTTTCCCGGTACGGGCTTGTCGCCTATGCCAACTCCCTCGAACTGATCGGTCCCATGGCCAGGACCGTTCAGGACGTGTCCCTGTTGCTGGAGATTATCTCCGCGTATGACCCGCGCGACGCTACCATGACCAACCGTCCGTATTCCCACGCGCCGGCAGCGAAGGTAGCAGGGTACCGGATCGGTGTCCCCGAGGAATTTTTTGGTTCAGGCGTGGACCCGAAGGTTGCCGCTGTCGTGTGGGAGGCCATTGAACGGTTGGAAGGTCTGGGTGCCGAAGTAGTGACCTGCCGGATGCCCAGCATGGCCTATGCGCTTGCGGCGTACTATGTCATCTGCATGAGCGAAGCTTCCTCCAATCTTGCACGCTTCGATGGCGTACGGTACGGACCCCCTGCTGAAACCAGGAAGACCTGGCACGAGTCGTACTCCGACCGAAGGGGAGCCGGTTTCGGTGCTGAGGTCAGGCGCCGTATCATGCTCGGGACGTTTGCCCTCTCTTCCGGGTATTACGGCAAGTACTATGCCAAGGCCCAGGCGGCACGACAGATGGTGCGGGAGGATTTCCAACGCCTCTTCTCCGAAGTCGACCTCCTTGCCGGGCCGACGATGCCCACGGTTGCCTTCCGCCTGGGAGAAAAGACCGATCCTCTCTCGATGTACCTGTCGGACATCCTCACGGTTCCCGCCAACCTCGCGGGTGTCCCTGCTATATCCATACCCTGCGGTGAGGCCGGAGGTATGCCGGTCGGGCTCCAGATCATGGGACCCCGTTTCCATGACGAGGAAGTCATCGATGCGGCTTTCACCTATGAACAGGAGGGACGCGCATGACAGTGATCATCGGGCTTGAGATCCACTGCCAGCTGAACACGAAGAGCAAGATGTTCTGCGCCTGTGCAGCCGGGTACCAGGACTCCGAACCCAATACCCATGTCTGTCCCGTATGCCTGGGGCTTCCCGGCTCTCTCCCGGGAATCAACCGGACCGCGGTCCTGTATGCCCTCAAGGTGGCAAAGGCCCTCAACTGCGAGGTCCCGCCGGAGTCAGAATTTTCGCGGAAGAACTACTTCTATCCTGATCTCCCGAAAGGGTTCCAGATCACCCAGTATGACAAGCCTCTTGCAGTCCGGGGAAGCGTGCTCATTGATGGTGATGACGGTGAGAAGACCGTCAGGATAACCCGGGTGCACATGGAGGAAGACCCGGGCCGGCTTGTACACAAGGGCGGCGGCGACCGGCCACGGTACACACTGGTCGATTACAACCGGAGCGGAATACCCCTTATCGAAATCGTTACCGAACCTGATCTCCGCTCTCCAAAGGAGGCCAGAAAATTTCTCAACAAACTCCGGGCGACACTTGAGTACCTCGGAGTGTTTGACAGTGACCGTGAAGGTTCACTCCGTGTTGATGCCAATATTTCCATGGAAGGCCACGCCAGGGTCGAGATCAAGAACATCTCCTCCTACAAGGGGGTCGAGAAGGCGCTTACCTTCGAGGTCACCCGGCAGAAGAATGCCATACGGCGTGGCGTTAAAATCGACCGCGAAACCCGTCATTTTGTCGAGGCACGGGGTGTCACGACGTCGTCGAGGAGCAAGGAGGAAGAGAACGACTATCGGTACTTCCCGGAACCAGACCTCCCCCCCCTCAGGGTGAGCGGGTGGGTTGACGGCATTGAACTGCCAGAGCTTCCTGATGCCCGGCGCCAGCGCTTCATCGACCAGTATGCCTGTTCTCCGGAACATGCCCGGACGCTTACGGGTGGTATCAGGCTTGCAGCTTTTTACGAGGAGGTCGCACCGGTGGATCCCCCGCTTGCCGCGACGTGGGTTGCCGACATTCTGCTCGGGGAGCTGAGCTACCGGGACATGGGAATCGACCTTGTACCTGTCAAGGCGTTCCGCGAACTGCTGGAAATACTCCGTGAGGGCACTATAACCGATAAAAACGGTGTGGATGTGTTACGGACCCTTCTTGACCAGGTCAGGGAGCATCAGGAGTGTGAGTCCCCGGCCGCCTGCATCAGGAGGCTCGACCTCGGAAAGAAGGCTGGCGGTGAGATTGACAGGATAATCACCTCTGTAATCATGTCAAACCCCGGGGCGGTTTCCGATGTAAAGGCCGGAAAGAAGGGAGCGGTCCATTACCTTGTCGGGCAGGTCATGAAGGAAACCCGGGGAAGGGCTGATCCGGCAGAGCTGAATCAGCTGCTCCTTGAAGCGATAGCCCGTCTGGAGGGTTGAGGGGTTCTGTCCATGCACCTTATCATCACTGAAAAGAACATCGCTGCGCGTCGTATAGCCCAGATCCTGGCAGGCAGGGAAAAGGTCCAGGAAAGAAAAGACGCCGGTATTTCGGTCTATTTTTTTGGTGATACCGTGATAGCGGGCTTGAAAGGGCATGTCGTGGAGATAGACTTCGAGGCCGGTTATTCGAACTGGCGGAGCAGCGAAAAAACCCCGCGGAGCCTCATCGATGCCAATACTCTCAAGGTCCCCACCGAGAAGAAGATCGTTTCGATAATCCAGAAACATGCCCGGAAAGCGGACCGCGTCACCATTGCAACTGATTTCGATACCGAAGGAGAGTTGATTGGAAAAGAAGCGTACGAGCTGGTCCGGCAGGTCAACCGGCAGGTTCCCGTGGACCGGGCACGGTTCAGCGCCATCACCCCTGATGAGATTACGTCTGCCTTCACCCACCCGACCGGGATTGATTTTGACCTTGCTGCAGCCGGTGAAGCCCGCCAGGTGATCGACCTCATATGGGGCGCGTCTCTCACCCGTTTCATTAGTCTTGCCGCACGGAGGGGCGGGGCGAATATCCTGTCCGTGGGGAGGGTCCAGTCACCCACCCTGGCCATGATCGTAGACAGGGAGAAGGAGATCGAAGCCTTCGTCCCAGAACCGTACTTCGAGCTGTCCCTCCTCACCGAGAAGGACCGGAACCCCATCGAGGCCCGCCACGCCCACGGACGTTTTACCAGCCGCGAGGAAGCGGAACTGGCACGGGACCGTACGAAGTCCCCGGTCCACGTCACCGATATAAAGCAAGGGACCAGGATTGACAGGGCTCCGACCCCGTTCGATACGACGTCCTTCATCGTCGCTGCCGGACGCATCGGATTCTCAGCTGCTGAAGCCATGCGGCTTGCAGAAGACCTCTACATGAACGGTTTCATCTCCTACCCGAGGACTGACAATACCGTCTATCCAAAAAGCCTGGATATTGCGGCAATCCTTGGGATGCTTTCGAAGACACCCTTTTCGAAGGATGTCGCACACGTAGCGGGAAACCGTCGCAAAGTGCCGACCTCGGGAAAAAAGACCAGCACAGACCACCCGCCGATCCACCCTGCCGGGCCTGCAACCGTGGAAGACCTTGGGGAAGACCGCTTTGCGATATACGAGCTTGTCGTCCGGCGGTTCCTGGCGACACTTTCCCCTGATGCAGAGTGGGCCACAGTAAGGGTCAGCCTCGATGCGTCCGGTGAACCCTATCTCATAACCGGGAGCAGGCTGATCAGGGCCGGGTGGAGGGCTGTATATCCCTACAGCAAGGCAAAGGAGACCGTCCTCCCGGCGTTTACTCCCGGGGAACAGCTCTCCCTGGTCAGGGTTGATTTCGCCGAGAAGGAAACCGAACCACCTCCCAGGTTCACCCAGAGCCGGCTGATCCTGACAATGGAAGAGCTGGGTCTCGGGACGAAGAGCACCAGGCACGAGGTCATCGCGAAACTTTTATCCAGAAAATATGTAGAGGGAAACCCGCTCCGGCCGACTCTTGTCGGGAGGGCGGTCGTCGAGTCGCTCGAGCACCATGCCGACACCATAACGCGGCCGGAGATGACGCGTACCCTTGAGCAGCACATGACCAACATCAAGGAAAAAAAGCGGAACCGTGATGCGGTGGTCGGCGAGTCCCGGCAGATGCTCCACCAGGTCTTCGACCAGCTGGAGGCCCATGCAGACCAGATCGGCGAGGAGATCATGGGAAGGACCGACGAAGAGCTGACGGTTGGCCCCTGCCCGGCATGCGGTTCAGACCTCAGGATCCGCCATATGAGGGGTATGAGCCAGTTCATCGGCTGCAATGGCTACCCCGACTGTACATTCAACATCTCACTTCCCGGGGCCCAGTGGGGGTATGCAGTCCGGACCGACCCGGTCTGCCCTGAGCATCATCTGCACCATGTAAGCCTTGTACGAAAAGGGGCCCGGCCATGGGACCTCGGATGTCCTCTCTGCCAGCACATGTCCACGAACAGGAAGCACCTCCTTGAGGTCCCCTCCCTCTCCTCCGATCAGGTGGACCTGCTCCATGCGGCCCATATCTACAGTGCCTACGAAGTGGTTCACACCTCAACAGACCGGATTGCCTCGGTCCTCGGTGTCAGCATGGCTGAAGCGGGCACTATCCAGGCTGATGCGGCTGCTACGCTCGATACTCTGAAACGGCGGTCAGAGTTCAAGAAATTTGTGAGGAAACACATTATCCCGCGGAAAGGCAGGAGCCCGGGAAAACTGATTAAAAAAATGGAGGAAGCCGGCATAACTGAAATCAGTTCCCTGTCCCGGGCAAGTGTTGCGACCATACGCAGTACGGGAGCGAGCGAGACTGAAGCCTCATCGATTATTGACGAGGCAAGGAAGCTGATGGCTCACGATACCCTGAAAGCAAGCGGTATTCCTGCGGTCAGCATTAAAAAATACCTCGGAGCAGAGCTCCTTGACCCGGTTGCCCTGGCCTCCTCCGACCCTGTTGCAATATCCGACCGGACCGGGCTAAGCACTGAAACCGTGAAAAAACATCTCCTGCGGCTCCGGCAGTTCCTGGACCAGTCATCAGACCAGGACGACGGGACGCCGGCCTCATCCCGGGGGCACCTTGATATCCGTTCCTTGCCGGGTATCGGGGCGATAACCGCCGGAAAATTGATCAATGCCGGTATTGCCGATATAAAGAGCCTCATTGCAGCGGATGCCGGGGTGCTCGCTGAAAAGAGCGGAATCGCAGAAAAAAGGATCAGGCAGTTTAAAAAGACAGCTGCCGATTCACCATGACCGGGTGACACTATCATGACACATGTTCAGGGAAACTGGAAGAACTGGGTCCATGTCACGAAACTGGACCCTGACCGCATACTCAAGCCAGAAGATATCGATGAGATAGCATCAAGCGGGACTGATGCCCTGATGCTTTCAGGGACGCTGAACATCACCAGGGAAAACATGGAGGCCCTGCTCCTCAAGGTGAAGGATTACGGGCTGCCTCTCGTTATTGAGCCTGCCGGTCCTGAAGCAGTCCTGTTCAGGGACATCGATTACCTGTTTGTCCCCAGTGTCATGAATTCTACCGATGTCAGGTGGATTGTCGGAAAACACCACCAGTGGGTCATAAGCCAGGCCGTGGACTGGAGCAGGGTCGTCCCCGAGGCATATATCGTTCTCAACCCGGATTCATCGGTCGGAAAGGTCACGAAAGCTACCTGTTCACTCACCGCAAAGGAGGTCGCGGGGTTCACGACCGTTGCCGACCGTTACTTCCGTTTTCCTATCGTCTACCTCGAGTACAGCGGCATCTACGGGGACCCGTTGATCGTACAGGAGGCATCGCGCGCCATCGAGGATTCGGTACTCTATTATGGCGGGGGCATCAACTCCCCTGAAAAAGCGGCAGAAATGGCCAGGTATGCCGATACCATCGTTGTCGGCAATGCCATCTATGAACAGGGAGCCGGCGTCCTCCGTGCGACTGTTCAGGCTGTATCATAACCCTCTCCTTCAGATGCCCAGAATTGACATTGTCCTCGTTGAACCGATGTACGAGGGCAATTGCGGTTTCGTCGCCCGGGTCATGAAAAATTTCGGGTTTGCCAACCTCGTCATGGTCAACCCCTGTGAGATTGGTGATGAAGGCATCTCGCGGGCATCTCATGCGCGGGAGATCCTTCTCGGTGCGGAGCGCTGCAGTCTTCCCGAGGTATTTGACAGAAGCGACCTTGTCGTAGCAACAACCGGAACTGTAGCAAAAAGCGTGTGCCACCCGATGAGGGTCCCCTATTATTCTCCCAAAGAGCTTCGGGAACGCATCCATGACTATTGTGGCAGGGTATCCATCCTCTTCGGCAGGGAAAACTGGGGACTCAACAATACCGAGGTAGAGCGGTCTGACCTCCTCTGTACTATCCCGGCATCCCCGGAATATCCCATTCTCAACATCTCCCATGCAGTCGGGATCATCTGTTATGAACTCGCCAACCTTCCCCGGGGGACCTACAACCTCGCTTCGGCATTCGAGATGGACCACCTGTACCGTCACGTGGACCAGTACCTTGACCAGATAGAGCACCCGTACTTCAAACGTCCCTTGACGATGGTCATGATCCGTCGCATCCTGGGCCGGGCCGGCCTGACGACACGGGAGGCGAGCACGCTTCACGGCCTTCTCAGGCGCTCGGAGAACCATCTCCGTCGAAAGCTGTAATGGCCCCGGTCACCCATATTCACAGTGTATGATCCTCGTCGACTGGCAGATTGCCGACCGGATACAGCGGGGCTTTATCAGGATCGAACCGTTTGATGCAACCCTCGTCCAGCCGAACTCACTTGATATCCGGCTTGGAAACCATTTCGTATGGTACCTGGATGGTGAAGACGTCATCGATCCGTATAACCGGGAGACGGTCACTGCCGGGACAGACGAGGTAACGGCTGATTTCATCGACCTCGCGCCCGGTCGCTTTCTCCTTGCAGAAACCCTCGAGGTAATCGAGCTCCCTGACAACATCGTAGCCAGTATAGAGGGGAAAAGCAGCATTGCACGTCTTGGGGTCGAGCTTCATCAGACGGGAGGGTGGATCGATGCCGGTTTCCGGGGCACCATCACCCTGGAGATGTGCAATGTCAACCACCGCCCTGTACGCATCCACGCCGGCATGGCCATCGGTCAGCTGGTGTTCTATACGACCGAGCGTGCAGACCGCCCCTATAACCTGAAAAAGGATGCCAAGTACATGGATCAGCGACAGGCAACCCTGTCACGTTATTACGAAAATTCACCTGGAACTGCCTGAAGGCTATATACCTTTTGAATACAGATACGTTAGGAGTTTAACGGACCGTTTCGCGGAGATAAAACATGCGGCTTCTTTTGATACATTCGGATTTTATTGAATACGAGCCCAAAAAGAAAACAAAAATGGCGGAGGATACAGTTCCGGGCAAGGACTCGCTTGAAGATGCCCTCGTTGTCTTCTGTGCCGTGGAATCTGCAGACGAAGATGACCAGGCCGATGTCATCAGGCAGACGGTATCGGAGATCCGAAAGACAACCGGACAGGTGGGGACCGACCGGGTGATGATCTATCCGTACGCCCACTTAAGCAGCGACCTCTCGACGCCCGAGTTCGCTGTTGATACTCTGAAAGCCCTGGAAAATGCCCTGTTGTCAGAAAACATGACCGTCAAGCGCGCCCCGTTTGGTTGGTACAAGTCTTTTACCCTCGCTTGCAAGGGCCACCCGCTCTCCGAACTATCAAAGACCATCGTTGCCGGCGGTGATGGAGAGACTGCGACAGCCCCAAAAAAGGAAGTCACTCATGATTTCTTCGTGATGACCCCTGACGGCGCCCGTCATGACTACCATGAGTACCTTGGTGATACGCCGTTCGGCTGCCTGGTAAGGAAGGAGACCGGGGAGCCTGCGGCAGCAGCCGGGGGAGAGCCCATCCATGTCGACCTGATGCGTGCCAAGGAGCTTGTCGACTATGAACCCGTCAGTGACGTGGGCCACCTCAGGTGGATGCCGAGAGGGAAGCTGATACGTGACCTCATGGCTGATTATGTCCTCAGCCTGCTGCTTCCGTACGGGGCCACCCCGGTTGAGACCCCGGTCATGTACGACCTCGGCGACAGGGCAATTTATGAACATGCCGACAAGTTCGGCGAACGCCAGTACCGTTTCAGGAGCGGGAACCGCAGCATGATGCTCCGTTTTGCAGCCTGTTTCGGCATGTTCTCTATCATGCGGGACATGCATATCTCCCCGAACACGCTCCCTCTCAAGATGTACGAACTTTCAACGTACTCCTTCCGTCACGAACAGAAAGGCGAGGTCATCGGTCTGAAACGGCTCCGGGCCTTCACCATGCCTGACATGCATACCCTTTGTCTTGACATGGCCGAAGCGCTCACCTGTTTCGAGGAGCAGCTTGCCATGGGGTGGCAGACCGGCGTTGATTTCGGGACCGGTCTCGTCGCCGCATTCCGCTGCACGAAGGACTTCTTTGATGAGTACCAGCCGTGGGTCGAGAAGATCGTGGCAGCATCCGGTCAACCCGTCCTTATCGAGATCCTCAGCGACAGGGTCCACTACTGGGTCGCAAAGATAGACCTTGCAGCCATAGACGGTCAGGGGAGACCGATTGAGAACCCCACGGTCCAGATAGATGTCGAAAGTTCAAAGAGGTTTAATATCAGGTACCACAGGGACGGCGAGGAGGTCCACCCCCCGATCCTCCACTGTTCTCCCACCGGAAGTGTTGAGCGGGTAATCTGTGCGATGCTTGAAAACACCGCTCACCAGGAGATAGCCCACCTCCCGACATGGCTCTCACCCACCCAGGTGAGAGTCATCCCGGTGGCCGAGCGGCATCTCGGGAAGGCCGATGAGGTCATGAGCATGCTCAACGGGAGAAACATCAGGGCGGACCTGGATGACCGTGATGAAAGTGTGGGCAAGAAGGTCCGGGAGGCCGGGATGGAGTGGGTGCCCTATGTCGTGGTCATTGGTGACGACGAGGTCGCGAAAGGGACCCTGACCGTTACGATAAGGAGCCGTTCGAAACCCAACAAACCGTTCAAGCAGGAAATCTCCGCGGAAGACCTGGCCCTGCTGATAACACGGGACCTTGCAGGAAGGCCCTGGCGGCCGCTCTATACCCCGCGGACCCTTTCAAAGAAAGCGCGGTATATTTAACGGATCCCCCTCTCTTTTCCTGGTTATCCGCTGGCATCAGACGGGTCAGCGGGATACACAGGCGCCGGATTCCCTGGCAGCGGTCATTACCGCGGCGGACACCGCCTTCACGACCCTCCGGTCAAGGGGATTCGGGAGGATATGTGTCCTGTTCGGTCGTGAAACCGTTGCAGCAAGCGCATACGCGGCAGCAAATTTCATTTCGTCATTGATCCTGGTGGCACAGGCATCAAGGGCTCCCCTGAAAACACCTGGAAATGCAAGGACGTTGTTTATCTGGTTTGGATAGTCACTCCGTCCGGTCCCGACCACGGAAGCTCCTGCGGACAATGCCGCATCCGGTGCGATCTCCGGGATCGGGTTTGCCATGGCAAGTACTATGGGATCAGGATTCATCGACCTGACCATTTCAGGCGTGACGATACCTCCGGTTGAGACCCCGATGAGCACGTCGGCTCCGGACAGCGCATCCTCGAGTTTACCGACCCGATCGTCGTGGTTCGTCTCTCCGGCGAGGATATACTTGTACTTGTTTGCATAGAGCCGGTCGCGGGCCCGGTGAATGATCCCCTGCGTATCGCACACCGTAACATGTGAGATAGCGCTGCACGCCCTCTTTTGGTATCCTATACACCGTATCATGCGGGTGATGGCGAACCCTGCCGCCCCGGCCCCGCAGACGACGATGTGGAGGTCCTCGAACCTCCTGCCGGTTGCCTTGCATGCATTTATAAGCGCGGCAAGGACGACAATCGCCGTCCCGTGCTGGTCATCGTGCATGACCGGTATCCCGATCTCCTGGAGTTCCTCCTCGACCTGGAAACACTTCGGGGCTGCGATGTCCTCGAGGTTGATACCCCCGAAAACCGGGGCCATGTTCCTGACGGCATCGATGAAATCCGTTTCATAATGCTCGAAGCAGATGGGAAAGGCATCTATCCCGGCAAATTTTTTAAAAAGGGCCGCCTTTCCCTCCATGACAGGAATGGCGGCATATCCGCCGATATTACCCAGACCAAGCACGGCTGAACCATCGGTAACTATCGCGACGGTGTTGCCCTTTATGGTATACCGGTATGCAAGGCTGCGGTCCCTGGAGATCTGCCTGCAGACCTCAGCCACCCCGGGAGTATACGCGAGACTCAGGTCCCTTCGTGTCCGAATGGGTACTTTCACCTCCACGGACAGTTTTCCACGGAATTTTTCATGCAGCAGGAGCGATTCGGTAAAGATGGTATCAGGGGTCTGTTCATTCATATGACAATTCCGGAATACTCTCGAGTCTTAGTTTTAAACGGAAGAATATTGTGGCTCATTTGAAGAACCACAGGTGATTTATCCAGCCGCTTCGAATAAGGTACGACAGCAGAAAACTACCTGCCCTGGTCATCCTACCTGCAAAAAAATGAACATGATATGGTATAATGTATGAAACTGGCCGGGAAGACCCTGCTAGGCATCGCCATCACCCTTGCAGGGTTCATCATCCTTTTTGCCATCATTGCGGACACCGTCATCGTAGCCAGCTACGAGGATCTTGAAGAACAAGAAGCCCGGATAAACATTGACCGCGTTCTTGCCGCCCTTGAAAGCGAACTTTCCATAATAGACTATACCACGCGCGACTGGGCGTTCTGGGATGATACCTACCGGTATGTCCGGGACAGAAATCAGCAGTATGCTGATACAAACCTCGGAGAAGGGACCCTCGAAACGATAAGGATGAACGTCGTGCAGTTCTACGACGAGGAAGGGGGGCTCGTAGCAGAACGCGGATATGATCCCTCTGCTGAAGGCAGTTCCATGGACCTGGCCGTCATACGGGAATGGGCGATTGCAAACCTTCCTTCAACACAAACTTCAGAAAATGGTGGAGGAAACAGGGGAATTCTCATCCTCCCTGACAAGGAGGTTTACCTCATCGTCATGCAGCCGGTACTTCGCAGCGATATGAGTGGTCCGAAGGCCGGAACCTTGCTGATGGGCCGCGCCCTGGATGACAAAGCGGTAAGGGATATTTCATCGACGACACGGCTCCCTCTTTCATACGCGGTGCATTCCCCCGGGGCAAGGACCGTTTTCATCCCGCTTGCCGACCGTGACACACCCTGGCGGACATCGGTTGAAGTCTTTAACCATTCTGCAATAGCCTCATCAGCCACGGTTGCCGGCACGGACGGCGGGGAGATCCTCAGGTTGACCGTACTGACCCAAAGGACCATATCCGGTCAGGGACGGGATATTTATCGTTTTTTTATCACCACGTTCTGCATCATGAGCGTGCTCCTCGGTGGCGCGATCCTTCTAATTCTCAGGATGATCGTCATTCATCCCCTTGATGTTGTCATGAGGCAGATCCGTGCATACGGAGAGGATCCCGAGGCCCTTCCCCCTGAAACACTCAAAGGAAATGACGAACTCGCCGCGCTTTCCTCTTCGATAACCGGCATGGTCCATAATATCCATGAAAAGGATACGGCACTCCGGCATTCTGAGGTCCAGTACCGCACGATCTTCGAAAATACCGGGACAGCCATGCGGATAATCGACCGGAACTGCCGGACCCTCCTTGTCAACTCGGAGTTCGAGAGGATCCTCGGGTACCGGAAAGATGAGATAGAAGCATGGTCCGAATGCAACCCGTTCATCGCCCCGGAGGACTCGCCACGTGTCATGGAATATTTCCGGGCCCGGCAGGTCGATCCCGCAGCCGCACCGCGCCAGTACGAAGCCCGGATTCTTGACCGGTACGGGAATAAAAAATCAGCCGTCTTTACCGTTGCACTCATACCCGGAACAGACCTTTCCGTTATATCCCTGTTTGATATCACCGGACTTCGCGAGGCCGAGGATGCAGCCAGGCAGAGCGAGACCCGGTTCAGAGCGATTGTCGAGGACCAGTCAGAAATCATCATCAGGACCTCGCCTGGAGGGACGGTAACCTTTGTTAACAACGCCTTCTGCAGATTTTTTGGAAAAATGCGCGGACAACTTGAAGGGTTTTTACTCCGTTTTGATCTCCCGGAAGATGACCGGAAGCGGGTGGATGCGCTCTTTGCCTCCCTCACCCCTGAACATTCCGTTGCGAGCATCGAACATCGTGTCCTCGTGAATGGCAAAGAGTACTGGATGCACTGGAACCACCGCGCGTTGTTTGGTCCCGACGGGCGGCTATCTGAGTACCAGTCCGTTGGCCATGACATCACTCCGCAAAAGCGGATCGAAAAGGCGCGGCATGAAGCACTTGACCGGATCAGTCAGAACATGGAACAGTTCCAGGCCTTGAATGACCAGATACGAAACCCCCTCCAGGGAATCATCGGAATAGCGGACCTTGCGAACGGCCCTTTTACCGAGCGAATCATGCAGCATGCCCGCGAGATCGACGCCATCGTCAACAAGCTCGACCGGGGATGGATCGAATCCTCAAAGGTCCGGGAGTTCTTGCGTAAACATGACAAAGGAGGAGGTCCTGAATGAAACGACCAAGTACTGTCATCGCTGTGTATTGTCTCATTCTTATTGTCCTTTTGGCATCCCTTTCCGGTTGCACAGGAACCTCGCCTGGCATTTCACCGGAAGCCACTCCCTACCCGCCGGTTACCGGCACGGCTTGTGGATCAACGACAACCGCAACAGTCGCTGACATCGTCGACGGGGACACCATCCACGTCAGGATGGCTGACGGGACCAGGGAAAAAGTTCGTTTTCTTGGCATCGACACCCCCGAGATGGAGCCAGACGGGAACAACCCGCGCGAGTACGCCCCCCTCGAGGACACCCGGTGCCTGGCCGCATGGGGAAAAGCGGCCAAGGAACGCCTTTCATCCCTCATACTCCGGAAAATGGTTGTCCTGGAACCTGACTGCAGAGAGGAGAACAGGGACGCCTATGGCCGTCTCCTTGTCTATGTCTCCTTACCGGACGGCACGGACCTGAACGCGCTGATGATCAGGGAGGGACTTGCCAGGGCATACACAAAGACCCGCGCTGAGCGCCTCCAGTCCTATATCGCCCTTGAAAAAACCGCACGGGAGAAGGGGACCGGGATGTGGGGCCAGGCCGGCCTGGAATGCCGGTATCCTGAATGAGATCATTCATCACTCCGGATTCCCGTTCAACAGGTCTTCACAGGACCTCTCCTGGAATGGCGCTGGATCTTTTTAAAACCGGCTCGCAGGTACTCCTGTCAGACCGCGAAAAACCCGCTTCCTTTCATATGGGGAGAGGGAAATGCCCTGCTCACCTCCTCCCAGGCGCGGTCAACCAGGCCACGGTAGTACGCGGTATCGCGTGAACCAGCCTCCCATTCAAGGGCAACGGAACAGTGCCTGGCATCAGTGACCACGTAGGCGATCTCCATGCCTGGGACGACCTCGATCCCCTCTCTGCGACACGCAGCCACGGCCGCAGCCTCCGGACTCCTCCGGGTGTGCGAAACGGTCGCGACCCTCCTCCGGATGACGAGTGATTCCATGTCCGCAGCAGCAAGCCCCTCCCGTGCCTCACGGTACTTTGAAAAAGCCTCCTCATGGACGGATTCAAGGTCATACCGGGTCCTGCACCGTTCGAGAACAGCAAAACAGGCATCCTGCATCATCTTCACGTATTCCGGGGTGTCATGTCTCCGGCCGGCAACACCTCTGCATTTCATCCCTCCGGCGGCCAGCCTGCCGTAGTACCGGTTGTATGCCCCGCGGCCGTCCTTCATCGGGAGAAAGACGATCCAGTCATAGTGGTCGGTTTCAACCGGAAGCCCGGTTTCACGGGTGATAGTCCGCTCCAGGCCCGCAATATCATTTCCCTGGACAAAGAGGCAGTCCACCATCCCGTGAAGGACGACATAACCGCCCCCCTCGGCCAGAGTCTTGGTAAAAAGCAGGATATCCCGTGCCTTGCGGTTGATCGCCTCGTGGACCTCGATGTTTCCAAACTTTGCGTTGCGGTACCCGGTATACCCGAAGCAGGTGACCAGCATCCACTTGAGGAGGGCATCCATGCCGGCGGTGTTGGGGTCAAGGGCTTTTTCACGCTTTGTCTTCAGCCTGAACGAAAGAAGGGGGGCAAGGACTCCGGGCAGGAACCCCCTCCTGTCACGGTCTGCAATGGTTTCGGGCGAGAGGTTGTACCTGACGATGATACTCGGGTACAACGAGGTGAAATCGATCTGTGCGACCTCCCCAAAGAGACCTGCGACCGGCTGAAAAATCATCCCTCCCCTGTCCGATTCCCTGAGCCTGCAGCCCGCTCGCGTGCGCTCCGGGTCAGTCTTCCGGTACGGGACTGAAATACCTCTCCGTACCGCCTCGTAGACCTCGTATGCCGAGATAAGCGTGCCGGCGGTCAGTCGGGCAGAGAGATTGGGGGGAATGCCGGTGAGGCGTGAGGCAAGAAGGACCCCTGCCAGCCCCCCCTCCCGGTAATTGAAGCTCTGGTTTGTGTCGATCAGGACCCTTCCATCAGGGATGAGTGAACCTTCACGGTACTCCATCCTGCCATAACTGGCATAGGAGCGTGGTTCAAGCCGACGGTACCTCCCTGTCCTGGTGAAGGGAGGGTCAACCCCGAGAGCCCGTGCCCGTGAGACAAGGCGGGGCATCAGGAGGTCAGAGCCGGGAAAAAGGACGATATCAGGGTCGTGCGAGGCGGTGGTCCGCGCAAGTCCCTCGAGCATCGCACGGTCAGACGACGATGGCAGCCGTGCGCCGTCCACATCAAGTGTTATCCCCTCCGTGGAGTGCGAGGTCCAGGGGTTCCCCCGGGCCATGACCGTCATGATGCCGAGGTCTGCCGGAAGAGCGGTAGAAAACCTGTGCTCTCCCGGGGATATGCAGGGGACGATCCCGTTTTGTGCACAGTACTGCTGCTCGGCCCTGATGTCCACGTCATACAGGTGGGCATCACGTGCGGCCTGGCGCTCGACGGCATCGGCTATGTCCCGGCCGGCATGGATGCGGTAGCCCTCCCGCTCCCCTCCAAGCGTTCTGAAACGGCATTCATCCACCCGGAAAAGGCTTGAAAGGCCGTCCAGGAGATCTCCGTGCCGTTCCTCTCCTGCAAGGCCGAGGATGAATGACCTGTCCCATGGGACCGAGCGGCTGGTGACCTTCCCGTTTGCACGCTCCCAGGTGAGGATGTTTCCGTCCCGGTAGCAGGCATCAATGACCGGCATGACCGTCCTCCCGCGCGAGCATCTCGACCAGCACCGAAAACAGGAGGGCCTCGGCAGTGTCCTCGAAGCAGCAAAATGCTTCGTTCTTATGGATTGAAGCCATCCGGGCTATGGAAGCGGCAGCTGAGCGGTCCTCCTCGCGGAGGTTGAGGCCCTCTTTCTCCCAGCGGTATGCCGCGTCTTTGACCTGCATCCGTATGCTGTCGAAACTGCGTCCCATTGATCCCTCACGCCGGCGTTCGCGGGGCGTCCTGCGATCCCTTTCCCCACGGGGTGATGGTGATGAGCCGGTCGGCATGGTGTGCAATCTCTGTGAACACGGGACCGGGGGCCTGGACCTGGACGACCACTCGTGCGTAGTCAGAAGCGGCCCTGAACAGTGCCGCCGCGGCCACAGCACTGCAGGGGCCATGGGCGAACCATGATTCCGTCGGCGAAATCCATACCAGTGACCACACCGGTTGTTTCAGGAGCGTGCTGAGTTCCATGGCCGACTGAGGGCAGGCATAGACCATCCGGCCGGCGTTCTGCAGGATCTTGCCGGGGTGCCGTGCCGGTAGTATTATCAGCCCGGGGCAGTCCTCGGGCAGGGTGAGGGACCGCAGCAGGGCGGAAGCAGCCTCATCAGGCATGACCAGTGCAGTAAAGGTCCTGGGCCCGAGGGGTATCCCTCCGGGGAGCATGATCTGCATCTGATCGCGTGGTGTCACAAAACGGGAAAAGGGACCCCGGCGCGGGGTGTGAAAGTGGGCCTCCTCGTTTCTGCGGTTTCCAGATATGGCTGAAAAGATAGTAATAACCGGTTTTCATGGCCTGGTGAGCCGTCCGGGGATAGCTGTACCATGCTGTCCTGGAAACACGCCCCTGCGAGCCTGGTTTACGAGGGCATCCGCTCCTTTGTATTTTATGCCATGGTGAAGGTATCGTTGGATGAGAAGCCTGTCACTGTGTCACGTAGTGACTGACCCGAGATGGGGAGCGGGAGTCCCACGGGATTATGCCAGGGGTGAAGAGGGTCGTGGGAATGACAGGGCATACCGGTACATATCGCCTGCAGGATCCTTTCCGCGTACTTTGCAGAACATCCCTGAAAGGGTATGAGTGCCATGCACAGCATGGCCTCTGCTTCCTGTACCTGTAAGCCACCTGTGGCAATTCGTTGGGTGATATCCTCGCTGTAGGGATTAAATTTGCTCGATCGCTCAGTTCTCTTCGGCGAGGTGGGTGTTGTGTGGCGGTTGTTATATTTCCGAACCGTATCCTGGTGATATCCCGTTTCCCGGGATAATTGGATGAGAGTCAACCCTTTTTGGTGAAGATTTCGAACAGGAAAAAATCTCGCTGAAGACTAGAAAATACAAAAGCCACGACAAACAACCCTGATAAAGGAATCACCAACGGCATGCCATGGCTATCGTATTCAGGGGGTTTGGGGGGCGGCACCCCCCGGTGCCTATTCCTCTCATCCTCTGCCTGTTCAAGATGAAAACGAAAAAATCGGTTCGGTTGAAGTTTCATGGTCGGAATTGAATCTGATGAAGATCTCTCATCACGGTGTGGATGAAATTGAAGCTATAGGGGATGTAAAATTGCCGTTTCAAAAAAAAATGGTTATTTGTGAGCAGAACCCGCGGCCCCCATGATAACCGGCAGGGCGTGCAGGAACGCGGGGAGTGCCTCGGCAGGGATGCCGAGGACCATTTCTCCATCAGCTATCCCGGAATATTTTCGTGAACCGTCGCATCCGAGGGAGAAGCAGGGTTTTCCGGTGAGGTAGGTCTGGGCGGTGGTGTCCGAGCAGACCGACTGGATCCCCGAGAAGGTTGCGGTTATCCTTCCGCCGAGCTGGAAGAGATGCGTCTGAGCCAGCTTGAGCATGGCAAACGGTGAAGCAATGACCAGCACGACATCCGGGTCGAAGGGGGTGGTCGCGAGCGGTGCATACACGGTTGCAAATGTTGAAGAGGTCTCTACATGGGGAACGTTTTCAATGGTCCGCTTGCAGGCCGCCCAGCTCTCGAACTTGCCGAGCTTGAAGTAGAACTCCCCTGACCGGAGGCTCTCCGTAATGGGTTTCAGCCCAAGGGACCATGCCCCGCCTGCACACTGGTGCTTGTCGGCCGTTGCATAGAAGGTCTTTCCCTCTTTCCGTGCAAGTCCCACCATCATACAGTGCCTGACCGTCTCTTCAAGCGGTGGGATCCCCGCCGGGATGTCCTCTTTTGAACGGGCTAACCGGACGGCAACCGGTGAGCCGTCCAGGTGCAGTGACGTGATGAGGAGATCTGCTGCAGCACGATAATCGATCTCGGTCCTAATCCTGTCTGCCATACGAACAACTCCACCTTCTTGCACATCACCTTATCGGATGGCCCCTGTTCAGAGGTGCCGGAGTTTCCTGTTGACCTTTTCAAAGAAATTTTTTCCACAGTCGACAAAAAGTGCCGGGTCAGTTGCCTTTCTGACATCAATAAGGGCTTCGCTGCCAAGTTCGATGGTTTTCTGTCCGTCTATAACCAGTTTCGCGGGTTTTGCACTTTCGAGCCGGACTTTCACGGAACGGCTGCTGCTCAGAAGGTGCGGCCTCGATGAGAGCATAAACGGTGCGAGGGGCACGAGGAGAAACCCCTCGATCCTCGGGTCGACAATAGGGCCGCCTGCGCTCATCGCATACGCCGTTGAGCCGGTAGGGGTGCTGATGAGGAGCCCGTCCGCCCTGAACCGTTCGGCAGGGATCCCATCGATCAGAACCGAGAACCGGAGCATCTTGGACGGCCGCGTTGTAACGATGAGAGCCTCGTTCAGGGCGTCTCCGAGGTGTTCGCCATCGCGCATGAGGGTTATCCTCATTCGCTGCTCGACCTCGAACGGCACCGGTGGGCGGTTCAGGAACTCCACCGCCTCCGCGGGTTCGAGGTCCGCAAGGAAACCCACCTCCCCCCAGTTGATACCGAGCACCGGTATCTGGCTGCGCATGCGCTGCACGGCGAGAAGGATGGACCCGTCTCCTCCGATCACGATGGCAAGACCTGCATCGGATTCTGATACCGGGGTGGCCTTCAGTCCAAGGGCCCGCGCCGTTGAGGTATCGTACTGGACGCTGTAACCGGAGCGCTGAAGGTCTTCTCCAAGTGAACCGGCGAAAGTGAGTGCCTTCCTGTCGTCTATACGCGAGATGATGATCACGCGTTCTGTTATCGCAGGTATTCTATCACCTTCCTGTGCATCACGCCATTCGTCGCGACAAGGCACCGGCCCTGCGAAACATCTTCAGGGAATAAAAGGGGAAGTCCGTCAAGGTCGGAAACCGTCCCGCCTGCCTCGGTGCATATGAGCATCCCGGCTAATGCGTCGGTGACCCGGAGAGTCCCTCTTAGGTCAATGAACCCGTCAATCCGGCCGGCACCGATGTACGAGAGTTCCAGGGCGGATGCCCCGAGGAGCCTCCACCGCCGTATCTTGTGGCACAGGTGGGCCACCCGGGTCATGTCAAACTTCCTCCCATAGATGCTCATGGCGCTCTTGTCCAGCTGCCGGGTGCCCGACACGCGGATAGGAAGGCCGTTCTGAAATGCTCCATGGTCCCGTATCGCCGAAAATGTCTCGCCATTTGAGAGGTTACGGACAAAACCCTCTGATACCTCGCCGTTCACTGCATAGGCAAAAGAAATGGCATAAAACGGGATACCTGCAATGGCGTTATATGTACCGTCGATCGGGTCGAGAAAGATAGTCCCTTCATCGCCGTCCAGGTCCCGTGAGCCGAGCTCCTCGCTGATGAGGCGTGAACAGAGCGGGTGCTCCTCGAGGAATTCCACGACACAGTCCTCTGCCACCTGGTCGATCCGCTTTGTCGGAGTACCATCGGCCCCGGCTGCGACGATCTCGTCACCCTCGGGTGTGGCAACAAGCGGAGAGACTGCTTCGAGGACATTCCTTGCCATCTGGTCGCATGCGGTGAGAAATTCCATGATCATCGGCAGCCTGGCTGTGAGCAGGCTGTACGGTGTATTTATGTAAGGTTATCGAGATACATTATTACTGCGTTCCTGTTCGAGGAGTATATGCAATGAAGGAGCAGACGGAAATAGGAAAATTAAAAGAAGGCCGTTACATGATCATCGATGACGAGCCATGCAAGATCCTTGGAATAGCGACTTCCAAGCCGGGCAAACATGGTGCAGCCAAGGCACGTATCGATGCGGTCGGTATTTTCGACAATGTCAAGCGGTCCATCGTGCAGCCGGTTTCGGCGAAGGTGTACTCCCCGATCGTGGAGAGAAAGCAGGGGCAGGTCATCTCCATTGCCGGGACCGTTGCCCAGATGATGGACATGAAGGAGTTCACCAACTTCGAACTGGAGATACCTCCTGAAAAGGCAGGGGAAATCCTTGTCGGAAGCGAAGTAACCTATATTGAATCTCTCGGAAAGCGAAAATTCGACTAACCTTTTTTATAAAAGCCCTGGACAGCAGGAAAGAGGTCAGCCCAATCCGTACCGGACCCTGTCGCGGGCTATTGAAAAGCGAATCCTGGATTCATAGCTGACCCCTGGATATTCAGGTTCAGGTACCAATGTATTTTTCCGGGACCTTGACCATGACGGCATACCCGCTCAGGGACTGGGCGGTAATGACAAAGTAATAGTCCCCGCTTCCTTCATAGAACTTCTCGACCCATACCGGAGTTATTGCCTTATTGTCCTGGTCTTTCCAGAGTGTAGTGTCAAGACCGCCCTCGGGTGTGATCTTCCTCAGCGGTTGTCCTGGATTTTTTACATCGTATACATCTATTTCAAAGAACGGGAACCTGCTCGAGGCAGTCACGATCCCCTCGGAGGGATCCTTCGTCCCAGGTTCGATTCCTCCTGAAGGCGAACTGACCAACGGCTTCACCGTATAATGGATCTCCCAGTAGGGGTACGGCATGTGGAACGTATCAGAAGTACCCCCGTACTGGCCCTGGATCGAGACATACGTCGCCATTTTTGCGGGAACCGTGACATATTTTTCAGGGTACGGGCGTTGGGGGGATGAATAACCCGTCTGGTTTGCCAGCCCGAGGCTGCCCGGCTGCCCGCTCCAGGTGGGTGGAAGAGTAGTCGGTATGGAGGTAGGTGCCGGAGAAGGTTTCGCGGTTTCCGGTGGCAGTGTCGTTGGCACTGGCGTAGGTGTAGGCTGCGGCGACAGGAACGGGATGCCGAGGTCGGCCTGCTTTCCCGTCAGCATCGGCTTGAAGATAACGGCCACGACAAGGATGACGACAAGGGCACCGACGAGAATCAGCGCTTCGCGCTTTTCCATCGTAGAAGTGCTTGGCATGCATGGCAGATGAGTATTATGGTAACCGCAGCGGGAACGGTCAGGGAGAGTGACCCGGCATACCTTATATATATCCTTATTATCTTCAGAGAGCCAGTTGTACAAGCGTTTCATATCAGAACCAATACAGACGGAGAAGATTGAATGGGTGAGGATTCTACGCAAAAGAGCCAGAACTGTGACCAGAAATGCGAAAGCTGCCCCTCGGCTGCGGGTTGTTCCGATGCCAAAAAAATGCCGGAAAAAGCTTTGATCAATGTCCGGCATGTCATCCTGGTACTCAGTGGCAAGGGAGGGGTTGGAAAATCGACGGTATCCGTGAACCTAGCATTTGCCTTTGCATCCCGCGGTTTCAGGACGGGGATTGTCGACCTCGACATCCATGGCCCGAACGTCGCCAAGATGCTTGGCATCGAAGGCCACCAGCTGACTGCAACAGGCGATAAAATCGAGCCAATACGGATAACGGGGAATCTTGCGGCCATTTCAATGGCGTTCCTCCTGCCAAAACCTGAGACCCCGGTTATCTGGAGGGGCCCGATGAAAATGGCGGTCATCCAGCAGTTTCTCCAGGATGTCAACTGGGGCGACCTTGATTACCTCGTCGTCGACCTCCCGCCAGGGACGGGTGACGAGGCATTGTCGATAATCCAGCTGGCACCCCAGGTACGGGGTGCGGTGATCGTCACGACCCCCCAGGACGTGGCGACCCTTGATTCCCGCAAGGCGATTACATTCATGGAAAAACTCGACATCCCTGTAATCGGTGTCGTGGAAAACATGAGCGGCATGTCCTGTCCTCACTGTGGAGGGGAGATTGACCTTTTTGGAAAAGGCGGGGGCGAAAAGGTGGCAAAGGAGATGAATGTACCCTTCCTCGGGAGCATCCCCGTCGACCCTGAAATGAGAAAGGCCGGGGATGAGGGGAGGCCGTTTCTCATCAGGAAAGCTGAACAGTCACCCTCCTGGGAAAGTGTCAACAGGATAATGGAGGCCCTGGTCAGGGTGGTCGAGAAGGAATGAACTATCGTTCAATCCTCTGCGGCAACGCCGAACCGCTTCCTATTTATGACAGGATAGTACCATGCCTTGAGGACATCGTGAGTTTTCCTCTCCTCCTCGAAGACCTCTACCGGGAAGCTTCAACATTTGACGACCCGACCCTTGACAGGCTCCGTTTTGCCCTCGTGCGGGTCCAGGTGTATGCCGATATCCACCATACCGAGGACCTTGAAAGGGCCCAGAAGATGAAATATGTCAGCCAGGTCCTTGAAAGAATTATTTTCGGGTCGCTCCTCCTGGAACGTGACGAAGGCCTCCCCCAGGAATAATCTCACCCGGCAATCCCCTCTTATTTTCCATGAACGGGAAAAAGCGGCTTTCCGTGGAAAAGATGTTATTCAGCCACATTATTGCCTGAATTAGTGTTCAGGCACTTTTCCTCATCCTGTTGTTCCGGTTATTCCTGTTGGGTTTCACCCGCCAGGGAGCAAATGCTTATTAATTGGTCAGACGATGGGGGATGTAGGATGATCCTCGACCAGGACAAGATCGAGAGGATAAAAAAGCTCCTGAAATTCCACACAAGGGGCCTGACAATCTCTGAGATATCGCTTAAACTGAAAATAAACCGAAATTCAGTGGCTAAATATCTTGAGATCCTCTTTATAACCGGCCAGGTCACCGTGAGCCATTTCGGGACTGCCAAGGTCTATTCTCTTACCCAGAGGGTTCCAATATCAGAAATGCTGCGTTTTTCTTCTGATTTCGTCATCATCATCGACGCTGACAACAGGATATTGGAAATGAACGAAAACTGTGCCCGCTTCTTTTCGCTTCAGCGTGACGAGATTATCGGGAGGGAGAGTTCAAATACCGGTGACGCCCGGTTCAACGCGTTCATTGCCGACTGTATCCTGAAACACCCTGACCCTCAGACTGAATCGGCGTTCGAGATACCGGCAACCTCGCAGGGCAAGGACATCGTCTTCAGGTGCAGGGCAGTGCCGACTGTTTTCGAGGACGGCAATGCAGGGCGGATGTTCATTCTTGAGGATATTACCGCCCAGAAGGAGTATGAACTGCGTCTGAAGGAGAGTGAGGCAAAATACCGGGCGATTGTCGAGGACCAGACCGAACTGATCTGCCGCTGGAGACCTGACGGTACGATTACCTATGTGAACGAGGCGTTCAACCGCTATTTTGGAAAAGAGAGAGATTTTTTCATTGGAAAGGTGTTCATGCCCCTGATATCCCGTGAAGGGAGGACGATTGCCCCGGGCCAGACATCACCGCAAGGGAGGATGGTCGTCACCTATGAACACCGTGTGCTCACTCCGAACGGGGTTATCCGGTGGCAGCAATGGGTTGACCGTGCCGTCACACTCGAAGACGGGACCATCGTCGAGTACCAGTCGGTTGGTCGTGATATCACTGACCAGAAACGGTTTGAAGGCAAGATACGGGAGTATGTATTTGGGATGGAATACCTCGCACAGGCTGCGATGCGGCTGCATTCTGCAGGCTGCGATGAGGATATCTATTCCCTGGTGGCCCACGGGGTCAAGGGCTTCGTCCCGGACGCCAGGGTACAGGTGTATTCATATGAGCACAGGACCGGTGCTCTGAAACTGAGGGCCGTGGAAGGATTTCCGAACGGAACCAAGAGTACCCCTGCCGGGAGTCCTGAGATCCCCGTTGCGACCCCCGGGGAAATCCTGTCATGGCAGCACCTTCGACTCATGGATTCCCCGCAGATTTCTCCCACACCATCTGCCGGTGATAGTAATGACCCGGTTCCTGAAGATGCACGGACCACGTATTCAATTGGCCTTTCCTGGAACCAGAAACCATTCGGCCTTGTCTGTATCCACCAGCCCTCCCGGGCACCCATCCAGAATGATAGCATCATAGAAACGTACATCCGGCTGGTGTCGGTGTCATTAGCCCGGCGCAGTTCTGAGTGGGAACTCCAGAAAAGCAAGGAACTGTTCAAGAATACTGCCGCGCTTTCTCAGTGTGCCATCTCGCTCCTGACGCCGGAAGGGAATTTTGTGTATGTCAACCAGCGTTTCAAGGATCTTTTTGGATTTTCTGTAGAGGAGATCGGAGATACCGGACGGTGGTCCGAGAGGGTGTATCCCGATCCCGAATACCGCCTCATGGTCGATACCCAGTGGAGGGACGACCATAAGGGTATTCATGCCGGGCCTGTACGGTCACGCCTGTATACCGTAACCTCGAGGGACGGTCAGACACATCAGATCCTGTTCAGGCCGATAGTGATGAGTGATGGAAGCGAGTTCATCATGTACGAAGAACAGACCCACGCTGAACAATCATTTTCAAACCACCAATAACCAGTAAATCCACGGTTTTTCAGAACCCGCGGGGACATGCCCGGCCAGTTATCACGTGGGTGAACCATGACGGGCACCCGGCACCCGGGAGAGGTCCGGTCTCATGTACGGCGGATATTTTGCCAACGAAGTCGACCTTCTATATCTGAATCTCATGGAAGATACGAAACGTCACCTCTTCATTGCCGGTATGCCTGATGTGCCCGGAGCCCTTGAACGGGCGGCCGCCATCATCTCCGGAGAATCAGGAAACATCAACCGGCTCCATTTCGACAGGAAAATCGACCCGACAACTGTTTTTTTTGAGGTCACGGCAACGGACGAGGCATACGAGCGGATAATGAAGGCACTTGACGCAATCGGGTACCTCCGGACTTCACTCCCGCCCGTCCTGTCGCTGAAGTTTGTCCTGACCCTTCCAAACCGCCCGGGTGCACTCCTCGAGCTGCTGCGGGGCATTACGGCGCGTCAGGCAAATGTCGCACGGATAGAGTACGATGACCGGGCCAAACAACCGGAGCGTCTCCTCCTCACCCTCACCCTCGAGGACAGTGATCTCATCGACACCCTCATGCAGGACCTCCAGACCCGGTATCCCATCGAGATTATCGAATCAGACCGTACTGGCCGGAACCTTGACGATACCGTGTTTTATCTGACATTCGCCCAGGAGATCAGGAACCTTATCGGGGATACTGAGGACGAGGTCCTGATGCAGATCCTGGGAGAGGTGAACCACATCGTCCAGGACCTGACGGCAAAGGGGCGCGATGCCCGTGAAGTCTTCAACAACGTCCTCAAGGTTGGAAAATCGCTCCGTTCCACCTCGAAGGACAATTTCTACGCAGACGTACAGGTCATACCCTTTGACGGGGAAGGCACGGTCTATTGCTTCCAGCCACCATGCGGAGGCAACGTATTTCTCATCGATACTCCGGGTGAGTGCGTCATGGTCGATACAGCTTATGGAATATACCACGAGGCGATGCGGGACCTCATGGAATCATTCTGCCCGGGATACCGTTCCCGGCTCTCGCGGATTGTCCTGACCCATGCCGATGCCGACCACTGCGGAGCGGCAGGCTACTATGGACCGCCCTGTCTGACTCACCCGGGAACGATCCGCATCATCGAAGAGGACAACAGGGCGTTCGGGTCAGTATCGGAGGACCAGGTTGCCGAATGGATCTATACCAAGATTATCAATCTTTTTTCCGGGTTCATGCCCCCGAGATGTGGCCAGGCCGTTTCCCTTGGGGATACTCCAATCGGGAGTATGGGTGCATTCAGGGTTATAGGATCCCTTCAGGTGGGACAGTACGATTTTTCGATCCTGGAAAGTCACGGGGGTCATATTCACGGAATGATCTACCTGGTGTCTCCCGAGACCGGGATCATCTTTGCATCGGACACGATTCTCAACCTGGCATATATTTCACCTGAAAGAACCGATTACAACCTCCTTGCGGTTTTTCTCGTTTCAGGAGTGAATGTGGACCCGGATATGTGCCGCAGGGAGCGCCAGCAGTTGATGAGCCTTGCGCAGGAGATTGAAAACAACCTTCCGCATGGTAAAAAGTGTATGATATGCGGAGGTCACGGGCCGGTTTCAGTGATGTCCGGAAGAGACCTTGTCCCTTGGTGTGGATGCACCCGCTACACGAAGGGTGGCTCCTGAAGCGCGGCCCTGCATCATTATCAGATAAAACACCGTTCCTGGAGGGAACTGACTATTTTCCATCATGAGCGCCGTCCGGGCCTATGCGGACCTCTTCCGTCAGGCCCGCGATAAGCAGAGAGAATGCCAGGATCCCGGTCCTGATCGTCGGCTCAGGGTCAGGGAAGAAGAACGGGCTGTGCAGGGGCGGGCGGTCGCCTTCGGGAACCGTTGTCACCAGGGCAGGGCTGAAGCTTCCCAGCCTGAAATAGCATAGCGGCACGGGCGGATAGGTCTGGCCGAAAAAACCGAAGTCCTCGCTTCCCGACAAGGGAGGAATTTCAATGACGTTCTCTTCACCCAGGCCTGCCTTTAAGATATCCTGTACCTTCCTGGTCAGGACCGGGTCGTTGGTGAGAGGCGGGACACCCTCGTCGATCAGGGTAATCTCAGGAAGAAGGTCCCCGGGGAGGCCGTATGCCAGCGCCGTATTCCGTACAATCCGGTCTATGGATGAAAGCGCCCTGTCCCGCACTTCCTTCTGGTAATATCTCAGGTTGACTGCAAGGTCGACCCGGTCGGGAATGAGGTTATGCTTCGTCCCGCCACGGACTGACCCGATGGTGACGACGCAGAACTCGCGCGGGGAGACCTCGCGACTCACGATGGTCTGGAGCGCAGTGATCAGTGAAGCAGCCAGAACGATCGGGTCTCGTGCCTTCTCCGGGTATGCCGCGTGTCCCCCTACCCCGTGGACGATGATATCGATCGACTCGGCGCCGGATGAGAACACCCCCTGCCTCGTCGCGACGGTTCCTGCGGGAAGGACAGGGTCGACATGAAGCGCTATGGCATACTCCGGGGTGAAGAAGCGGGTGTAAAGTCCGTCATCCAGCATCGCCCTTGCACCCGAGACGGTCTCTTCAGATGGCTGGAAGACGAGCATGACCGTCCCCTTCTTTATGAGGGTGTTCATGAGCAGCGCCGTTCCGGCAAGGACCGTAACATGGATATCATGCCCGCAGGCATGCATGATTCCTGTTTCCTGGCCTCCGGGCAGTTTCACCCGCTTGGAAGAAGCGTAGGAAAGCCCGGTCTGTTCTGTTACCGGGAGGGCGTCCATATCCGCCCTCAGCATGATGACCGGGCTGGTGCCGTCACCAATCAGTGCTACAAGACCATGGCCGCCGATCCTTTCGGTCACCCTGATCCCGGCTTTCCTGAGGAGGTCCCCTATCTTTCCGGAGGTCACCACCTCCTCCTGTGAAAGTTCCGGGTGGGTATGGAGGTCCTCGTAGAACCTGATGAGGGAGGGAAGTATTCTGTCAATATCAGCAGTTGTCAGGATCATCCGGCCTGAAATTTGGTCGTGGATCGATAAATAGCACTCATGTCCTGGAAAATTCCTTGGTTATTCATATTCCAGGCTGATCCTCTCGGCTGTGGACTGTTGAGATTTTCATTTTATTTGTGCACTGTTGCCCTTTGGATTATCAGCTAACAGACTGACTGGCCACTTCTTTTTATTCGATATCCTGATGTAGACTGCTCACCCATAGTAACCCGGATTCTGCATGGCTGACCATCCTGTCCAGGACATGATGCATCTCATGGCATCAAAGATCTCATTGATCGCCCACAATATCTCAGAAAAAGAAATTGAAAGGTTCATCGAGGAGATCATCAAAGCGCAACGCATCTACGTTATCGGGGCAGGACGGTCCGGGCTTGTCGCAAAGGCCTTCGCAATGCGTCTGATGCACCTCGGGCTGACCTGTTATGTCGTCGGGGAGACGATAACCCCTGCTATGCGGCAGGAAGACGTCATCATCGTTTTTTCCGGCTCGGGAAAGACAAAGACCGTAGCTGATATCGCCGAGACCGCGAAGGGAATAGGCGGAAAAATCGCCCTGATAACATCCAACCCGGACTCCCCGATCGGGCGGATATCAGATGCAGTTGTCATGATTGAGTCCCAGCGGGACGAGGTGGCTGATGACTCCCGCGAGTTCGAGATCAGGCAGATGATGGGTGAACACAAGTCATTTGCCCCGCTCGGGACGATATTCGAAACGGCAGCCATGGTCTTTGCCGATGCTCTCGTGTCAAGGCTCATGGAAATCACCAAGACCGAGGAGCAGGACCTGAAACAGAGGCATGCGAATATTGAGTGAAGGTGGTAAGAGTGCATATCGCGGACCGTGTCAGGGGAATCGAGATATCAGGAATAAGGAAGATGTTCGAGTCCGCCGGGCCGGATTCCATCAACCTTGGGCTGGGGCAGCCTGACTTCGATACCCCGGCACACATCAAGGCTGCGGCCACCAGGGCAATCGAGGAGGGAAAGACCGGTTACACGGTCAACCTGGGGATCCCTGAACTCCGTTCAGCCATTTGTGATAAGCTTGACCGTGAAAACGGGCTTTCATACAACCCGGATCAGGTCCTTGTTACGGCGGGTGCCAGTGAAGCGCTGCACCTTGTGATGCAGGCACTGGTGAACCCCGGGGACCGGGTACTCCTGGCTGATCCCGGTTTCGTGAGCTACGCCGCACTTGCGACCATAGCGGGAGGGGTACCTGTCGGTGTCAGGCTCGATGACCGGATGCGTATCGACATTGAGGACGCAAAGGAAAAAATGGATGGGGCACGGCTTTTTGTACTGAACTCCCCGGCAAATCCGACAGGAGCAGTTGAACCTGCCGAGCATGTCCGTGCGATTGTCGAGTACGCCTCAGATGCAGGCGTAACCGTGGTGAGTGACGAGGTATACGAGCACTTTATCTATGGTGCAGAGCATGTGAGTGCTGCCAGGTTCGGGGAAAATGTCATTACCGTCAACGGTGCCTCGAAGACGTATGCCATGACGGGCTGGAGGATTGGCTTTCTTGCCGGGCCAAGAGAATACACCGAGGAGTGCCTGAAGGTCCACCAGTACTGCCAGGCCTGTGCCACATCCATTTCCCAGTATGCAGCACTCGCAGCATATACCGGGGACCAGTCGGTGGTGGGTATCATGCGGGACGAGTATGAAAAACGGCGTACCTACATATGCAACGCCCTGCACCGGGCAGGGTTCAGGTTCCCGACTCCGGATGGGGCATTTTACACCTTTTTCCCGGTGGACTCCGGGATGTTCCAGCGGATCATTAACAAAGGGGTCGTCATCGTGCCCGGGAGTGCGTTCGGTACAAATGCCCCGGGTTATGCCCGGCTGAGTTATGCCGCTTCGATGGGGCAACTGGAAAAAGCGGTTGAACGGATTGAAAAGGCCGTGAATGGAGGTTAGAGATGGTTCAGGAAATCCTTAAGCGGCTTTCGGATGCCCATGGTGTGTCCGGGAGTGAAGGCTCGGTATTCAGGATTATTCGGAAGGAACTTGAGGGTAGTGTTGATGAGATCCGCGAGGACCAGATGGGGAACCTTGTCGCTGTCAGAAAGGGCAATGACTTTTCCGTCATGATCGCCGCCCACATGGACGAGATAGGGGTCATGGTCAAGTTCATCGACGAGAAAGGGTTTATCCGTTTCATCACCCTGGGCGGGTGGTACCTGCCGTCCCTCTACGCGCAGCGGATCATCCTTCATGGTACCAAGGGGGCGGTCAGGGGTGTCATCGGTGGAAAACCGGTCCACAAGATGGACGAGGACGACAGGAAAAAACCCATCCGCCTTGACGATATGTTCATAGACATAGGTGCAACGAGCCGTGACGAGGCTGTTGCCCTTGGGATAGGGATCGGAACCCCCGGGACCATCGACCGTGAATGCGTCGAGCTTGCCAACGGCAGGATGACCGGGAAGGCTTTTGACAACAGGGTGGGGGCGGCCATGCTCATCAAGGTCTTAAAAAACGTCAAATCGCCCCTCACCCTGTACGGGGTTTTTACCGTCCAGGAGGAGGTGGGGCTGAAAGGTGCCCGTACGAGTGCGTATGCCCTCGACCCTGACTGTGCCATCGCCACCGATGTTACCATTCCCGGAGACCACCCGGGTATCGAGCCCAGGGACGCCGCCGTGGAGATGGGGAAGGGACCGGTCATCACCATCGTGGATGCAAGCGGCCGCGGGCTTATCGCAAGCCGCACGATAAACAAATGGCTCCTGGATGCAGCCCGGGCCCGTGATCTCCCAGTCCAGGTGGAGGTCGGGAGCGGCGGAACGACTGATGCCAGCTCAATCCACCTCGAACGGGGAGGGATCCCCTCGACAACCGTTTCCATCCCTGCCCGATATATTCACTCCCCGGTGGAGGTGGTTGACCTGAATGATATCGAGGCCGGTGTCCAGGTGCTCCTGGAGGCGCTGAAGAAAAAACCAAAAATATGATAGCATTTATATAAATCTTTAAATAATTTTATTTTTAAAATTTTTTAAGAATTCCTGAGCATTCTATGCCGTATTGCACTATGGAATACCTGACTCAGTAGTAAGGAATTTCCTTGGTCCTCTTGTCGATTGCCGCGAGAGAGGCTTCATAATATGCGATCCGGAAAGAATTGGACGATAAAAAATTTCAAAAAATGAGAACTCGTTTCTAAAAATAACCTGAATAAATCGAAATCAATTCTCCATTCGAAACAGGAATTTATCTCAAACAGATCATAAAAAAAATTTCAGGGATTATATTAAAAATAACAAAAAATCATTTTTGAAATCAAAAATAAAATAATATTATAACTTTTCTAATCCAAGAATGCTGGTCAGAGATGACGCACATCTGCATCCTGCACAATCCCTAATCGCTGAACGGAGTTTCAGTCAGACGATTTTTACCATTATGTTTAAATACCATTACTCATATATCCCTGATTACTCCTCAATGTGCTTTAAATGTGAATTTCTCTCCCCGGGGGGGAGGGAAAGAACAGAGAAGCCATCAAAGGGTATCATTCGAAGGAAGTGTGCTTGAGTATGTCCAAATCAATGACTCTGACAGGGATGTGTGTTCTGGCGCTGATCCTGCTTTCAGGGGCTGCCATGGCAGCGGAGCTCCAGAATGGATTACTCGTGGTGAATTCAACCCCGGGTGGTGCGACCATCTATGTTGATGGTGGCCTGTACAAGTTCCATCCGTTTGACAATGCCACGACGAACAGCAGCATATACCTCGAACCAGGGTGTTATGATCTGTATCTGGAAAAGTACGGATACCAGATATGGAACTCGAGAGCATTCTTGAACGACACGTTCTGTATCAACAACACGGATGTTCTCAGCATGGAGGCGCTCATCGGCCAGCCGATTATCCTTACGCCCCTCCCTGACAACACGGGAACCGTAATCATAACGTCCGAACCTGACCATGCCGCGGTATTCATACCCGCTCTTGTCAGTGGTCTGCCCGTCGGGGCGACAACCTACGCAAACGGGCAGATCCCTGCGGGTGTGTATTCATTCCACCTTGAGTATCCTGGATATTACCCCTATAACGGAACATTCACCATTAATCCCGGGGAACTCACGCATGTCTATGCCAAGATGGCCCGCATCCCCACGACGGGTTTTGTTGATTTCAGGTCTGATCCAACCGATGCCGCTATTTACCTGAACGGAACTGATTTCAAACATACAAACCAGGTTATCGAACTCCAGCCCGGATGCTATGCATACGAGTTCACCCTTGCCGGATACTTCCCGGTGAACGGGACGTTCTGCGTGGACACTTCATACCAGGCTGAGAACCCTCTCCCCATCTGGAGGAACCTGACGAAATTCCCGGAAACACAACATCTCTGCCTCAATTCCACACCGGATGGTGCCAGGGTCTGGGTCGATGGCCAGGACACCGGCAAGGACACCCCGAATAATATAGAGCTTGTCCGGGCATTCCATACCCTGGTATTCAAGAAACCCTGTTTCAAGGATCGGGTTGTCGAGCTGAACCTGACGCAGCTGCCCGCCGGCATCTTCCCCCTGGATGTGACCCTGGAAGACCTGACCATCCGGATGGACTGCCCTGGCATGCAGAATGGTACGATCACCCCGGTCGGCGGACCGTGTGTTACCTACCTGATGGACAAGACCTTCAATGTCACTGCCGAGGAAGGATACCATATCACCGAGATCACCTTCGTCAACAATACAGGGACCTTCACCCAGCCATTCACCGACGGCAGGACTTCCACCTATCTGTATACACTCCACAACGTTACCGAGGGTGGAAACCTCTGTGCGGAATTTGCGATCAATGTTTACAATGTAACTGCAATCGTTTCCTCTGCGGGAAGCGGTTTCATCCAGGTATCTCCTGTTGACTCTGCATGGTACAGCGATCATGTTACCAAGTTTGTCAACCATGGGACGAACCTAACCTTCAACATCAAAAATACCAACGGGTATCTGTTTGACCGATACATCTGGAATGGTGTTACCACAATGCTTGGTGAAGCCAAGGAATCATACAGCTTCAATCCCGGCCCGATCGTCAGTGACGATGTGTTAGAGGTGCCGTTCCAGATGGCGGAATTCCAGGTGACACCGCTTGTGGTCGGAAACGGTACCGTGACGCCTTCAGGGGCACAGGACGCCCTTAGGAATGGAACCGTCTGTTTCACCGCGATACCCGGGCCTGATAGCTTCCTCGGAAATGTAACGGCAATAGGTGACGACCTCGTTCCACACCAACTTACGCCAAATATCGACGGGAAATACTGCGTTACAAACATCACCCAGAACTATGTGGTCGGCTTCCCGTTCTGGCCCTATGTGGTACATGTGAACAGTACCTCCAACGAGGGCGGGGTGATCACCTCAAGCCCCGTACCGTTCATCAATGGAAATGTTACGGTGCCGAGGAACACGACCCTTACCTTCAATGCAATACCTGACGACTGTCATGTCCTTGGTGCGTTTACTTTCAACGGTGGAATAATCTGGTCGAACTCCACTACTGTGAACGTCACCCAGAACTCGACGATTACAGCGCTATTTGCGCCGAAGGTAGTTGTCGTGTCACCTGAACTGATTGCGCCTGCCGGGACATCGCCAACGATCAACCCGTCCACGAATGTAACCTTCTACTGTGGAGGAAATGCAGTCTTCAACGTAACGTCCCCGTTCTGTTACCACCCGAACGTCACCCTTACCGGGGCCTCCGGGACAACCAAGCCGACAGGAGTGGAGGTCGACCGCAACACCTGGATGTACAACCTGACCAACATCAGGGAGGACAAGACCTTCAGGGTCGCCTTTGACAGGGATACCGAGATCATCTCAACCACGGCAACGGGACACGGTACTATCACTCCGCTCGGGAACACCACGGTTCCGTGTGGCAGCAACAGCACGGTGTTTACCATAACGCCTGAAAGCGCTGCCTATGATTATACCGTGAACGTGACCGGGTATGCCGGAGGCTTCCCTGCGGATGGCATCTTCAGGTTCGTGACCAACGATATATTCGTCAACGTGACCTTCTTTGACAGGGCTTCACCGCTCGTCGACTTCGCAGCCATGAACTGGCCGCTCCCGACGGGACCGCTTTCAGCAGACGGCCATGTGGTCATCCGGGATACCAACCCGCTCAACAGGACCGTGAAGTTCTTTGACATGACGGATCCGTCCTTCCAGCCGAGGACCTGGAACTGGGACTTCGGAGACGGCAGGTACTCGATTGAACAGAACCCTGTCCATACCTATGAAGCGGTCGGGACATACACCGTGAGCCTCACAGTCGGAAATGGTGCAATGACACCCGGATACAAGCAGAAGATCTACTACGTCATCGGTGATATGAGGCCCTGAAACCGGGCATTAATCACCTTTTCCTTTTTCATCGATTTTATCATCAGCACATCCTGCAGGTAGTTATTTCCTGAAGGGTTCTGGTTGCCGGAGGGAGGGATTCTAAGAAAATTGTGAAGTCTGAACAAGACCTTTTTTAATTATATGTTCTATTAAACTGTATTTTTTAGAAAAAAAAGCGGTGCAGCGATATCGATGGGCATCATTGTTTTGGATAATATCTCAAACGCATCATAAAAAAAAAGATGTCTTTGAAGATGAAATATACGATTTTATAGCCTTTAATTAACGAAATAATTGAAATGATTAGAGATAAATTCTGTGACATCTGCTGTCATTACTCACCTGTTGACTATTTCTGCGAGGTTGATTTGCTGAATGAAGTCAGTGCCGGCTCCAATTTACCATTATCTTTATATACCATTACTCATATATCCCTGATTACTCCTCAATGTGCTTCAATTGAAGATCTATCCCTTCAGACAGGAGCAAAGCATGAGGGAACGCATCTTAAGGGTATCATCAAGGAAGTGTGCTAGACAATGACAATGAAGTCCGTGCTCATGGTGGTCGGTCTGGTTATCTGCCTTTTCCTGGCAGGAACAGCCAGTGCTGCGAATGAAGGGCTTCTGGTGGTCAATTCCACGCCATCAGCGGCGAATATCTATGTCAACGGGGGCGGGTACCTGTTCCATCCGTTTGGTGTAACCAACAGCACCTTCGGGCTGGCTCCGGGTAACTATACCGTATTCATCGAGAAGGCGGGATACGCAACGTGGCGGTCTGACGCATTCGTACCGAATGTCACAATCATGACAGGGAACACGACCAACCTGGAAAGCCTGGTGGGCATGCCGATCATTCTTTCACCGCTGCCTCCCACGACAGGTACGCTCATGGTCATGTCCGAACCTGTCGGAGCGGAGGTCCATATAGAACAGCTTGCCCAGGGCATTTCACTTGGGACGACACCGTTCTCCTATTCCGGCATTCCTGCAGGAACGTACCAGGTAGTGCTCACCTATCCAGGGTACCAGCCGTATTCAGCAACGGTCGTCGTTCCAGCAGGACAGACAACCAGCTTGTACGGCATCATGACGAAGGTGCCGACAACCGGGTTCGTGGACGTCAGGACCGTGCCCCAGGGGGCGTCGATAACGCTGAACGGGGCCCTGACTTCCTTTAATACGAATACCGTCATAGAGATCCCGCCGGGATATTACAACTATACCCTGTCCCTTGCCGGGAGGCTGCCTGCGACAGGGAATTTCACCCTGACCACTGCCCACACCCAGCAGAACCCGCTCCAGGTATGGCGCGAGCTGGCCATGGTCCCGGAAACACAGGACGTTGTCTTCGACTCAAATCCTGAAGGGGCAGAGATCTGGATCGACGGGAACGACACGGGAAACCAGACCCAGCACATGCTGACGATAGAACGCGCCCTTCACCTGGTTACCCTGAAAAAACCATGCTACCAGGATGCCACCTTCAGCATCAACCTCACGCAGGTCCCGACCGGGCTCTTCTCCTATCCGACGGTTAACCTCGTTCCCATGAATGTCAATATCTGCAATACCGTGAACGGCACCATCACCCCCGCAAATGGCGACCCGTGTCCTATCTATGGACAGAACAAGACGTATTTCATCAACTCGAGCTACGGGTACCATGTCAAGTCGGTGACATTCGACGGACAGACGGTCTTTACCAATGGTCAACCGAGGAACACGACCTTTACCACACCCATCATCACCAAGACCTCCGACCTCTGTGCTGTCTTTGAACTGAACCAGTACCCGCTCATGGTCGTCACGAACCCCGCATCGATAGGCGGTAGCGTACAGTGGAACTATAACGGACCGGACTTTACCGACACCAACAAGACCTTCCTGGTGAAGCACGGCGACAAGGTCACCTTCACCATCAACGGCTACTCGGACCAGGGCAAGCCGTACTTCTTCGACCGGATCTTCTGGAACGGCACACCGAACCTGCTTCCAGGATCATTCGGACAGTACACCTGGACATCGCCCGTGGTCCAGGGTGACTCGGTAATGATGGTCAATTTCACGCAGGGACAGTACACGGTCACCGCATCCGCGACGGCCGGCGGTACCATCACCCCGAACGGGACCATCTGGGTCATACAGAACAGCACGCTGTGTTTCAATGCGACACCCCTTGCCACGTATCTCCTTGCATCGGTAACCGCGAACGGTGCAGCGATGACAGCCGACCCGGTGAGCGGGCTCTACTGCCTGTATAACATCAGCCAGAACTACGATGTCCTGGCCACGTTCTCTCCGCGGACTGTCAATATCACGGCAACAGCGGGACCCGGCGGCAACATCACTCCGAACGGGACTGTCCCGGTGGTATTTAACGGGACGGCCTGTTTCAACGTGACCCCGGATTACTGCTACAAGATCAAGAACGTCACCCTGGATTACCAGCAGCCTATCACCCCGGATGCGACTACCGGACAGTATTGTGTCTATAATGTAACTGTACCCCACATCGTCAATGCCACGTTTGAGAAGATCCAATACAACGTCACCGCAATAGCCGGGACGGGTGGTTCAGTCACCGCACCTGGCCTGGTGAACGGCAGTATGATGGCCAACTGCGGAGACACAGTATGCTTCAACGTTACTCCCGATTACTGCTATGAAACGGTCCTGTTAAACTGGACGGTAGGCCAGACAAAGTCATATTATCCGTATCCGTCGACTATCACGAATTGCTGGGCCATAACCGGGAACTCTACCCTCACGGCGACCTTTGCCAAGAAAATGGTGAATATCACGGTGAACGCCAATTACGGAGGGACCGTTACAGCCCCGAACATGACCGGAAACAAGGTCAAGGCAGACTGCGGCACGCAGGTATGCTTCAGCATCACGCCGCTGCCCTGCTACAAGATCGCCAATGTCACCCTTGATGGTGTTGCCTTCCCGGCTCCCTACTGCCTGACGGCCACGAAGGACCAGGTCCTGAATGTCACATTTGCCCAGCTGACCTACAACGTCACCGCGACCTGGAACACGGGCGGCAATGTGACGGCACCGGGTCTCGTGAACGGCAAGGAAACCGTCCCCTGCGGGAGCAATCTCTGCTTCAACATAACCCCTGACGCCTGTTACCTCGTAAAGAGCGTAACCCTCAATGGCACCACGTTTGCACCTCCGTACTGCGCCAACAACATCACGGCAGACCAGGCCCTGGTGGCGGTGTTCGAGAAGATCAAGTACACGATCTGGACGATAGCCGGCCCCGGTATTGTCATGACACCGGTGAATGCCTCAGTGCCCTGTGGTGACTGCGGTAACGTGACGATTACGCCCCAGTCCAACTTCTGGATCGGATCGGTGACCGTCAACGGTATTGCACAGCCCATCCAGGACCCGACAAAGCCGATGAAGGTCAATATCTGCCCGGTGCTCAAGAACTACACCATCACGGCGAAGATTGCACCTCCCGTGGCCGAGTTCACGGGGAAACCAGAGACCAACTGTGATGCGGCCATCGGAGACACCCGGTACGGCCTTACCATCAACCCGGGCATGACGGTCCACTTCACCGACAAGTCAAGTGGTGCAAGTTCATGGCTCTGGGACCTTGGAAACGGTCAGCAGGCCCTCGTCCAGAACGCCACAACGGTGTACAACGACCTCGGGACCTATAATGTCAAGCTAACGGTGTTCAACCCTGAAGGGACGAGCAATGTGACCAAGAACGGCTACATCACCGTTACCCAGAATCCAATCATTGGATTTACTGCGGTCCCTGAGAGCGGTGAAGCCGGGGCAGACGGCCTGACCGTCAAGTTCGAGGGATGTTTCTTGTCGAACTACGGCATGAAGTCAGACCCATGGTATAGCTTCAACTTCGGTGACGGTTCACCAGGGGTAATCGGAAAGAGTGCTGTCCACACCTACCAGTATCCGGGAACCTATACCGTCACCTTCACCGTGAAGAACATCTACGGAACGACAACGACAACAAAGAACATCAAGGTCGGAGGAATGCCCGAGGCATCCTTTGACTACATGCCGGTTACCGGGAACGCCCCGGTAGTCCTTAGTTTCCGTGACACCTCATCAGGATTCCCGACTTCAAGAATCTGGAGTTTCGGTGACATGTACTTCACCGAGGATGAGGCACCCACCCACCTCTACTACCAGGCAGGGACGTACAACGTTACCCTCAGGGTGGAGAACAGCTACGGTGCCGATTCAACGTATCAGTACGTGACCATCCACTAATTTTTTAAGAATTTAATTTTTCACGCCGACTTTTTTGGCTTTTTTTTAAAAAAAGAGCTTTTCTACCTTTGTTGAAATCTCCACATCCTTAGTTTATTCATCTCATTATGAGAGATTTCCATTAGCTGCAATTCCAATGATAGGATTTCCTATGAAAATGCTAAAAATGGCCTCATAATACGGAGATTTTGGATGGGGATTTTCATGATTCGGGTGTGAAATTCTGTTCATGTGTGTTTCAACAGAGCCTGTTTTTTGGTTTTTACCTTGAACAGGAAGCGTATTGGAGGGATTTAAACCGGGGGGCTGCCGCCCCCCAAACCCCCTGCATACGATAGCCATGGCAAGCCG
>CAZGXZ010000002.1:0-33954 GCA_964530035.1 uncultured Methanoregulaceae archaeon
AAAGGAATGCGCTTCGAGCCTGTCAAAAAGTGCCCGTTCCATCCTGACCTCCTCGGTCTGGAGGGTGGCAAGAACCCTGTCAACGTCCCGGACCTCCTCGAGGACCGTTTCAAGGTGGTGCAGGGCCTGACGCCCGATCCGGCCAATCCCTGCGACCTCCCTGCGGAGCTCGCGCTTGGCACAGTCCATACAAATTTCCTCCTTGCCATAACGAACCCCGTTCCTGCTATCGACCAGAGTGACACGGTCTTCCATGGCACAGACCCGGCAGAGGCGGACGATGGAAAAGGGGATCTGAAGGTCATGGAGAAACGCTTCAAAGTCCTGGTCGCGCCTGACCAGTTGGATCTCGGCGTTCCTGAGCACCATGACAAGGTCACGGGTGGGTGTATTCCGGTAGTCCTTTTTTCCGGCCCACCTTATCCGATAAGAGACGGGACGGACGCCTTTGGGAGTTTTTGACAGTTCGGTGTAGCCAGTCGCCCGGACCTGCTTCCAGTCTATGAACATCAGCCGGTAATTCCGCTTCTGCGGGGATACAATGACCTTCATGAAGTGATCAGGTCATGGATCTGGTACGCAAGGCCGACCTCCTCCAGGCGCTTCAGGAAATCAGTAAACTCCCAGTCGACGATTACGACCACCGGGGATATCCCATGAAAAGCCGCTTCTATCGCACCTTCACGGGAACCAAAAAACATGTCCGGCTGCCGCCCTGCCCGGGTTAGCGCGATGTATGATTCAAGGCCCACCGCCAGCACGAAACCTGCTCCCTCGATGACGGGTTGGAGGAGGTCGTACCGGACCTTCCTCGACCCTCCCCGTTCTATCCTCGGGACCTTGCAGACATGGACGGTCCCTTCCCGGTGATCGATGATCCCGTTCAACCGGGATACTCCCACGTCCTCTCCGGCCCTGGCATCACGTAATACGGTCCCGCTCGCAGAACGATGCTGCCGGGATGCATAGAGCCAGCCGTTCTCCATATAGACCCCTACCTCTTCACCTGCCTTGAGGTCCTCGTGGGCGACAGCCGCCCATACCGACACCTGGTGAATGATATCACGTCGTACGTGACGGGCATACGTCTCAAGACGCTCGGTATGAGCAAGAACCCATTCAATCCCTGAACGGGTGACTTCATATCGCCCCCGCCCCTTCGCGCTGACCATCCCCTCTTCCACGAGTTCCCTGATATACTCTGAAACGGCCTGGGGCGTGACACCGAGTTTGCCTGCAATCTCCTGCTGCCTGACGGCGGGCTGGTGCTCGGCAATTTCAACGAGGATCTGGAGACGTGTAACGTCGCGTTTGCTACGAAGAATGGTTGAAAGAGGGTCGTTATCTTGTTCCATCAAGCAGGACCAGACCCTGCCCTTTGACATCCATATGGGGAATACGTTTTGCAAGTCCCTTGATGAACATCGGGCTAACATTGAACTTCCGGGCCATGTCGTTGATGGAAGAGCTGCCGTTCCGGAGCTCGGACTCCATCTGTTCGGCGATGTCCCTGAGGTCCGCGTCGTTCGAACTCGATATGTACAGGAGATCCGACAGCTCGTTGAAGGCACACTGGAAGTTTGCCCTGAACTTGCTGTATGATGCATGGAACTCCCGCTCTGGTTTCTTACCGGGTTCAGGCATCCGCCATTTCTCCTCGACAAGGTTCCCCTTGCGCAGGATCATCAGGCAGTCCGATACCACACCCGGTTCATAATGACTACACAACTCACCCTCCGTCATCCAACCCCTGATGAGCATGTCATAGATCTCCTTGTGATGGACCTGGTTGAAGGTGATAAGCAGCGGCACCAGTTCCACTGCATCATTCACAATCCGGATATGCCCCGTCAAAAATAAAACCCTATATCTATATTCCTGCTAAAATCAATAAATCTTGGGTCGAGGGCGATGAAAAAGGGAGGTGTCATCCTCGTGGAAGGTGTTGTCCAGGGGGTTGGATTCCGTCCTTTTGTCTATTCATCGGCCATGAAATTCAGGATGACCGGTTCGGTCAGAAATCTTGGGGGCACGGTTGAAATAACCGCTTTTGGAAACCGTTTTTCCGAATTTCTTGAAGAGATTAGAAGGGGGCCTCCGCTTGCCCGCATTGACCGTATAAAGGTACAGGAGATTGAAGGGACACCTCCTGCGTCCTTTACGATAGAACACAGTGAAAAAGGAGTCATTTCAGGGATGATCCCCCCTGATGTCGCAATATGTGATGCCTGTCTTTCAGATATCTCGGACCCGGGTGGACGGTATGAAGGATACTGGGCTACCTCCTGTGTGAATTGTGGCCCCCGATACAGCATTATCAGGGGCATTCCGTACGACAGGGAGCGTACCTCCATGTCTCATTTCGTCATGTGCAGGGCTTGCGGGGTGGAATACCAGGATCCCTGCTCACGCCGCCACCACGCCCAGACCATAGCCTGTGCCGCCTGTGGTCCCGCCCTGTCACTCCTTGATGCCCGGGGAAATCCTGTCATCTGCGGGGACGTGATAATAAAAGCAGCCGAATTCCTCGATTCAGGATCCCTGGTGGCCATCAGGGGTATAGGCGGGTTTCACCTCTGCTGTACCGAGGAGGGCGCACCCGAGCTGAAGCGTCGTCTCGGGAGGACTGAACAGGCATTTGCCGTCCTGGTCAGGCCTGATGCAATTGACGGTATAGCAGACGTCAGCCCCGATGAGCGAAAGGACCTCACCGGCCCTGAAAGGCCTATTGTTGTCCTTGACAAGAGGGATCCTGATGCTCACCGTGCGATCAGCAACCTCCATACAATCGGTTGCATGCTCCCGTATACCGGGTTTCATCACCTCCTGTTCAGCCATCTGAAGGCCCCGTTTATCGTCATGACCAGTGCAAATGTCCCCGGAGACCCGATGATCACCTCTATAGACAAGGCTATGGAACGCCTTTCCGGGTCGATTGATTTCTTCCTCACCCACAACCGGCCGATCATCAACCGCTGCGACGATTCGGTCGTAAGAAACGGTTTTATCATCCGCCTTTCACGGGGATATGCACCAAAAAGAACCAGGATCAACCTTGGAGACCGGTGCATCCTCGGTGTCGGCCCGGAGCTGAATGCCAACATTACCATCTACCGGGATGGTTTCACGACCACGTCTCCTCATATCGGCAATGTCAGGAACCCGGCAACATTCGGTTACCTGAAAGAAACGATACAAACGTTTACTGAAATCATGGGCGCGGAATATGACATTATTGCTCATGACCTCCACCCCCAGTTCCTTTCAACCAGGTATGCCCGCGATCTTGCCCGTGAACATGGCGCCGTGCTTATCCCTGTCCAGCACCACAAAGCCCATATCGCAGCGGTCACCCGGGAACCGTGTATAGGTATCGCCATTGACGGGGTCGGGTACGGGGATGACGGTTCTGTCTGGGGAGGAGAGGTCTTTGCGGGCCAGGTTCCTGATCTGGTCAGGGTGGCACACCTGGAACCGGTTCCCATGCCCGGCGGAGACCTGGCGACACGCTATCCGGAGAGAATGCTCTACGGGTTCCTGCCAGACGATCTGACCCGCGATCTCCTCATGGAAAGGGGCTGGACTGATCTGGCAATCGGTGCCATGGACCGGCAGATCACCCGCACCATCAACACGGTCATGACCAGCAGCACCGGGAGGGCGCTTGACGCAGCTTCCGCCCTCCTGGGGATCTGCACTGAAAAGACCTACGATGGTGAGCCGGCGATGAAACTTGAGTCTGCTGCAGCCTCAGGACATTGCGAGGCATGGGAGGTCCCGGTACATTGTGCCTCAGGTTCAACGGTCCTCATGACGCGGGAACTGATGCGACAGGCCAGGGAACGGTACCTCGAGGCTGCAGGAGACAGAAGAGCGTCATATGACATTGCTGCTTCCTTCCAGTACAACCTGGCGCGCGGGATTGCCAGACTGGCGGTTGATGCCGCAGGGACTGCCGGGCTTGATACCGTGGCGGTGAGCGGAGGGGTGGCCATCAACAGGGCCATACGACACACGATACAGGACGAAATCCAGGGGGCAGGCCTGACCTGCCTTTTCAACCGCGAGTACCCCCTCGGTGACGGCTGTATCTCGTTCGGGCAGTGCATTACCGCATCTTTTTACGGTTGAACCTATTCAAAGGCCTTTCTGCCATTCCCTCACCACGGCGATAAGGCCTTCAGGTCGTTCCTTCCGTACGTCAACCTCCCCGAGGTAGACGGCCCCGGTTGTTCCGTCAAGACTGATCACATCTCCAGATGCAATCCTCGTCCCGGCTATGCTGCAACCCGACCCGTTGTCTTCAATTATCAGGTCCCGGCACCCGATGACACAGGCTTTCCCAAGGTGACGTGCCACAACCGCTGCATGGGAGGTCCGCGATCCCTCCCGGGTGAGGATACCTCCCGACGCGATGATTCCCGCCATGTCATCAGGGGAAGCGGTTTCCCGGATCAGGATAACCGGGCCATCCCGAGAAGCCCTGACGGCCTCTTCTGATGAGAAGACTGCCCGCCCGGATGCAATACCCGATGATGCAGGGATCCCGGTATATAAGGGATCGCCTGGTGAGCTGACCAGGTTTTCGAAGACGGTATCCAGGTCAATATCCCGAAGGTGGAGGAGGGCATCGTCGGAGGTGATAATTCCCTCGCGGCACAGGTCAACCGCGATCCGCAGAGCTGCAAGAGGGGCACGCTTTCCCGCACGCGCCTGGAGTATGAACAGGCGTCCTTCCTGGATGGTGAACTCGATGTCCTGCATATCATGAAAGACGGTCTCAAGCCTCCGGCCTATCTGGTCCAGCTCTTCTGCACTGCCGGGCATGGTTTCACTCAAAGGGAGGAATGACGCTGTTGCCCGTCCCGATACAACATCCTCCCCCTGACCGCCATACACAAAATCAATGACCGGATAGGGGGCTCCGTCCGACGGGTCGCGGGTGAAAAGGACACCGGAGCCTGAACGGGGACCGGCATTGCCAAAGACCATCGCCTGCACAGTAACGGCGGTCCCTTTCATACCGGAAAGGGGGGCAACGCCCCGGTATGCCACGGCACGCGGTGCGTTCCAAGACGCGAGAACCGTTTCGGTCGCCATGATGATCTGTTCCTGCGGGTCTGCCGGGAAGGTATCACCCGTTTTAACGCGGTAGATTCGTTCCAGGGTTTCTGCGAGGCCGGAAAGAGCCATCGCATCAAGATCCCGGATATCCTCTGCACCTGCTGATCTGCAGGCATTCTCCCATGCGTCGTGATAGGATGCGGCATCGTGGGAATGTACCACCGTTCCAAACTGTTCGATGAGACGGCAGTACGAATTCCATGCAAGACGCGGGTTTCCATACATTACGGTGAAGCCCCGGATAGTCTCCCGAGATAGCCCCACATTTAATACCGTTTCCATCATTCCGGGCATAGACGTCGCCGCCCCGGATCTGACTGATACGAGGAGGGGGCGCCTCCTGCTGCCGAACTGGCACCCGGTCACCTCCTCGAGGAAACGAATCCCCTCATGGAGCAGTCCTGGTATATCCGGTGGGATTACCTTCCCTGAACTGAAGTACTGCTCGCATATGGAGACGTTCAGGGCAAACCCAGGGGGGACAGGGATTCCTATGGCCGCCATACGGGCGAGGTGGGCGGCTTTGGCACCAAACCATCCAGGTTCAGGTATCCCGGGAACACCCGGGCCGAAGGTCATGATCCGCGGTCCTTCCTGTTCCATGGGGATCACCGGTTCAGTTGTTCAAGCAGGGAGTCCCGGAGTATAAAGCCTGCTTTCATAAGGGCATTCGTTGACTCCTCTATCATCCTCCCACACTCGAATGCCGCCCGGAACTCCTTGTAATCAGTGCTTTCCATGAAGGTAAGGTTGGACATCTTCCGCAGCCCTTCATCCGCATTATGTTCAAGTGACGCAACCCTGTCGACCGCCTCAAGGAACTCCTGCAGGTCTTCACGGCTGCCCCTGGCCTGGACCTCCTCGGCTGCATAGAGTGCCTTGAGAAACTCCCGTGACGCACTCAGGCTGTCCTCTGCAAGGAGGGTTAGTGATTTCTGGATCTTTACCGAGCGGACATGCCCCCCGACAAGTGTTGTGAAAAAGGCAGCCTCCTCAAGGGCGTCGATGGCATCATCCATCATGATGATCAGCCCTGCATAGAACTCCGCCGTCTCAACCCTGTGGGAGAGGGCCCTGACCTGCGAAACAATGAAATCGGCGTCGCTCTCCCAGCCCTTCACCCTGGCAGAAAGGTCGGGGCGCATCTCCCCGGCCGCACCACGTTCGATCCAGAGGAGGGTATCCCGCACGGCTGTGGCGACCTCGACCGTCAGGGTGGCATGGACCTGGCATCTCCCGATGAGGTCTTCATGGGCTGATCGGAAGGACCCAAGGAGCTCTGCCTTGATCTCATCGGAAATGAGCAGTCGTGACAGCTTCCTGCTCAGGCCCTCAGAGGAGAGGGCGAGGACCCTGCAGATAAAGGAGAAGGTCTTCTCACGTCCAAGGATGGAATGAAGCGGTTCTCCATACTTCAGGGGCATGTGGGCAGTCAGCTCAAGCGCGTCATACACCAGCCGCTCTCCTCCGAGCTCGAGAAAGGCCATGTGCCCTACTTCCTTATCGGCAGCCCATTTGAGAGCGGCAATGGCATCACGGTTTGGGAGGAAGTTTCTCAGGCGTTTCCTTGCCCTGTTCCAGTCGATCAGAAAGACAAGCCTGGAACCAAGGTAGGTAAGAAAGCGGGACAGTTCTAGAGGATTTGCCGCGTTGTACCGGCCTACGGACAGGTGGAACAGGTCAGTATTCAGTTTACTCCCTCCCTGCCGCGAACGGGTCTCCTGCCATGTCACCCCCTGAGACTCGAACAGTCCCTGGAAGAACACGAGGCGGTTCAGATGGACATCACTGTATGTAATCGTTACTTCTCTTTCGCTGATGTTTATGACAATGACATGTGCATCCGTCATCCCGATGTCATTCTGCAGGACGAGGTGGTCTCCGCTCCGTGTCGCCGTCGTGGTCAGTCCGGGGTGGGCAAACCTCAGGGGGGCGGTACGGTTGACTCCTGTCATGAATGCCCTGACCAGGACGCGGTCATCTTCAGAGAGCATATAGGCCCGTGCCCCGTCGATGACCTCTGTCGATAACCCGGCCTGGACCGTGTTGAGGGCCTTGTGGAGGTCCATCACGAGGAGGTGGAGGCTGTCACCTGCCCGGGAGTCCCCTGATGTCACGGCACGGATGGCAGAACCGCTGATAACACAGTCCTCTGCCTTGGGCAACAAGGTATAGAGGCTATCCTTGCGACGTTCAAATCCTGCAGCGCTTTCCGGGTCTGCAATAGATACCGGACGGATCATGGCCTCAAGCGAGTCGCCTATCCTCATGACGATCTCGTTGGACATCGGGATGAAAATGGTGGTCTGGCTGACGGCCTTTGACCCTCCAACGACATGGTCCAGCCGGGAATCGCGTATCCCCGAGGCTTCACGCTCAGTCCTGAGCGGAGGATACCTTCCTTCAGGGTTCGACGCTCTCTGGGCGGCTGTCTGAAGGAGGGAGAAATAATACTTGATCCGGTCGTTGGCTGCCAGGGCTTCATTGACCAGTGCCGGAAGGAGGAGTTCCGCGGCACCAAGTTCCTCGACAATGCCGGTCTTCGCGGTCACGTTCTTCACGTGAAGGAATGACAGGGGGTGTATAAATAGATGCAGTACGGGACAGCAGCAACCTTTGTTTTCGGATTCACAAAAAACGGTCTTCCAGGGCTTGTACGAAAGCTATGGATGGCGGCTGGTGAAACTTCTTATAAAACCGGATCACATAGGAAACATTTTCAGCCCTTCAGGACCTCCCACGCCGCCTGGCCGGCAGGCGGGCTCATAAGACCGATGAAAAAGAGTATGTGGTCAGAGGAAAGGAATAAGGGCGGATATTCCGGATTTTCCGATCTTATGGAGCCAGATCCTGCCCATGAACGTTATCTGGTTGTCTCTCACGAGGACTTCCCTGTTGAAATTCTCGTACCCGTCCATCTTCAGCGTGACAAGATACCGTCCCGGCTTCAGGTTCATGATCGTGGCTGGTGTCTGGCCGCTCAGGACATTATTGACATACACCCCTGCTCCCACAGGGACCGACCCGATTGAGATCCCCCCGTTACCCGCAGGGAGTGGGGAAGGGGTCGGCGTGGGAGTGGAGGAGGTCGGGACCACCGATGTAGGCACAACGGTGGTCGGGACCACCGTTGTCGGGCTCACGGTAGTCGTTCCCGTCGGGGTAGGGGTAGGGGTAGGTGAAGTTGTTGTTGGCGTCGGGGTGGGGGCCGATGTCTGTGTCGGCTGTGGCGATGACCCCTTCACCAGTGCAACATTACCGAGGTAGACCGTCTGCCCCTGGGATATTGTTATTGTGCGTGAAAAGGTCTGGTACCCCTCCTTCCATACCTGTACAAGGTGGGTCCCGACAGGGACGCCCTGGCCTATGAAGGTCGTGGTCCCTACTTTTACCCCGTCAAGATACACATTCGCCGGTGCCGGGCTCGATCCCACTGCAAAGCCGCCGGTCGCTACCGGGGGTACTGGCGTCGTGGGAGGAACGGTAGTAGGGACCGTGGTGGGTGTCGCTGTTGGTGTACTGGTTGTTGTTGCGGTAGGTGTGGGGGTCGCAGTGGTGGGCGTTGTCGTCACGGTTGTCGTCACCGTCGGCGTGGGTGTCGGCGTATCGGTGGCAGTTGCCGTGGGTGTCGGCGTACTGGTCGGGGTCGGAGTCGGGGTCGTCACCGTCGGCGTCGGTGTTGGCGTATCGGTGGCCGTAGCTGTGGGTGTCGGCGTACTGGTCGGGGTCGGAGTCGGGGTCGTCACCGTCGGCGTGGGTGTGACTCCGCCAACCGATATGCTGCCGCCGGAGAATGTCACCGGTATGTCCGCTCCGTTCGTTGCCTTCAGCTCCCTGACGGTAACGCCGATCGAGGTGGATCCAGCTGACAGCCCCTGGACCTTCAGGGTGACGAGCGGGACATTGGTTGTGGGTGGCGGCTGGGTCGTATCAGCCAGGGCAGTAACGTTGACAGTACCGCTCGGGACCGCCGGGATCGAATGGAATACCGGCCAGGAGGGGTAGGTCACCTGGGTGAATGTGGCAACCGAAGGATTGGCAACAGCTATCTGCAAGTCAAAATCAGCTATGCCTGGTGAAGCATCACTCAGGATCAAGGTTGTCGTGGCCTCACCGCCAGGGGCGACGATTATGTCGCCCATGGTGATCTGGGCTGCCGACGCAGTCGCCGAAAGGGCAACCGCCGAAAGCAGTACGATAATAAGTACGAGGAATGGTGGTTTCTGGATCATACGTCTCCTTCCTTCCATCTGCCCGGGGACCAGCGTGATCGGGCAAAACGGAAAATACGATGTAATACTTCTTTTGTTTTTTCTCCCATAATAAAGGTTTCCCCAAAATGTGTAAAATAACGGCCAGTTTTGTGGATCGAAGGCTGGGAATGCCCTGTTGATGAAGCGTGCAATATGTACGGGATCTTTCAATAGCCCAAAAAATGAGGCGGTATCAGGGCCAGACCCCGAGATAATGGTTATAATGGAGATAGACATCGTATGCAGTGATAAAACCGTCCCCATTATAGTCGATCATACCCACCGGCCAGTTTGCCTGGATGGTCGGGAGGTAGTTGAAGAACAGGTAGACGTCGTACAGCTCAAACTTCCCGTTCCCGTCCATGTCATCGATCAGCCCGTCACCATCGGTATCCCAGGGTATGTTCGTCCCGGGAGCTCCCGTCGTGAAAGAGGCAAGCGGGGGATAATTGTAGAACTCGAACTGGACCGGGACACGGGTCAGGGTATACGCCACGCCGTTATCCCCCCGGACTTCCGTCCGCGAACCTGGTGCATATTCCATGTCAAGTATCACGGTAGCGACGGTACCGGTTACTGGGCTGGAATTTGTCACATTAATCGAACCGAACGGCACTCTCCCATAGCCATAGCTGATGTAATCGTACCCGTCAATTCCGGTGAAATTGACATATTCTGACGGGAGGGGTGGAACGTACGAGAAGTACGTAGGTCCGTAGTACGGCGGGAACCAGACGGGAGCATTGATCTGGTCGTATACTGACGATCCGAACTGGCCGACCCCCGAAGTTGTAAACCATGAGTAGACATTATAGGATGCAACCCCTGCATCCGCCTGGGAGAGGTGGAACGTTCCCATGAGCGGTCTTCCCGCAACCGTTCTGTTCGTTGTGGTGTTGAAGAACAGGGTCGCGTTCATGTCAACGTTCCTCGGGGTGAAGAACGCCGAAATGTTCGTCGAGTTCGAACAGCCACAGGCGTTCGTCACCGTCAGGTTGACCCAGTAGGGTGTCCCGATCGTGTAGAACGAACTGTTGATATTGACCTGCACGCTCTGGCCGCTCCGGCTCAGCGATCCGGAATCGGTCGCAATAACCCAGTCCCACGCGACATTGGTCCCGGGGGTGTTGTCCGTAAAGGTAAGGGTCTGACCAAGGACCGGGGTCAGGTTGGACGCTGTGAAGTTCGGGACGGGTGAGGAACAGACGGTAACTGGCCAGGTTGCTGTCGATGACCCGTCGGAGTTCGTGACCGTAAGCCTGACATTGTATGTCCTCGTGATGTTCGGGAACGTATGGACAATGAATGACTGGTAAGTTGCGGTTGTAAAGGTCGTCGTGTTCCCGTCATCGAAGTTCCACGACCAGTAGGTCGGCAGTCCTCCGGAAGAGAGGTCGGTGAAGTTCACGATGACCGGCATGCACCCTCCGGTGGAGTTCGCCGTCATTTGAGCGGTCGGTGCCGCAGTTCCCACCTTGAGGATGAAGGCGTCCCTCGGGTTGCCGCCGTATGTCTGCTGGAACCCGCCGCGTGCTCCTCCGGGGAACATGCCAAAGAAGTCGTAGCTCTCGGTGAACCCGGTGATATACGCCGACCCTTCACTGTCAAGGGCTATTGCATTGGCCTCGTCGTTGCAGCAGCCTCCGAATGGTGTGGCAAAGGTGTAGAATGTCCCGGTCGGGTTGATCTTGACCAAAAATCCATCGGTGAGGTTGACCTTCCATATCCAGGGGTTTCTCCATCCCTGGCAGAACTCGTTCGAGTTGGTGGCGCCGGTGACATACGAATAGCCGCTTCCGTCCACTGCGATGCCGTTGCCGCTGTCACCCTGGATTCCTCCGAGGTAGGTGGAATACGCCCCTCCGCCTGACAACGACCCGTCACAGTTGAACTTTGTCACAAAGGCGTCGGGGATGGAGACATCGTGGTTGCACTTTGTCGGCTGGAAGACCCCTGCCGTAATCGGGAAATCAACTGATGTCGTCTTCCCGGTGACATATGGTTCGCCCTGCGGGTTGACATCGATCGCCTGTCCCCAGTCCTCGGCATATCCTCCAAGGTAGGTGGAATAGATCGGGAACCCGGTTGTGTTCATCTTGGTGATGAAGGCATCGGTGAACCCATGGATCATCGGCTGGTACTGATTCTTGAGCGGGTAGTCGCCAGACTTGGTGAACCCCGTGATGTAGGCGTTCGTCTCGAAGTCAAGGGCAATTGCCCTTCCCTGGTCATCGCCCGTCCCGCCGAGGTATGTTGAATAGACAAGGCTGCTCCCGGTAGGGTCGATCTTGGTGAGGAAAGCGTCCTTGAACTGGGATGGGGACGGGTCGTTGCCCTTCAGCTGCTGGAACGCCTGGCCGACCGGGTAGGTCGGGAAATTGTTCGAGTAGGTGTCACCCGTGACATAGGCATTGCCGCCAGAATCAACCTTTATCCCGAGGCCCTGGTCATGATCGGCACCTCCGAGGAATGTCGAATAGCTGTCACCGTAGGAGGGGGGGATCGAGTTGATCTGGCCTGAAGCATTGAGTTTTAGGATAAACGCGTCGTATCCTCCCCGGAGAGTTCCCTGGTAGGGGTTGCCCGAGATAGGGAAGTTCAGCGAGGCTGTTTTACCGGTTACATAGGGTGACCCGGTGCTGTCCACGGCAATCGCAAGGCCCTGGTCATCGTTGTTACCGCCGTAGTAGGTAGAGTAGACGATGTCAGCCCAGGTACCGTTGTAACCGATCTTGGTGATGAAGGCGTCGCGGAGACCGTTGCAGGTGCTCCCCGAACAGCCACCGATAGATGTCCAGTTCCTCGTCGGGAAATTCGAAGACTGGGTATACCCGGTCAGGTAGGCATTGCCGTTTACGTCCACGGCTATACCGGTACCCGAGTCCTCGTTATCGCCGCCCAGGTACGACCCATAGACGAGGGAGGGGTCGATGACGAGCTCACGGGATGTATCATATTGACCCACTAGGAACCCTACCCGGTTCGCGTCAAGTATGACATATGAAGAAGATACCGGGACCCGGGTATCTCCGGTCACCTGGTAGCTGAGCGGGGCCTGCTCGGTGAGGCTCCCGGACGGGGTCGTGACCGTGAGTGAGCCGTCATGGTTCAGCCTGAGTGAGCTGATCCCCTCGTATTTCATCACTATTCCCGTTGGAGAGACACCCGGGGCCACGATGAACTCACGCTTCAGGACTCCGTCGGTTCCCTTGTATACCTGGTCGATCCCGGGAAGGACGTCCCTGTAGACAATTGCGCCGTACGTCGGGACATCCAGGTACCATTTTGACGGGTCGTCGCCGATAATGAAGTTCGCGACACCCGGCAGGAGGCCCTCGCCTTCGACAACGGATGGGTTCTGGCCATCGACGCCAAAGGTAAAAGCCGCCGGCCCATCGACCCCTTCACTCACGAGATAGGCCTTGTCAGGGGCAAAAACAATCGAATACCCTGCCCCGCCGGCGGTAAAGGCGACCCCCGGGTCTGCTTGCCCAATGTTCTTGATAAAACTCAGCGGTACTTTCGAAAGACTCACTGAAGGCTGTTCATCGGCGGATACAAAGGTTCCCGCAAAGAACAGGAGAAGTACAACTGCCACGAGTGGCATACACGCTCTGCCATTCATCACCAATCACCACGAAGTCACATCCGGCCGGCCGGCATTGCACCAGCTGCCGGGCGGCAGGGAAGGGGGAGGACATGATATGTGCATGCCTCAAAGCACCGGACACGCTCGTGTGTCCATCAATTACCCTGATTTCATACTACCGGCTGGCCGCGGGCGCCATGAAGGATCCGGATATGCTATTTGCACAACCTCTCTTTATCATAGTATATGAACGTTGCTCCAATTGATTTGTATTGATGCGAACCGTCCGAAAAAACACCGGTTCTTCCCTTTTTATAATGATTCGCCCTCAACACCGGCGGCCCCCTGGCGGATGGTCATGCCCGGGCTATGGTAATGATCTCGACCTCCTGTCCCCACATGTATATACCCATACCCCCTTCATCCGGTCTGACGGTCGCAGAAACCTGCAGACCGTCTTTCTTCCATAGAGAACCCAGGTTAACCGGGTGATACCGTGACCCGTTCTTCCCGACAATGCCATAGAAACCTCCCTCGAGGTCGATATACCGGACGGTGCCCAGCAGGCTGAAAACTTCGCTATCAGGCTTGCGTGTGAAGGTGACAAGAGTTGCCCCGTCAGGCCCGAATGCGGTGAGCACGCTGTTATCAACGCTCAACCTTGTCGTCTTTCCAAAGGTACCAAGATACAGGCTCTCCTGGTCCATGACTCCATCAGGGGAGTTGCAATACATCCGCGTTGACACAAGTGGCGAGAGGGATACCGTTCCCCCTTCCTGAACCGTGATCGATCCGCCATACAGGTTACAGCCGGCTTTCCCGGAAACCGTCCCGTTTTCCGCTATCATGAGGGTGATTTCTGAACCGGCAACGAGGGGAACCATCTTCCCGGTGCGGCTCCTGACCGAGTCGGTGTTCCAGGTTGTCCCGGAAATTCCTTCGAGGACTGGTTTTGTTCGGGCACCAGTCCTTTCGAACACCACGGTCGGAGAACCTGAAGCATCATATCCTGATAGCAGACCATCACCAGGAATAAACTGGGTCGTTTTCTCTAGAAGAGCAAGATATCGTGTTTCCTGGGCCATCACGCCAGAACGGCTGCAATACATCTCTGTTGAATACATCGGACCGAAAACGACAGCCCCGTCAGAGCCCCGGGTAACCGTTCCTCCGTACTGGTTGCAGCCGGCTTTTCCTGTGATGCTATCGCTGCTGATGGACAGGGTCACTTCTGTTCCCTCGAGAACGGGGCTCATCCGGCCTTTTTCAGAGACCATACTGTTTAAAAGATATGTCCCGGTGAGGTCCACGGGCCCATGGCCGGCAGACCCGTTCGGCGTGTTCATGATGATCCCAAGAAGCTCAAGCACAGGTTCCAGCTGTCGAGGAACTGCGGTGTCCTCCGTGATGATGGTTTTTCCACCGTACGTGGTGGTGTACCTGAATGCATCTGCCACGGGTCTTGTTGAAAGAGACCTGTCCTTAAGACGCTTGAAGCCGGATTTTTCAAGTGCCGACCTCAGGTCTTCCATCAGTGCAGGTTCCAGGGTGAACCGGTCGATCCTGCCTTTCTGGTCAAGGAGCACAGTACCGTTCGGATAGACCGCCATCTTGTCTGAAAAACCGGCGAACCCCCCGGTCCTTTCATACACGACAAGAGGGACCTGACCTGCAGGTGTCGTCATAGTCCTTTCCCTGATGGAAATGATGGTCACCGGGAGACCCCACATCTGGACATCCGACTGGTTTCTTGCAGGGACCATCTTCACGGTGACACCAAGTCCGTCATATGCGAAGCGTTTTGCGAGGCTCTTCGGGACATACCTTGAGCCGTCTTCTGCAATAATCCCGTAAAAACCCCCTTCCAGGTCTACGTAGGCAACGGTTGCATCGGCCGTAATAGCTTGTGATAGTGATGACGGCGATAGGACCCTGGATGAAGCCGCTGCAGAAGCAGCCGAAACCGGATACAATACGATTGTACTGGCCACAAGGATGAAGAGCAGAATGATCCAATGAAATTGACGCGCGCTTTTTCCTGGCACCCTGAACGACATAGGAGACTCCTTGAAAGATATAAACGGCCCTCTTTAATGGGATTGTGTTGAGTGCAACCGTTTTTGCATCTATGGTCAGTCGCTCCCTGATAATGCGTTTCTTCTCCGGCCGCCGGAGGGACGATGAATTGGAACGCGAGTTTGATTAACCTTTAATCACGGGGAAAGTTGTCATGGAACCTGTTTTTACCCGGGATTAAATATAAGCCGGACCATAGCAAACATAATTTACCGCAAGTGCGGTACGAACAGGTGATTTGTCATGGTTTTACTTGCAAATGCCGCGGTTGGCATACTCCAGCTCATCATAGCTATCATACTCGCGGTAATAGCACTCTATATCGGTTTCTCAGTACTTGGACGGATTTTCAAGGATCTGAACCTTCAGAAGGAACTGACGAGGGGTAATACGGCAGTCGGGATAATCGTCGCCGCAGTCTTCTTTGCCATCGCCCTTGTCGTCCAGTCAGGGGTCACCGGGATTACGAACGGACTTCAATCGGCCATCACGTCAGGGCTTTTCTCTGTTGACGGGATGCTCGCCATCGGGACCGCAATCTTCCAGCTTGTACTCGGTATCGTCCTTGCGATTCTCGCCATATACATAGCTCTCGCAGTCCTTGACAGGCTGACCAAGGGAATAGAGGAGTTCGAGGAACTCAGGAAGGGAAACGTTGCCGTGGCCCTTGAAATGGCAGCGGTAATCGTTGCCGTTGCAGTCATCATCCAGTCCGGGGTCATGGGCATTACAGCCGCCCTTATCTGAATACACTTCCAGTTTCTTTTTTTCGATAGAATTCCTGTCAGAGACCTGCCCTGGCCGTACCTCCAGGGATAACCGCAAAAAAACAGGGAAAATAGCTTCCGGTCTACTCGGATGATTCCTTGTCAGGGATCTCCATTGTTTCCCTCCGCATCGAGGGAAACAGGATGACCTCCTTTATCGAGCTGTTTCCGGTGAGCAGCATGACCAGGCGGTCTATCCCGATACCCACCCCGCCCGTCGGGGGCATTCCGTGGGCAAGGGCCGTGATGAAGTCATGGTCGATCATCTGTGCTTCCAGGTCGCCGTGCCGGCGTTTATCGTCCTGCTCCCTGAACCGCTCTCTCTGGTCAACCGGGTCGTTCAGTTCTGAAAAACCGTTTGCAAGTTCCATCCCGCACACGAACAGTTCGAAACGCTCTACATATCCCTCTTTTTCACGGTGGCGTTTCGCAAGGGGAGAGTTTTCCACCGGGAAGTCCTGGATGAAGACCGGCTGGACCAGTTGTTTTTCGACCAGTTCTTCGAACAGGATGACGAGCATTTCACGTACACAGGTGGCCTTCTCATACTCCTCGACCTTCCGTTCCCTTGCGATTTTTCTAAGGTCATCAAGGGATGAAACCGAGATATCGATTCCGGCGAACTGGAGGACCGCATCGGACATGCTGATGCGTTTCCAGGGGGGCTTGAAGTGAAGTTCCTGTCCATCGTACATGACATCGTAGCTGCCGTGGACGCGGAAGACGATCGTTGAGATCATTTCCTCGGTGAGCGCCATCATGTCCAGGTAATCACGGTAGGCCTCGTATATCTCCACCATCGAGAACTCGGGATTGTGTTTCGTATCGACGTCCTCGTTCCTGAAATTCCTGGCTATCTCGTATACTTTCTCGAACCCACCGACGACGAGCCGTTTCAGATACAGTTCAGGGGCGATGCGGAGGAACAGGTTCTGGTCGAGGAAGTTGTGGTAGGTCGTGAATGGCCTGGCGTTGGCACCGCCGTACACGGGCTGGAGGATGGGCGTTTCAAACTCGAGAAAACCCCTTTCATTCAGGAATTCCCGGATATGGGCGATGATCCCCGACCTGGTCCTGAAGATCTTCCTGCTCTCCTCGTTTACGATAAGGTCGAGGTAGCGCTGCCTGTACCGTTTTTCGACGTCCCGAAGACCGTGGAACTTCTCAGGGAGGGCACAGAGTGCCTTGGAGAGGAGGACGATGTCATCCACCCATAATGTGAGCTCCCCCACCTTCGTGGTGAACAGGTGGCCGCTGACACCTACGATGTCTCCGCGCTCGATGTACCGGTTGAAAAACCCAAATTTTTCATCCCCGATGTCGTTTTTCCTGATGTACAGCTGGAGCCTGCCCGTCTCATCGGTTATATCGGTAAAAATGGTCTTTCCATGGTTCCGTGGTGTCGACAGCCTGCCTGCAGTGCTGACCCGCTCGCTGCTTTTTTCATGGCCGGCACCAGCGAACGACTCCCTGATTTCAGATATCCTGTGTGTCCTTTCATACTTTGGAGGGAAAAGGGGATAGTCCTGGTCTTTCAGCTCCTCCATTCTGGCGAGGCGCTGCTCGTCCATGTTCTGGGTCTCTGCGGGGTCCATGGAAAGTATTCTCCGGCATTCAGACCGCCGGTTTGCGATTATGAGGGTATCATAAACCAGCTGATGCTCTCCTGATCATTCGCATGCGGGGATAATAATCGTGGGGGATCCCCCTCATGGCAGGGTATCATTATCCACTCCTTCAGTTACCTGGGCGGCTTTTCGGGCAGTCCCGCACTTCTCCGGGAAATACGGTCCAATACCTCCATTATCATCTCGCGGACACCCTCACCTTCACCCCTGAACATGGTTTTCAGTGGCGCGATGGGCCGGGCATCGCCAATTTCTCCGAGGCCCCAGGCTGCCTTCTGTCTCACCCTCCAGTCAGGGTCATTGAGGGCAGATATGAGGAGGTCCATGGCTGCATTGCCCCCAAGACGGGTGAGGGCCTCCACCGCCCGCCACCGCCTGCTCACATCTTCGCTCCCGAGCTGCGATTCATAGTAATCAAGCCTTTCCCGGAATCCGGGATCACCTGCGGGAGAGTCCATCAGGGATTCGTATTCTCACCAGGCCATTATAATTCCTGAGGGGGAACAATGCCATAACCCTTCACCGTCAACCATCAGTACATGCAGAAAGTTGTCCTGCTCTGTGGCAGTCCGCGCCCCGAGGGAAACACCGCACAGGTAATCGGGGAGTGCGCACGGATAATCAGGGATGCCGGTCTCGAAACCGAGGTCATCTCCTTTGCAGACAAGCAGATCCAGTCATGTATCGCCTGTTACAAGTGCAAGGGCACGGGCAGGTGTGTACTTGAGGATGGGCTGAACGAGATGATTGATTCCATCAGGAGTGCGCAGGGCCTCATTGTAGCATCCCCGGTCTACTTCGGTACGGCACGGGGTGATGTCATGTCCGCACTCCAGCGCATCGGGATGGTTTCCAGGTCGAATGACGGTTTTCTGGCAGGAATGGTCGGTGGTCCGATCGCAATCGCCCGCCGCGGCGGACATACCGCAACCATCCAGGAAATGCTCATGTTCTACCTTATCAACGAGATGATCGTAACCGGTTCAACCTACTGGAACATCGTTTTCGGTCTTGCACCGGGCGAGGCATGGAAAGACGATGAGGGCATAGCTACTATCAGGATCTTCGCCGGAAATGTTGCTGAGCTTGTCAGGAAACTGAACTGATGGCCCTGGGGAGGCCTTTTTCACATGCCAGACACGGTCATATCCGTCAACGGGCTTGTCCACCGTTATGGCGTTACCGAGGCGGTCCGGAATATCAGCTTTGGTATTGCCGAAGGTGAGATTTTTTCATTTCTTGGGCCGAACGGGGCCGGAAAAAGTACCGTCATCAATATCCTGACGACACTGCTGCCGGTACAGGAAGGGTATGCCACTATCGCAGGCTTTGATGTCATGCTCAACCCGGCAGAGGTACGGAGGAGGATCGGGATAGTGTTCCAGGAGGTGACCCTCGACCGGGACATGACCGTTTCAGAAACGCTGGCATTCCATGGGATGCTGTACAACATGCCCCGTGAAGTGATGAAATCCAGGATACAGGAACTGATCGGAATCGTGGAGTTGTCCGGGAAACGGGACACTCTGACAAAACATCTGTCAGGGGGTATGAAACGCCGGCTTGAAATCGCCCGCGGCCTCATGACACGGCCCAGGGTACTATTCCTGGACGAACCCACCATCGGCCTTGACCCCCAGACCAGGATGCGGATCTGGGATTATATCCGCCAGATTAACCGGGAAGGGACCACTATCTTTCTGACCACCCATTACATGGATGAGGCTGACCAGCTGTCCGACCGGATTGGCATCATTGACCACGGGCGGATTATCACCGCAGGAAAGCCAATAGACCTGAAGAATGCCCTCGGCCAGGATGTGATCTACCTCGAAACAACCGACAATGCCGCAGCAATACGCATGGGTGCCACTCAAAACGCGATTATTTCCAGTGAACAAAAGAAAAACGGCGTTCTTTTTACCGTCAGCGAAGACGGTACCCGCATCCTTCCGCGGATAATCGATCTCCTTCGAAACAACGGTATCGGCGTCCTGACAATCAACATGAAAAAACCGTCCATGGACGACGTCTTCGTGCACCATACGGGAAGGGAGATCAGGGACGCCGGGCCGGACAGGTTACCTGGCCTTAAGGCCGGGACCGGGCGGAGGTGACCCGTGGGGACTCCCGGGTTCATGGTGATTTTCTGGCGGGACATGCTCCGTTTCGTTCGTTTTCGTACGCTGCTCTTTTCTTCGCTGGTCCAGCCGGCACTCTGGATGGCTTTTTTCGGGATAGCGATGTCTGCCAGTTTCAACCTCCTCACTGCAGAAATCCCGGTGCCGCCCGGACTCAATGGAGTTAATTATCTTACGTTCATGAGTGCCGGGGTTATCGCGATGACCACCCTGTTCACAAGTCTGTACGGGGGCATAACCCTCCTGTTCGACAAAAACTGGGGCCTTCTCAGGGAAGTATTTGCGAGTCCTTTGAGACGTGCGGATATCATTATTGGAATAGGCCTTTCGGTCGTCGTGAAGTCCGTGCTTCAGGCGTTGATCATCCTTGGTTTCGGGATACTCCTTGGGGTCCAGTACTTCCCCGGGTACTCACCGTCCGGGGTCACGGTTGCCATGGCGGGCATTATCCTGTTCGTGACGGTCTTTGCACTTGGGTTTGTCTTTCTGTCCTCCGCAATATCCATCTCCATGGAAAGCCCGGAAGGTCTCCAGGGTGTCATCACCCTGCTCACGATGCCCATTTTCTTCGCATCAAACGCCCTCTATCCCATCGAGGCATTTCCTGATGTCCTGAAAGCCATATCCGCATGCAATCCTCTTACCTTGCTGGTGAACGGCATTCGGTATTTTGCCATCGGGGATTCGTTCTTTGCTCTCGGGAGGACGTACACCTACGGGGCCCCGGAAGTCATCACCTCGCTTGCAGGTCTCGTGGTTTTTGCCGCACTAATGTTCTTCATCGCCCTCTGGAGGTTCAGACGTGCAGTTGTCACCTGAAGGAACGGCACTTACGCGGGCATTCCTGAACCATTCCATCACAGAAGGGACCAGATAGTAGTCTGAAAAGACCATTTTTTCGAACTGGTCCTCGGTGAGCATCCCGGCGAATTTCCAGGTCTTCCGTGCAGGTGCCGGAAGCCTTCGGGACAGTTCGTCAGGAGGAAGAGAACAGGCACGTGAAACTGCCATGGCTACCGACTCTGCCGTTTCGCCTTTTCGCACGCGAGGAATATTGACAGAAGTATCATCATACCCGATCCTGTATGACGCCGGGAGTTCATCCCTGATCAGAAGTGAAAGCAGACGGTTCGCTTCTCCCCCCGCAAAGGTCACGATCCTGGCGGCCCGGCCTTTTGGACCATTATATACTCTGCACACAATCCTATCCGGACCTGACCCCGGCGGATAGTCCAGTATCGCCGAGTCGAGGGCATCGCTCTCGGATTTCCCCAGCTTAACCACCGTCCCGCCCCGTTCCGCAATACGCCCCATGGAGCGTGTGACAAGCGGGGAAAGCCAGCCCCGCCCACCTGACCAGAACACTCCGCCCATGGAGCCGTCCCCGGGCCCAAGGACCACGACCTTGCGGGTATCATCCGTCCCGAGGACCTCCCAGCCAGCCCCGCCAAGGGGGAACGTGCCCCTCTTTTTTCCGGCGGCTACAAAGCGGGCATCAAGTGTCCCCACCACATCACCATCGGGGGTGACTGCCCGGTAACTCTCGCCACCTGTGATCAGCGAGAAGATCTCCTTCCAGTTTGCCTTTCCAAACTCCTCCTCGGCCAGCCTCCCAGGCATCAGGAGATCCCCATCTGATGAAAAGTATCCGAGGAAGACAGCATGGGATACCAGCTTCCTCACTTCGTCCTGACCAATCATTGAAAACACGGGGAGGGACGCCACCTCGCGTATGATCCGTTCCCCCGGTACTCTCCTTCCCCTGATTACAGACAGGAGGAGCTGTTGGGCGATGGCAGGGTATGGATATGCGGGAGGAGATAACGGTTCTGCCTCCCTGCGCTCTGCAGATTCCAGTATTGCCACGCTCACGAGGAGTTCATGCGGGTCCCTGACTACGAATGCCGTTGTAGCCGGCTTTCCCCGTCGCCCTGTTCGCCCCAGGCGCTGCAGAAAGGAGGCGACCGTCTGGGGAGGACCGACCTGGACCACGGTATCGAGCGCACCGAGGTCAATCCCAAGTTCGAGGGTTGACGTGCATATGATGCACGCGGAACCCTCCCCGTTCATAGCTTCTTCAGAAGCCCTTCGCTTCGCCGGTGAGAGTGAGGAGTGGTGCACGGACACGTGGGACGCCGCACCGGTCAGGCCACGGAAGAGTGTCTCTGCGAGGCTCCGGCTGTTGACGAAGATAAGCGATTTTTTACCTGATACAACCCTCTGGATCACCTGGAGACGGGTTTCAGGGTCTGCCGCGATGAAAAAACGGACATGTTTTTCCTTTGGGACGGAGGGAATGTGGACAAGCGCCCTTTCCTCCCTCCCCCCGGCAATCCAGGCAAGGATCTCTTCAGGGTTCCCTACGGTTGCAGAAAGGGCAATCCTCTGGACATGCCTGCATACCTTCTGGTCTATCCTGTCAAGGAGCGCTATCATCTGGACTCCCCGTGAGGATTCAACAAAGGCATGGGCCTCGTCTATTATGACCGCCTGGAGACCGGAAAGGTCTTCCGCTGCTCCCTCGTCCTGGAGGAGGACCGACAATGACTCGGGGGTCGTCATGAGGACGTCGGGGGGTTCATCCTTATTCCAGGTCCTCTCGGCACGGGGGATATCGCCATGCCATGCCGAGACAACCAGGCCGGAAGGACTGCAAAAATCCGTGAACCGTTCCATCTGGTCATTGATAAGGGCTTTGAGAGGAGCGAGGTACAGGCAGCAGATACCCCCTGAGCCGGTTTTCATAAGCCGGTCGATAACCGGGATGAGGGCGGCCTCGGTCTTGCCCCCTGCCGTCGGGGCGATGACAAGGACATCATACCCCTTCCCGACCGCACGGTATGCCTCTTCCTGCACTGGGCGTAGCGAGTCCCACCCGAGGCGCTCCATGAGGATACCCTGGAGGGTTTCATGCAGGTGTGAGAATACCGCGGCCATTGTATCTCATGTTGGTCCCGTCCCGGTAATCCTTCTTGCGGCATGGTGCAGGAGGTCAGGGACGCAAACAGTCTTAAATATCCCCGTATCAAAAATAATTTCGGGTAATCCTATGCCGGTACGACAAGACCGGTGGAGCAGCACCGCTCCAAGTGTATCGGTGTTTTTTTTCTTCCTCTTTAGGTAGGGGACCGGTTTTTGACCGGGTTCCCCTGACAGGAGCCTGTTCCGGAGGTTACCGGAGGTTTTTCCATGCTCGGAATTTCTGATCCACAAATCATTCTCGGCTATGCCCTTGCCATCGGGCTCGCAATAGCCTGTGTTGTCTACGGATATATCACGAGAAACGAGGGAGCTGATCCCAGTGGCCGTTGATACCGTTGTCCTCACCATCGCCACGATCATTTACATCATTATCACGATAGCCCTCGGATATGCAGGGTACAAGAAGACAAAAGGCGCGGAGGACTACCTTGTAGCCGGGCGGTGCAGCCACCCGGTTGTCATCGCTTTAAGCTATGGGGCGACCTTCATCTCGACCTCGGCAATCGTCGGGTTCGGGGGGGCGGCTGCAAGCCTGGGAATGGGACTCATCTGGCTTACGGTTTTCAATATTGGCGTCGGCATCCTCATCGCCTTCGTTGTCTTCGGCAGAAAGACCAGGGAGATTGGGCTGAAACTGAGGGCAATTACCTTCCCCGACCTGATGTGCAAGATCTACCGGTCACCGCTCCTGCAATATATCAGCGGATTTATCATCCTGGTCGGGATGCCCCTCTATACCGCGGCAATCCTCATAGGTGGTGCACGCTTCCTTGAACCGACCCTTGGTATTTCGTATACTTATTGCCTGCTCCTGTTTGCCGCGATTGTCGCGGTATACGTGATGTACGGTGGCCTTATTGCGGTAATGTACACAGACGCATTCCAGGGGGCCATCATGCTCGTCGGGATGGCCCTTCTGCTCGTCCTCACCTATGCCCTGCTCGGCGGAGTAACTGCTGCAAACAACGCCCTCACCACCATGTCAGATCTGGTACCTGCCGCACTTGCATCACAGGGAATGACTGGATGGACCTCCATGCCGGTCCTTGGCTCGCCGATATGGTTCAACCTGGTCACGACCCTCGTGCTCGGCGTCGGCATCGGTGTCCTGGCGCAGCCCCAGCTGGTCGTCCGTTTCATGACCGCCAGCGATAACAAGTCCCTGAACCGTGCAGTGATGGTCGGGGGACCGTTCATCCTGATGATGACAGGGGTTGCCTTCACCGTCGGGGCACTTACCAATGTCTATTTCTATCAGACCTCGGGCCAGATATCAACCGTTGCCGCAGGAGGAAACATCGACGCCATCATTCCGCTCTTTATCAACAGCTCGATGCCTGGTCTCTTTGTTGTCATCTTCATGCTGACGCTTCTCGCCGCAGCAATGTCCACCCTGTCATCCCTCTACCATGCCATGGGCACGGCGCTCGTGTGTGACATATGGGGGCGTGGAAGGGCCTGTGCTTTGAGTATGACGGCAAACAAGGCGGGAGTCATCATCATGATGCTTGCAAGCCTCGCCCTGGCCTTCGTGCTCCCGGGAAGCATAATCGCGCGGGCAACCGCCATGTTCATGGGCCTGTGCGCCTCCGCATTCCTGCCGGCCTTCGCCGTGGGCGTCTACGCAAAACTGCCTTCCACGCGGGCCGCCCTGGCGAGCATGCTCTCCGGCGCGGTTGTCTGGTTCCTGTGGACGGCCTTTGTCCACACGGCTGAGTCGAAACCTCTCGGGATCTCCCAGGCATTATTCGGCGTCCCCCAGGTCCTCGGGTATCCATGGAATGTTATCGACCCGATTGTCATCGCGCTTCCAGTCTCGACGATTGTCATGGTTGCGATGCAAAAACTGGCTTCTGAAAAACAAATATCAGAAACCTCATCCATTTCATAATTTTTAAAAAAGGCGGTTATTGAGCCCGGACGGATGATTCCCGGGGGATAGCAGGGTGCCCTTTCATCCCATCCGGAACGCCCTTTTTATTCGGTCGCGGAGCACATCTATCGGGCAGGCCCCGATCACCTTGTCCACGATTTTTCCCTGGGAGAAGAGAAAAATGCTTGGGATTGCAGAGATACCGAACTGCGATGCGAGCCTCTGACAGTGGTCGGTATTGCATTTTGCAAACGTGATCCTTCCTGCAAACTCCCGTGCGAGCTCTTCGACGACGGGTCCCACCATCCTGCACGGGCCACACCACTCTGCCCAGAAGTCCACGACAACCAGGGGATTTTGTGAAAGCAGTGCTGAAAAACTGCTTTCATCAACAGGGACAACTCCGGCGAAGGGTTTTTTCTCCGCGGGGCCTCCTTTCATTTTTTCTTCCATCTCCCTGAGCTTTTTCTCCCGTATCCTGGCCAGTTCCTCATCCATAGGATTAGATAGCCCTCATGAATGATTAAGGGTCTACCGGCCCCGTCACTGAAAAAATCTTGCAGGCGAGGTAAACTATATCAATCAACGCAGCGAATTGATAAAACCTCAAGAAGCGAGGTGGGGTAGTCAGGATATCCCGACGGGCTCATAACCCGTAGATCGATGGTTCAAATCCATCCCTCGCTATGCGGTTCTTAATGCTTAGATCACGACAGGTTTTTTGGCGCGCTTTTGCCATGAAACCCGTTTCCGGGTCATTGATGGGATCCTGATGAACCATACCGTTACCCGTACGAGGCCCGGGTCCTGGTTGGCTTAATTTAATTGCAGATCCACAGGACTATTCTCGCTATCACAGGGAGAAAGAAAGAATGTCAGAGGTCTTCCTCCTCGGCAAAGGTGCCGAGATTTGTCTGGAAGGATCCGTCGACGAAGTTCACTGCCCTCGGCGTATCAACCTCGCCTTCGATCTGCACCGGGTAACAGCCGGTAAGACATCCGGTGCAAAGGTGTCCATGAGGCATGCCTATCGCCTCGACGAGGGCATCGATGCTGATATGGTGGAGGGTTGTCGCTGTAATGCTCTTCCTGACCTCGTTCTCAGCCTTGTTCGATGCGATCAGCTCCTCCCGGGTCGGCATGTCGACACCAAGATAGCAGGGTGCCTTGATTGCAGGTGACCCGATGCGCATATGGATCTCCCGCGCTCCTGATGACCTCATCAGCTCGATGATGCGACGTGAGGTCGTTCCCCGGACGATGCTGTCATCGACGAGGACGATTGATTTCCCCTCGAGATGTGAGCGTACCGGGTTGAGCTTGATCCGCACGGCCTGCTCGCGGGCCTTCTGGTTGGGCATGATGAAGGTCCTGCCCATGTACCGGTTTTTAATCAGGCATTCGACGAAGGGAATCCCTGATTCCTCGGCATAGCCAATGGTATAGGCAGTCCCTGAATCAGGGACCGGGGCGACGGAATCTGCGGTAACCGGGGCTTCTTGATACAGTTTGCGGCCGATCTTCCGCCTGACCTCGTATACCAGGGCCCCGTCTACTACGGCATCGGCCCTTGAAAAATAGATATATTCAAAAATGCAGTGCGCAGGGCAGTTCGCCACGGCGATCTGGGAACATGCAATTCCGTCTTCGGACACCTTTATGAGTTCCCCGGGCCGCACATCCCGGACGAGGGTTCCCCCGAGGGCATCCACCGCCACGGACTCCGAGGCGAGGATATATCCCGTCCTCGTCTTTCCAATGCAGAGCGGCTTGATGCCAAGCGGATCCCTGAAACTGTACAGGACCCCGTCGATAATCATGACGACGGAGTATGAACCTCGGAGACGGCGCATACACAGGTGGACTGCGTCCTCGACTGATGACCCACCGCGGATCTCATCGGTGAACACCTTGGCGATGACCTCGGTATCGGTGGACGACCAGAAAATCTGCCCACGCTGTTCGTATTCCTCTCTTAGTTCCGTGTAATTGACGAGGTTTCCATTGTGGGCGATCGCAATATGGAGGTCCTGGAACTCAAATAAAAAAGGCTGGATATTTTCCGGACGGTTCGTTCCGGTTGTCGGGTATCTGACATGCCCGACACCGCAACGCCCTTTCAACCGTCCGAGGGTCGGAGTATCAAAGACTTCTGCAACGAGCCCTTCCCCACGGTACTTATTGATAGTGGTTCCATCAAAGGTCGCGACACCTGCGCTTTCCTGTCCCCTGTGTTGAAGGGCGTACAGGGCGTAATAAAGAGAAAATGAGACCTCGCCAGCATCAAGGATGCCAACGATACCACACATGGTCCGGCCTCAATGGGTTGGAATTTTTGGTCTCTTTGAGATCCAGTCGTAGTGACGGAGCCGGCTGCTTCTTCCGAAGCCGCAGGCAGAACAGACTTTGTGGCGGGCATGGAACGAGATCCTTCCGCACCTTCGGCAAGCGATGTGAGTATGCTTGTTCCGCTTGCCCATCGAGGGAGTTCCTTTCGACATCCTAGTTCACCTCTATTATTGCACAGACGGGGAGATATAGATCACATTGTCGCCACGAACGATCAGCGTGCCGATGTTCCTGACCTGGCCCTGCTCGACCTCCTCAGCCTTGTCAAGGACGAGGTTCATATGGACGTCATAGCCCTGTAATACCCCGCGGATTTCCCGGCCGCCCTTGAGCGAAACAATCACGGGCTGGCGGTTCAGCACCTGATCCAAAATATCCAATGGCCTTTTCGTCATAGCATTCCCCTGCCATCTGCTGTGGGGTAATATATGTGCGTGGAGGCGGTACTTAAAGGTTTACCCTGCCCGCAAACCGTGAAAATAGATGGAATGTGCTTAAATCACAAAAATAAATTTGTTTCGCGGTTTGTAGGGGAACCCGTGCGGTTCACGCCCGTGACGACCCACCTCGAACATTTATTGCCACAAAGGGCGAGATGTGAGCAGCAGAGCGTTGCCTCATATGAAACAGATAGTTCCCAAAAAACGGCATATCCTCCGCAAGGACGATGCCATGATGGTGTATGAACGACTCCGGGGGGAGATTGGAGATTCATCCCAGCTGTTTTTCACGCCACAGCCAGAGATCCTCGAGACCAATGGGGATATCGTCCTTTACCTCGTGAACAGGAAACCGTATCTCATGGCTTTTGACGGGTTTATCTTCCCAACGCTCAAGGGGGCGGTAGAGCGACCTTTTCCTGAACGAAGGGTGGTGGTGGACATGGGGGCCGTACCGTTCGTTATCAAGGGTGCGGACATCATGAGGCCGGGAGTGATCTCATGCACACCCGACGTACAGGCAGGGCAGCCGGTGCAGATTGTTGATGAACGGCATGGGAAGGCCCTCGGAATCGGTATCGCCCTTGCCGATGCACCAGCGCTGATGGGAGCGGAGGGAGGAAAGGTAGTCAAGAACCGTTTCCATATCGGGGACGAACTCTGGAACCTCGACCTCGGCTGAATCCCATGGAGGCTGGAAGATTCTCCGGGGCAGTCAGTTCCGTGGTACAAGGAAACAATAACAGATATCATTAAATAAAAATTAACGGAAAAAAGACAGGTATGGTAAAATTTATCGATACGCTCCTTGGGAAAACAGCCGGAGTTCACGAAGACGACTACATGGACCTCGACCTTGAGAGCTACGAGCTTTCCGACGAGGGGTCCCCGGCCCTTTTTGTCAAGATCGCCGTAATCGGTGATATCAAGGAGAGCCCGAAGATCAAGGACGAAGTCTATAACGGCAACATCGTAATCGTCGATATTTCCCGTCTCAAGATGGACAAGGTCATGTACGAGCGGGTCCTGAAGGATTTAAAAGAGGTCGCAAAGGATGTCAACGGTGATATCATCGGCCTCGGGGACCAGCGATATGTCGTCGTGACCCCGAACTCAGTCAAGATATCTCGCGACAGGGTCGGGGGCGCCTAGTGCGGACCGCGGTGCGCGGTCCGTGCCCAGTCTGTGAGAGCGATATCGAGTATATTTACGAAACCGACAATATCCCCTATTTTTACGATACCCTGATCATCTCGACGGTGTGCCCGTCATGCGGTTACCGGTATGCCGACACGCAGCCTTTGAAGAGCGGTGAACCATGCCGGTGGGAATTCCCCATCGAGAGCCCCGATGACCTCTCGGTGAGGGTGGTCAGGAGTGCACAAAGCCGTGTATCTATCCCGGAGCTCGGGGTGAACATTGATCCCGGCCCGGCGTGTGAAGGATTTGTTTCAAATATCGAGGGGCTGCTGGAAAGGGTTACTCAGGCGGTCGTGCTCCTGGTCACCTGTTGCGATGACCCGGGGGAAAAGGAGAGGGGGGAGGAGTTCCTGGCCAGGATCGTTCAGGTAAAAGAAGGATCCCTCCCTGTCACGGTAATCATCGAGGACCCATCGGGGACCAGCTCGATAGTATCTGAAAAAGCGAGAAAAACGAGTATTGATGCCTGATAACCGCTATCAGACGATTTCCTTCCCATGGAGGGACACCCCTGCTTTTCCGGTAACCTCTCCCACCACCCGTGAACCCGGGACCTGTTTCCGGATGATCGCGACTGATTCCTCAGGTGCGATGAATGCATACCCCATCCCCATGTTGAACGTCCTGTAGAGCTCGTTCTCTGAAAGGCCGCCGGCTTCTGCCATCCAGGTGAAGATCTCCTGGGGGGGCAGGGGGTCGGTAAAGGAGAATCCATAGGGGGATAATCTCTTGAAGTTCAGGAGTCCGCCACCGGTAACGTGACACATTCCGTGAACTTCACACGAGGAAACAACGCCAAGAGCCTCGTGATAAATCCGGGTCGGTTTCAGGAGCTCCTCCCCGAATGTCATGCCGGATTTCATTTTTTCATTATACACCGCATGGTCCTCGACGATACGGCGTGCCAGGGTGAGACCGTTGCTGTGGATTCCTGACGAAGGAACTCCGATTATCCTGTCCCCGGGACGGATTTTCTCCCCGGTAACGACCTTGTCCTGCTGTTGTATCCCGAGGCAGGTCCCCGCGAGGTCAAGACCGTTTACCAGCCCGGACAGTGTTGCTGTCTCCCCGCCAACGATTGAGATGTTGGCGATCCTCGCCCCTTCGTTGAGGCCTTCGCCAATCTCTTCCATCTTCGAAACAGAGAGCATATCAGTAGCAATATAGTCTACAAAAGCAATGGGTTCGAGGTTCATGACATACAGGTCGTTGACATTCATTGCGATGCAGTCAATCCCGACCGTTTTCCAGTTCCGAAGCCTGTCAGCCACCAGCATTTTCGTCCCGACGCCATCGACGGTCAGGGCGAGGACATGGTTCCCGAAACGTATCATACCGGCGAAATGGCCCACCGACCCGTCCATCTCGAACGATCCCCTGCGCCGGTAGGTCAGCCGGGATATGAGGGCTCTGACTGCTGTGGCTTCGAGGTCGATGTCGACCCCGGCGGCACGGTAGGCATCCTCAGTCATCGGACTCCTCTGAAAGCCGGTATTCCTCATGCAATATACGGACCGCCCTGGGACCGTCGTCCTGTGAAACGACAAATGAGATGTTCGCCTCTGACGACCCCTGCGAGATCATCATCACGTTGATGCCTTCACGGCCAAGGGCTGAAAATATTCGACCTCCGGTCCCTTTTGCCCCGGCCATGCCCGCCCCGACCGCTGCAACGGCTGCGACATCACGGTTTGCAGATACTTCCCGGACAACCCCCTGGGAAACAAGGGCCTGGAGGGCTTCGACAGCACATCCAACCTGGGACTCGTCGATAACCAGTGAGATGTTCGCCTCTGACGACCCCTGCGAGATCATCATCACGTTGATCTCGTGATCTGCAAGGGCTGAAAAAATGGCACGGGCTACACCGGGGCGTCCGATCATCTGGGCACCGCATATCGCGATAGTGGCCACATTGCCGATATAGGTGAGCGCCTTGACGACGCGCCGGTCTTTCTCGGCATGACGGACAATGCGGGTCCCTTCGAAGGACGGGTTGAAGGTATTTCTCACGAGCACAGGGGTACCTTTCCGCATGGCCGGCTCGATCGACCTCGGGTGCATCACCTTTGCCCCGAAAAAGGATAGTTCCATGATCTCGAGGTAGGACACGGAGGAGAGTACTCGTGCAGACGGGACCAGTCTCGGGTCGGTGGTCATGATCCCGTCAACATCAGTCCATATCCATATCTCGTCAGCATCGATTCCGCAGCCGATCAGAACCGCGGAATAGTCTGATCCGCTCCGTCCGAGCGTTGTGACGATCCCATCGCGGGTATATCCCATGAACCCCATGATGACAGGGACGGCTCCAGGCAGGATTGGGATGATGCGGCCTGATATCCTCTCTTCGCTCTCAGGCAGGGCAATCGCCTCACCGTGGTGGTCCGTTGTCAGGATACCCGCTTCCCCTCCGTCGAGGACAGGCGCGTTCATTCCCTTCTGCCTGAGGGCAGCTGCAACAACCGGGGCGTTCATGCGTTCGCCAAAGGTGATGATGTAGTCACGGGACCGGGGAGTCAGCTCACGGAGGTTGTACACCGCCTGCAGGATGTTCCTGAGTGCATCGAGCCGTTCTTCGATGACCGTGGCCGCATCTTCAGCGAAATCCGGGGCCACCGCGTCGAGGACACGGACATGGCGGAGTCGGAGCGACTGGATAAGCGGGTCAATCCCGTCAGTACCGGTTCCTGATGCCACTTCGTCCGCTATTGTAATCAACTGGTCCGTAACACCCCGCTGTGCCGAGATTACCACGGCGACCTCATCTCCTGCCTCACGGTGTGCGCCGATGATGGCTGCAGTCCGTCCGACCGATTCGGCATCAGCAACCGATGTCCCTCCAAACTTCATTAAAAGTCTCATTCAGACCTCCCCTGCCCGGATACTCCTTATTTATGTACTGGTACGACGAACCTAATACTTAAATGGTGGCGGAGGGGGTCGTAAAAACCCATGTCCTCGTCATTGGCAGCGGAGGCGCGGGCGTAAGAGCGGCGATCGAGGCGTCACGGTATGGCAGCTGCGCCCTCGTATCGAAGACCATAATAGGCAAGGGAGGATGTACCACGATGGCCGAGGGGGGTTACAACGCGGTCCTTAGGGAACAGGACGGCTGCGAAATCCACTATGGTGACACCCTGAAAGGCGGCGCCTACCTGAACGACCCCGATCTGGTCCGGGTTCTTGTAGGGGAGTCTCCTGAACGGATCCGGGACCTCGTGGAGTGGGGGGCGGTCTTTGACCTGACTCCCGAGTGCCAGATCGCACAACGTCCCTTTGGTGGCCAGCGATTCCCGCGGACATGTTATGCAGGAGACCGTACCGGTCACGAGATCATGGCCACCCTGGTAGAACGGCTTGGGTCAACGGATGCCGAGTGTCACCACGAGGTTTCAATCATCGACCTCATGACCGGCGCTGACGGGGTCACGGGAGCCATCGGCCTCGACCGCAACGGCGAAATCCAGGTGTTCCTTGCAGACCAGACCGTGCTGGCAACAGGAGGGGGGACCCGTATCTTTGACATATCGACCAACTCCACGAGTGGCACGGGAGACGGGTATGCAATGGGGTACCGTGCCGGGGCTGAACTTATTGACATGGAACAGGTGCAGTTCCACCCGACAGGCGCAGTGTATCCCTACGATGCCCGGGGCAGGCTTGTCACGGAAGCGGTCAGGGGAGAGGGGGGCGTTTTGAAAAATGCCCTCGGAGAGCGGTTCATGAAACGGTATGACCCCGAGCGTATGGAACTTTCAACCCGCGACGTGGTCTCGCGGTCCATTGCCACCGAGATCCTTGAAGGCCGTGGGACAGTACATGGCGGCGTGAACCTTGACGTAAGCCACCTCCCCCGCGAGGTCATCGAAGCCCGTCTCCCGGTCATGCTCGAACAGTTCATGCGATACGGGGTTGACATCAGGGACGTCCCGATGGAGGTCGCTCCGACGGCACACCACATCATGGGCGGGCTCAGGATAGGTCCCGAGTGCAGGACAACGAAACCCGGCCTCTTCGCCTGCGGAGAGGTTTCCGGCGGAGTCCACGGAGCTAACCGGCTTGGTGGAAACGCCCTGGCTGAGACCCAGGTCTTTGGAAAGAGGGCGGGGGAATATGCCGGCAGATCCCCAAAACGGGATCTCGAAGTCAACACGTCGCAGGTCGCCGCCACGGAGGTCCTCCTCGAATCCTTCGAGCAGGGATCTGCCAGTCCTGCAGCCCTGAGGGACAACCTCAAATCGGCGATGTGGGAGGGCGCCGGTATCTTCAGGACCGCTGAAAAGCTGAAGGCGACCCTCATGACGATAGAAAGGCTTCAATATGAGCACCCGGTTTCGAAGGGCCGCCAGGGGCTCGCTGACTGCTGCACGCTCAGGAACATGCTCGGGACCGCGAGGATGATCGTGTCCTGTGCACTCCTGAGGGAAGAGTCCCGTGGAGCCCATGTCAGGTCGGATATCAGGCAGGACTGGGAACCCCAATCCTCTCCATACGGGCATACCTGGATCTCAGTTTCAGGAATGGGGATCGAGCGGGTGGTGCGTTCATGATATCCCTCAAGGTAAAGGTGAGCCGGTTCAACCCGGTAACCGATACCGGGCCGCGCCTTGTCGAGTACGAGGTAAGGGTCCATGAAGGGGCAAGAATCCTCCATGTGCTCCATGCAATCCACGATACCATCGACCCCACCCTCTCCTTCAGGTCATCCTGTGAAGCCGGGCAGTGCGGGAGCTGTGCGGTCGTCGCTGACGGCATACCTGTCCTCGCCTGCTACGAGGAGGCGCGCGACGGAATGGTCATCCAGCCGCTCGCGCTCCCCGTCATCCGCGACCTGGTCGTTGACCTTGTTCCGGCCCTGAATGATATCCCGGGCCTCGTGCCGAAACAGGGCTGCCAGCCGCCGTCATACGAGGAGATGGAGGCCATCAAGCCGCTCCGCAGCTGTATATCCTGCCTTGCGTGCCTTTCTGTCTGCCCGGCGGTTCGTGTTATCCGGTTTGCCGGCCCGACCGCCATGAGACAGGAGATGCGGCTTGCCCTTGACCCCCGTGATGACGTGGACCGTGTGACCCAGGCGGTCGAAAACGGTCTTTTTACCTGCACGTCATGCCAGGCGTGCTGGAAGGTGTGCCCGAAGGACATCCGGATACCGGGAAAGGCAATCGAAAAACTCCGAGCCCTTGCAGGCCGGAAGGGACTCACCCTCCCACGGCACCTGGAAGTCAACGAACTCATCAGGACCACGGGGAGAAGTGTTGCACCTGAAGGTCCTTCATTCCTCGAACAGGTCGACGAGGTGATAGAACCCGACGGGGAGGTGAAGGGAACGGTCGGCTTTTTCGTCGGGTGCATGTACACCATGCGGCTCCCGATGACACCCCACGACGCCCTCTCGGTGCTGAAAAGAAACGGTATCAGGGTCATCATCCCGAAGGAACAGATATGCTGCGGGTCGCCATTGATCAGGACAGGGCAGCCGGATTATGTCAGGACCCTCCAAAGGCGCAATATCGACGCATTCGCCTTCAG
>CAZGXZ010000003.1:0-10731 GCA_964530035.1 uncultured Methanoregulaceae archaeon
AATAAACCCGGATAACAGTTATCAGGAAATCGCCAACGGCTTGCCATGGCTATCGAATGCAGGGGGGGTTTGGGAGGCGGCAGCCCCCCGGTTCTCATCTCTTTGATCCTCTGCTTGTTAAAAGCAAAAGCCAAAAAATCGACTCAATTAAATTGCAAATGAACTGAAGTTCACACCCGAACCATGAAAATTTCATTTCAAATATCCTGATTATGAGGCCATTTTTTGCATTTTCATTGGAAACCCCCTGATCGGAATCGCCGCTGAATGAGCACTCTCATAGTGGGGTGAATAAAAATGAAGACAGGGTGGATTTCAACGAAGCCTGAAAAAGAGAAAAAAAACCCCGTGGCTCACCCGTTCAACACGTAGATGCTGTAGTTGAGGAATGTTGCGAACGAGACCCATAGGATATACGGGACAAGGAGGATGCCGGCAAGGAGCCGTATCCTGGTGAAGACCAGGATGCAGCCGAGGATGGCAATCCAGAGGACAAGGATATCAGCGAGGCCGAGCAACGGGGACTGAAGCCCGAAGAAGAAGTACGACCAGAGGACATTGAGGAGGAACTGGAAGGCAAAGACCGCAATGGCCGGCTTAAACCACCGGGACGCACGCCCGTCCATCAGGACCAGGTACAGGGCAATCCCCATAAGAGTAAAGAGGGTCGTCCATGCCGGGGCGAAGAGCCATCCCGGCGGGGTGAACCAGGGTTTTGCGAGCGACGCATACCAGGAACCCGGCCCGGTGGTCGTGAATACGGACCCGCTGGCCCCGATTAGGTTGCAGAGGAGGATAAGCCCGATGAGCCTGAGCGGAGAACGGACAAGGGTTTCGGTTTGCATATATGCATAATGGCTGTTCCGTCCAAAGGAATTTTCCTCAGACGGACCGTTTTGTGAAATCTTCCTGGCCCGGTTATGGTTTCTTCACCTTCAGGAGTGCATTCGGGGATGTCTGAAGAGAGGGGCCGGCCAATAATCTGATAGATACCGGGTACTGACGAAAGGCATCGCAGGGAAGACAACGGGATGCCATTGGGAAACCTGATAAATACGTCCCGTGGTGTAGTACACTGGGAGGAGAATCCCATGAAAGACGCTATCACCGGGATACCAGACCCGGCAACACTGGTCAGGGACACCTGTGCGAGACTCGATATCCCGGTCGCAGGATTTGCACCAGCTGCACGCTGGGAGGACCCGCAGTTTTCATCCCTTGTACCGGCCCCCTTCAGGCCGAAGTCCATCCTACCTGAAACGCAAAGTGTTATCGTCATCGGCCTGCCCGTTCACCTCCCGGTACTCGAAACCGCCCCTTCCATCTTCTACCATGAACTGTACAAGACCCTTAACAGCCTCCTGGACGAACATGCCTACCGTATCGCCGGGGTCCTCAATATGAACGGGTACGCGTCGACGGCCATCCCGAGGGACGGATACGGGAGTATCGGGGTAATAAAGGAGAAACCGGTCGCTTTCTTCTCGCACCGCCACGCCGCATATCTTGCCGGCCTCGGGACCTTCGGGGTGAACAACATGGTCCTCACCCCGGGGTATGGTCCCCGGATACGGTTCACCTCAATCTTCACGACAGCGCCCCTGCCGCCCTCGCCGGTGATGACGGAGTCCGTATGCATCCATTGCATGAAATGCGTCGAAGCCTGCCCGGTAAGCGCACTTGAGCCCCTGGACTATCCAGAGGGGATCACGGACAAGAAGACCTGTGCAACCCGGGCAGAACAGCTGTACCAGCGGCATGTCTCACCCTGCGGCCTCTGTATCAGGGTGTGTCCTGTGGGTGACGACAGGAAACTCTACGGACGTGAAGACACCGATATATACGACGAGGAGGACGACCGGTTCAGGTCCCTGCACTCTTCATGGGCGCATGTCCGGTCGTACGGGTCACGATAAGCGGGGCACGTCATACAAAAGTCCCTGGCCAGGGATATCCGTACGAATGGGAAAGCCCGTCGGGCAGCCAGCATGTCCTTCAGGCCTGCCCTGGCTTCCCATGGAACTTCAGGACGGTCGCTGCCCAGGTAAACCCGATCGCACTCCCGGCGAGGACGACCAGATCCCCATTGCAGATCTTTCCTTCTTCCAGTGCTTTTGCAAGACCGAACAGGGTGTCGACCGGTCCCATGTGACCGTACTCCGACATGGTGACCATAGTCTGCTCTTCAGACAGGCCGACCATCTCGAGGATGCTCCGCGAAAGACTTCGTTTCACCTGGTTCGTGATGATGAAACAGATATCCGCGGTCGTATACCCGCTCGCTGCAAGGGCTCTCCTGATGACCCGCCCGTACTGGTCCAGGTACGTCTCGGCAAATATCGCATCGAGCGCCTCCGGGTCTGTCACCGAGAAGTACCGGTCGGGGACTTCCGGCAGGGGGCCGTCGGGAGGGAGCCTGGTCCCGCCGAACGGCACCTTCACGTAGTCCACGAGTGAACCGTCCGTGACGCTCGCATAGGCGAGCATACTGTTCCCCGGGTGATTTTTTTTCAGGATGACCGCCGCCGCCCCGTCGGCGAACGAGAAACCGGAAACCGTTTTAAGGTTCCCGTAGTCGACCACCATCGAGAGCTTGTCGCTTGCCACCACGAGAGCGTACTGCTTCGCCGGGTCACCGAGGAGCAGTTCCCGGCAGAGGTGCAGCCCGAAATTCCCCCCGTTGCAGCCGTTCCTGACCTCGAAGGCATAGGCATTGACCGCCCCGACCGCGTCCTGGACCTTCGCCGCCGGCGACCAGAACCGGTAATCGGTGTACCCGAGGCTGCAGTAGGCGACGATATCGATGAGGGACGGGTCTATCCCGGCGCCTGCAATGGCGTTCCGGGCCGCAGCAGTCCCCATTGCGGCAGGGTGTTCATCAGGTCCGGCGACGTGCTTCCGGATGACGCCGATCTTCTCCTCGAAGACCGGGATGGGAAGGCCGCTCCATCCAGCCATGTCCCTTGCGGTGACCGTCCCCTCCGGGATGAAGTACCCGGCCGAAAGGACACCGACTGATTCCTTTTCACCGCTGCCTGTCTCCATAACCACCTCCTGAAGGTGCTCTTCTCCTTATCTGCTGGGTTGTACGGGTGGTTAATAATTGCCGGAACGCTGCCTTGCACCCCGTGAAGAGTGCCCGGCCGCCTGCCACTTCGTCAGGGAGGACGGTTTGAAGAGGAAAACAGGGTCTTTTATCGGAGCAGGGAGAACATGGGAGTATGGACTCCTCCATCCTGCAGAGCCTCATCACCCTCTTCCAGATGATCTGCGTGATCATCATCTTCGCCTATCTCTTCACCAGGAGCCGCTATTTCCTCGAGGTCCTTGAACACCACCCGACGCTCCTGACCCAGGTAATCCTCATCGTGGTGTTCGGCCTTCTCTCCATCTACGGGACGATCAGCGGTGTCACCCTGTACGGGGCGGTCCTGAACGTCCGGGACCTCGGCCCCATCATCGCCGGACTCGCATGCGGCCCGTACATCGGGACAGGAGCAGGGCTCATCGGCGGGGCCTATCGCTTCTCGCAGGGCGGCCCGTACATGTATACCGGGTTCATCGCCCCCGTCATCTCAGGCCTTGTCGCCGGTATCGTATACCTCGCCAACAACCGGGCCTTTGTCTCCACGAAACTGGCGGTCATCTTCACCATCCTCATGGAGTCTTTCATCTCCATCATGGCGATAACCCTCGTCACGGCCCCCTCACAGGTGGTCACCATCGCAACGGTCGTCGCCATACCGATGATCATCATCACCACCGTGGCGGCGTTCATATTCTCCACCATCATCCACAACCTCCTGAACGAAAAAAGAGTGGAAAAAGAGAAAATGGCCCTTGAAACAGAGATCGCCAGGAAGAACGCGGAACTTGAGATCGCAGCCGACATCCAGAGGAGTTTTCTCCCTGAGACGCTGCCTGAAACACCGGGTTTCGACATAGCAGCCCGCAGCCTGCCTGCCAAGGAGGTCGGCGGGGATTTCTTCGACGTAATTCCCCTGGAGGTCATCCCCCTGTCGGGTAAGAGGACAGGAATGATGATCGCCGACGTATCAGGAAAAGGAGTCCCGGCGGCCCTGTTCATGGCACTCTCAAGGGTCATCGTCCGGGTGACCGCGACCTGGTTCCCGACGCCGGGAGCCTCCATGGCCCGGGCGAATGCCATCATTACGAGCGACTCGAAGAGGGGGATGTTTGTCACGATATTTTACGGGATCCTCGACGGGGAGGGTCACACCCTGACGTATGTCAATGCCGGGCACAACCCGCCGATGCTGTACCGGGCTGGTTCAGGAGGTATTGAGACACTGCCGGCCACCGGCATTGCGTTCGGCATCATGGACGACGCCGAGTACGGCGAGAACACTGTCAGCCTGTCACCCGGGGATGTCATCGTCCTCTACACTGACGGGGTTACCGAGGCGATCAATGAAAAGGATGAGATGTTCGAGACCGACCGCCTGAAGGAGACCATACGGGCATACCATTCCTCGCCTGCAAACACCATCGCCGACCAGGTCATCCGGGAGGTCTTTGCCTTCAGCGGGACCCAGCCCCAGTTCGATGATATCACGCTCATGGTGGTCAGGGTCGCATAAAGGCAGGGGATGATGACCTTCACCACCCAGACACTCACTCCTCTGAAAGCCCCGGCTTCTCTTATCCAGGAGGTACGCCGGGCCTCATGCGGACCTTTCATCCCATCATGCCGGTAGTACTACCCTGATGAGGATATTTTTATCATGACGACCCGAATCTTCAGGTACTTATCAGAGGTCATCCCATGTCAGACCGAAGGACAACCATCATCATAATCGCGGTCCTCCTGACCGTCTCGTTTCTGTTGTACCTGCTCCATTACCTTGTATTTCACGACCTGCACCATATCGAGATCTATTTCGTCGGCGACCTGGCCTTCCTTTCCATCGAAGTGCTGCTCGTAAGCCTGGTCATTGAACGGCTCATAGAACTGCGTGACAGGAAGTCACGGGAGGAGAAGCGTCACATGATCATCGGGACCTTTTTCTCGACCATGGGGACATACCTCCTCACCTACTTCTCTGACAGCGACCCGGGCATGGAAAAGATGAAGTCGGACCTTCTCATATCCGATGCCTGGACCGACGAGGAGTTCACGAGGGTGGCGGGGGTCCTGTCCGGGTATCCCTGCTCCATCGATCTCCGCAGGATCGACCTCGCCGGCCTGAAGGCCTACCTGGTGGGCAAGGAGGAGTTCATGGTCCGCATCCTTGAGAACCCGTTTCTGGTCGAGCACGACCAGTTCTCGGAGCTGCTCCTCGCCACGTTCCACCTGACCGAGGAACTCGACCACAGGAAGGACCTGGTCAACCTCCCGGAAAACGATTACCGGCACCTCAGCGGAGATATTTGCAGGGTCTACCGCATCCTCATCAGCCAGTGGCTCGACAATGTCCGGCACCTGAAAAAGCACTACCCATACCTTTTCTCGCTCGCTTTAAGGACAAACCCGTTCGATGAGAAGGCAAGCCCTATCATACCCTGATCCCTAACCTTTTCAGGTCGGTCTGCCTGCAGGACGCCACCTGCCCGAATAACGAATCAACAACGTGCAGAGGTATTCTGTCCTCCAAAATCAACAGCAACCGTCTCCCGGTATTTTTTCCCGCAGTCAGCAGGAAAACCTGGTGCTTCCCTCCATCCACGGGTATGACCGCACCACCACACGGAAGAGAGCGCCCCTGAAGATGGTGGTGCGTATCAATTCAACACATATTTAAGAAGGTGAATGGTTCATTGTAGTATTGTCGAACTACCTTATAGCTATGCGGTTAGGGCAACCGGGAAAGGTCACTTGTTAGGGACTGCTTGCAGGGGATCCTGCGTGAAAGGCAACAAGATGTAAACAAAGGTGTTGAACGGAGATTCTTTCATGGTGGAGACTATTCGGGTCTTGATTATTGAAGACAGCGAGGACGATGCGAACCTCATTGTCTACGAGATGGAGAAGGAGAAAAGTATAACGACCCACAGGCGGGTCGAAAACCTGCGGGCACTCGAGGATGCCCTGCAGAAGGACACCTGGGACATCATCATATGCGACTATTCTGTCCCAGGGTTCGGTGCCATCCCGGCACTTGAATACCTCAATGAAAACGGGATAGATATTCCTGTCATCGTCGTCTCGGGGGTTGTCGGCGAGGACGTGGCGGTCAACGTGATGAAAGCCGGTGCCAAGGACTTCATTGTCAAGGGGAACTATTCCCGCCTCCTCCCGGCAATAAAGAGAGAGATCCAGGAGCACCGGGAGATGACCGCCAGAAACGAGGAGGTCAGCCGCCAGACCCACGAGGTCGAAAAACAGCGGCAGCTTGCCCTTACCATGGTCATGCAGAACCCGCAGCCGCTCCTTATCATGACCAAGAAGCTCAAGATCAAGCTGGCAAACGATGCTTTCCCGATGATGAGCGGGTACACCAAGGCCCAGCTCGAGGCTATGAGTGCACACGACTTCAAGATCCTCGAAAAGAGCGGCCACGGCATCAAGGAGGCGCTCGAGACAAAGCAGGGCGTGACCGGGGATGTCGTCGTCCAGTTCCCTTCAGGGATCCATTATCTTGAACAGCACACGATCCCGCTCCTTGATTCGAGCGGGGAGATCGTAAGCCTCATGGCCGTGTACAACGACAACACGGAAAAGCGTAAGAAGGATGCCGCCGCCCGGGAACTCGCCGAGTATACGACCCGGTACCTCCAGACACTCGGAAAGAACCTCGACCTTCTCGCCCATGGGGATTTCGCCCTGGAACTCACGCTTGAAGATGCTTCGGCTGATACGAGGGAGGCACGGGACGAGTTCCAGGTCACCAACAACAGCCTGAGCGAGGTAAAAACCGCTCTCGAACGGCTCATCGAGGACACAAACAACCTCTCAAAAGCGGCAGTTGAAGGAAGACTCGCCACCCGGGCTGATGTCTCTAAACATAACGGTGGATACAGGAAGATCGTCGAAGGAGTGAATATAACCCTTGACTCTGTCATCAGTCCCCTGAAAGTGGCCGCTGATTATATCGATCAGATCTCAAAGGGCACCATTCCTCCGAAGATCACTGATACCTACAACGGGGACTTCAATATCCTCAAAACGAACCTCAATAACTGTATCGATGGACTAAAAGGGCTTGTTGAAGCAAATGAAACCCTTGCAAGGATGGCAGTCAATGACCACACCCGGGGTGTTGAAGGGAACTACCAGGGGATATTTGCCGAAGTCAAGACCCATGTGAACCTTGTCCGGGAACGGGTCAACCATATCGCCGATTCTGTTGAAAGGATTGGAAACGGGGATGTGGGAGAGTTTGATGCCTACAAGAAAATAGGGAGACGCTCGGAGAATGACCGGCTCGTCCCTGGTTTCATCCGGACGCTCGGCGCCCTTAATCTTCTCGTCGAGGACGCCAACATGCTTGCAAAGGCAGCCGATGAGGGCAATCTCAAGAAACGGGCAGATGCATCCAGGCACAGCGGAGAATACAGGAAGATCATCGATGGTGTGAACCGGACCCTTGACTCGGTCATGGCGCCGGTGAATGAAGCCCTCAGAGTGTCCAAGGAGTTTGCGAATACGAACTTCTCTGCAAGGGTGGATCCCTCTCTCGCCGTAGCCGGCGACTGGATTGTCTTCAAGGAGGCGCTGAATAATATCGGTATCTCCGTTTCAGCCGCGGTCAACCATATCAACCGCCAGGTGATCGACCTTGCTTCGTCCGCCGAGGAGGCAAACGCCTCAATCGAGGAGGTTGCCTCCGGGTCGGCACAGGTCGCGAAGAATGCCGCCGGTGTCAGCACCAATGCCGAGCGGGGCGACGAAGGCGCCAAACAGGTCCTCAAGGCCATGGAGGACCTCTCCTCGACGGTCCAGGACGTCGCGACCAAGACGGAGTCGGTCTCGAGGCTTGCGGTCGATGCCAACAGCCTCTCGAAGAAGGGAGCTGAACTGGCACGGCAGGCAGACGCCGGCATGGCGGGCATCACTCAGAACGCCGCCGATGTCGAGAACATCGTGAACGAGATCAATGCCGAGATGAACCGGATCGGAAAGATCGTCGGTCTCATCACCGACCTTGCCAACCAGACCAACCTCCTTGCACTGAACGCTGCGATCGAGGCGGCACGGGCAGGGGATGCCGGAAGAGGCTTTGCCGTCGTGGCGACCGAGGTCAAGTCCCTCGCCCAGGAGTCGCGGGCTTCGGCAGAGAACATCGCGGAGATGATCGGGACCCTCGAGCAAAAGACCCGGGCTGCCGCCGGTGCAGCTGCAGAAGCCGGCAAAACGGTCAAGGAAGGAAGTGCCACCCTTACCGAGACCCTCGATGCCTTCAACATGATCGTGAAGTCCATCGAGGAGATCACCAGGAACATCGAGGATGTCGCCAGCTCTGCAGAGGAACAGGCTGCCTCGGTCGAGGAAATCACGGCAAGCGTCCACGAGATGACAGGAGCCATCCAGGGTACGGCACGGGAAGCGGTCGATGCTGCAGCGGCGAGCGAGGAGTCATCGGCAGCAATAGACCAGATAAGCAAGATCATCGGGAACGTGAACGTCATCGTGGACAGCGTGTCCAAGGAGATGTCAAAGTTCAAGGTCTCCTAGGTCTGTCCCTTTCAATAAGCGTCCTGAAATACAGGAATGCTTATCTGTAACTCTATTTTATGATCTTTTCCCGGACCATTCGGATTTTTTTTTCAGGAGGAATGGTGCACGGATTGTCTTTCATGGTTTTACAAGGACTGGCTCATGTTTGACCATGATCTCTCCTGCCATTGCGTTGTCATATAAGAGCCGTATCAACCGCTGCAGCTCAGCAAACTGCTGCCGGGGCTCTCCTCCTCCCTTCAGGAGACAGTAGTCCGCACCGGCACCGAATGCTCTGGCTATGATCTCATCGCGGTCATTTCCGGTGAAAAGAATGACCGGCGTGCCATTCCCGCCTGCCTTGATCTCAACCAGCAGGTCTATTCCGTTTTTCCCTGGCATTTCGTAATCAATCACCAGTACATCGAAATGCTGCTGTCTCAACAGGACTGCCACATCGAAAGGCACGGTACAGCCTGTGAGGACGATCTCCTGGGACATTTCAAGAAAGAACCTTGTAATCTCGATAAGGTCCGCATCATCCTCAACATAGAGTACAGAGATCATTTCATGGAACACCTCCCTGTTCTTTTCCTGGTGAAGCCCCTGCCTGACCTTTTCCAGGGCATCCGGAAAGAAACGAAGATGGTACGCATCCCCGCTCCTGCCCCGGCGGAGCCTCACCAATACATGGTTACGTGGCCCCGGCCTTCAGGCCTACTGTACCGCTGTTCATCCCTTTTCCGGCGAGACCCATCGAATCCAGGATGGCCCGTATGTCGAGCCAGATGATGAGATTCGTCTTGTCATGTTCCTTCACCCGGTTTTTCCGCCGGATTATCCCCGCAATATGGCTCCCCTTTCCATCATTCAGTCTCCTTGTTGTATCAACGATGTCTTTTAAGTAGGTGGATACCGAAAGGACCTCGTCTACCAGAAGACCCGTTTTTGACCTGCTGATAGCTTCATCGAGGACAATGATGCGGGACGTCCTGTTACCGGCCCCGTGTTGGGTGGAACCGATGGGCAGTCTCAATGTTTCCTTCATGTCGACGATGGTGGTAATCTCTCCTCGGAGGTCAATCACACCCCGGATATGGGTGGGATAATCAGGGAGAGCGGTGATTTGGGTTGAATCCACCACTTCCCTGACATCAAAGAGATTGATCGCATAATGGTCATTGCCCATGAGAAACTCCACGACCTGGATAGTCTCCCCGGCAGGACCTGCGGAATTGACCAGTTCTTCAGTTAACGCCATATGCTGCCCTTCAATAGGTGAACCTTGAAATGCTCCTGGAGACGCTGTCCACGATGGTGTTCACGTTCCCTATGACATTGGTTATCTGCTCGACGGCCGCAGAGGCCTCCTCACTGGCAGCCGCGGACTCCCCCGCCTCACGGGCCGTTGACCTGACAAGCCCGGACACTTCATTCACCGTGGCGGTTATCTCATGGAGGGACGAGGCCTGTTCCTCCGTGGCAGCTGCGACACCAACTATCGTGGCCGAGATCTCACCGAGCGATGAGTTCATCTGGTTGAATATCTTCAGGGTGTCCGTAAGTGCGGCATTCCCCTTTTTAACCTCGTTTTCAGCAATTTTAATGGCGTCGTTTGCTTTCTCGGACTGTTTCTGGAGCAGACTTATCATATCGGCAATCTCTTCGGCAGATGACCGTGACTCCTGCGCAAGCGACTTGACCTCGGTCGCCACGACGGCAAATCCTCTCCCGGCATCTCCGGCCCGTGCCGCCTCGATCGCAGCGTTCAGTGCAAGGAGGTTGGTCTGGCTTGCCAGGTCGGAGATCAGCCCGATGATTTTCCCGATCTGATCCATCTGGGACTTTATCTCCTGGATTATCGAGTTTACATCAGAGGTCGCCCGGGTAATCCCCGCCATTTCCTTTTCGACCGCCTCCGCGGCTCCCGCACCCTGTTCCGAGAGGACATTGGTACTGAGGGCCATTTTTGCGATGGCATCTGTCTTCTGTGCGACCTCGGAAACGGTTCTGGAAAGGTCTTCCATCGCCTTGAGGGTCTGGCTCAGTTCGGAGTCGCAGTTTTCGGCATTCAGGCTGACCGCCTGGGAACTCTTGGAGACCTGTACCGCGCC
>CAZGXZ010000003.1:10741-26416 GCA_964530035.1 uncultured Methanoregulaceae archaeon
GCATGGGCCTCCTCGGCCCCTGCGGCAAGCTCATTGACCTGACGTGAGATATGCGACAGGACATCAGAAATCCCCTGGCCGATATTGTTCAGGGAGTCCCTGATGATGACAAAATCACCCTTGATTTCAAGTTTTTCGTTGAAACGGGTCTCAAGGTGTCCCTTGGAATAGTTTTCCGACACCCGGGATATCTCCCCGACCGCTTCGGACACCTTGGAGCCGATGTTTTCAAGGGCCTCCTTCAGGGCCCGGAAGTCGCCGGAAAACTCAAGCCTGTCGTCCATGCGGGCAGTGAAGTTGCAGTTTGCATATTCCTTCGAGAGACGCAGAGTTTCCTGGACGGGAGCGGCCATGATGTCAAGCATGCCGTTGATACCCTCTATCATCTTCCCGTTCGCACCGGAGTACTTGGTAACATCAGCACGGACCGACAGCCTGCCTTCGTGGGCCGCCGTTGTCAGCATCCTGATGTCCTCGTTCCGCATCAGGACGGTTTTTATCAGCAGGTTGAGGTTTGTCCTGATCTCGTTGAAATCACCCTGGTAGGTATCCGTGATAGGGGAGGGGATCTCCCCGTTGCTAATCATCTCGATGTATCGGGCCGCCATTCTCATCGGAGTGATAACCGCGTCAAGGACATTATTGACACCGTCGAGCATTTTACCATTATAGCCGGGATATTTCGTTGTGTCCACCCGTGTCGCGAGGTCCCCCCTGACCGCCGCTTCGGTCAGCATTTTGAGGTCCGCGTTCCTCATGTTGACAACGTTCGTCAGGTCGTTCAGTCCCCTGACGAGCCGTCCATACTCCCCGGGGTACTCTCTGGAGATGCTTTCCGGGAGCGTGCCAGCAGAGATCTGGCCGATGTAGCTCACGGCAATGTTAAAGGGTGCAATTATCGCTTCAAGAAGGGCGTTGATCTCCCGGATGAGTTTCCCGTTCGCACCGGCATACTTCGTATCGTCGAGACGTCCTGAAAGGTCCCCCCGTTCAAGCGCCAGCGACAGGTTTGCTATGTCCTGGTTCCTGGTCTGGATCAGGCTGATAAGGTTGTTGATATCCGTTGCAGCAGTACCGAGGGGACCGGGGCACGTAACAGGAATCATCCCTGGTACCTCGCCACTGCTGATCTGGTGAATGGTATTTCCTATCTGTCCGATAGGAATTGTCAGGGTATCCAGGATGCTGTTCACTGCCTCTGCCATAACCTTGAAATCTCCTGACATTTGAGCCGGATCGGCTCGTGCCGAAAAATTCCCGTCGCGTATATCCTCTGCGAGCCTGGTAAAAACACCGAGGGCCGTTTTCTGGTCCTTCTGGTCGACCAGCACCTTGATCACACCGGTCACATCCCCCTTGGTGCTTTTTATCGGGGAAACCGCATATTTTACCGGGTTGGAAAAACCGTTCCGGCTCAGGACCCCTTCTCCGGTCTGGGGCATGGCCGTGATGACCGCCTGTGTTACAACATCACCACTGCCGTTCTCAAAATTGCCAATAATAAGATTGCAGTACTTTCCTATACAGGCATCGGGGGGTCTCCCCGCCATGTGCTCCGCGGAACGGTTCATGGAAGAAATGGTCAGGTCGGGATGAAGACTGAAGAGAGATATTCCCATGGCATCAATTGCAGCCTGAATGGCCAGACTGGACTCTTTTCCGGGGTCACAATACCTCTCACAATCACCGTGGTTATTTTCCAATCCCATCAACTCCAGAATGATTAGGAAGCGGATGAAAACGTGCCCATATATACATCGTTGCAAATTGCAATGCAAAATAATCAACTATATATACTCAAATTGCATTGCATCGTTATCTATCATTATCGGGAATGAGTGATGGGTATTGCTAGGCAATGACCAGGTACAGGAACGGATCAGGGAAGTCCTGAAAAAGAATGGAAAACCCATGAACATTGGTGAAATAGCCTGTTCCCTGGGGATTAACAGGAACACGACCGCCCGCTACCTTGACATCCTGTACCATTCCAAGCAGGTGGAAATGCGACAGCAGGGCATGGCAAAAAAATACTACCTGTCTGACACCATTCCGCTCTCCTCCATCCTGAACTATTCATCAGACTTCATCATCATCCTTGACAAGGACCTCAGGATCCTGTACGTGAATGACAACCTGCTCCAGTTCGAGCAGAAGAGCCGCGAGTCCCTCCTTGGCATCAGGATCAATTCCGTCAGGCTCTCCATAACCGACGACCCGGAGATCGCCGGCGCACTGGAGTCTTCACCTTCAAAGAAAGTCTGCAGGACGACAATACGGAGAAATATAGCAGGAAACGAAAGGTTCTTTTCCGTCACCATTGCGCATATCTTTCTGGCCCCTCTGAAAACGGCGATCTCAGTCATAGCCGAAGACATCACGGAACGCGAGAGGTATGCAACCGCCCTGAAAGAGAATGAAGAACGTTTCAGGAGGATTTTTGAACATGCAGCCGTCGGGACCCTGGAAACAACGGTGGACGGGACATGCACAGGAGTCAACAAGGCAATGGCTGCATTTACCGGGTTCAGCCCAGAGGAGATGCTCGGAAAGACGCTTGCCGAGTTCATTCATCCCGATGATGTATACCTGGTAGAAAAAAGCCTGGAAAAATATGTGGTCAGGGAGAGCAAAGTGCTTTCATTCGAAGCGCGGGTCGTCACACGTTCAGGGAGAAATGCCTTTGGCTGGTTCAGTATTTCGCCACTTGCTGATATCCGGGGAACCGTCTTCCGACTGGTATGCCAGGTCCACGACATCACGCAGAGGAAGGAAGCGGAACTTGCCCTCATGAACAGTGAAGAGCGGTTCAGGCAGTTCATTGAACATTTTCCCGGGATTGTTTTTGTTAAGGACCATGAACTCAGGATGACCTATGCTTCCCGGTCGATTGAACGCATTTTCAACCGCCCGATGAAAGAGATCCTCTATCGCCGGAATGATGAGCTCTATCCGCCGGACCAGGCAGGACAGGTATCGCGTGAGGAGTCATCCGTGCTTGTAATGCAAGAGGGCGATTTCCTTCACAAAGAAGAAATATTCGAGCTCGACGGTTCTCCGCACCACTTTGCCACATATAAATTTCCTCTCATGCAGGCCACTGGCAACCCCTGTATCGGCGGGCTATCCTTGGATATCACCGACGTGAAGAGGCTGCAGTTTGCCCTGATCCGAAGCGAGGAGAATTTCCGGCTCCTTGCCGAGCAGTCATCTGATATTATTGCACGGGTGTCCACAAATGGAGTTTTCCTCTATGTATCCCCCTCTGTTATCACGATTACAGGGTATTACCCCCTGGAACTCATCGGGAGATCTGTTCTGGATTTCATCCACCCTGATGAAAAGGACACCATCAAGAACATATACACCATGCTGTTGACAGGACTGAAAAAAACGACCATTCTTACAAGGATTAACCACAAATCCGGGGAATATGTCTGGCTTGAATCTCATATCAGCCTGATTACACGCCAGGGAGGGGGAGGTCCTTCCGAGATCTATCTGGTCCTGCGGGATATTTCTGACAGGATATCTCAGGAAAGCACCAGCCCCCGTAATAATGAACTTTGATCTCCCGATTTTATCGAATCGGCTGAACAATGCTTTTTTTAACAAAAAAGGACGGTAAGATTCATTATTCGAATAAAAGTGCCTCCAGCATACCCGGATTTCATGGAGGTGCCCTTCCAGGGATGCCCTTTGCGAGTATCCTCCCCGGGAAACACCGGAACGATATGAAAGAAAAATCTCGAATATGATAGCAAAAAAGACTGGATGGTATTCCCTGTTCCCATTAGGGATATTCATGGGCCCGAAGGTATGAAACCGGTTCACCGTTCTCCCGGAGCAGGGTACGGTGATGGAATCAGTGTTGTTATCATGAAGGACTCACTGCAGGGAGGAACACGGTCACAACGACTTCCCGCACCGGCTGCAGAACCGTGACCCGACCCTGACCGGGTTGTGACATGACGGGCATACGGGCCCCCGGGGCGGCGCATTTGAAGTGCCTGCCCCGACCTTGCTGCCACACCGGCCGCAGAACGCCGCCCCCGGCTTCAGGGGCTTTTTGCAGGACGGACAGAGGGGTTGCGAAAAAACGGTGACCGGCCTGCCCTGGGAGTGGGTTCCTGACTCCCTGGCGGTGATAGTATGGCCGCATTTCACGCAGAACCTGGCGCCAGGCTTGAGAGGGGTGCTGCAGGCCGTGCAGAACCTGGCGGTTTCCGGCTCGTGCCGGGGTTCCTGGACGGAAGGTCCCCGGGGCTCTTCCTGCTCCTGTCCGGAGGGGTGTCCTGCCGGAGGGGACATGGCAGGGTGAACCTCAACGGGCGCGGCAACCTCTTCCCCGTCCTGGACCTTGACCTGGTCCTCCCAGGCCACGTTGCTCCTGTCGAGGAATATGGCAACCACCTTCTGGAGCTTCTCGACCTGTTCCTCAAGCGGGGGTGTGAAGGCATCGAGCCAGTGAGCGGTTCCGATATAGTACTGCAACGCTTTCGAGGGCTCCACGGCCTCGACCCGGAAGGGGATGATGACGATGTTGTTGTTAAAGGCCCGCTGGACCTCGCTCATGATGTGCGGGGACTTGTTCGTGATGTCGGAAAAGACGAGGACGAATATCCGGCTCGAATCGATGGCGTCGTAGAGCGCCTCTGCAAAGTTCTGTCCCGGGAGGATGTCCCTCGGTGCCATCCAGCAGCGGTACTGCTGCTGTTCGAGGCTGGCGCATATCGTATCCGCCACCGCCTTGTTCTCGGAGGGGTAGCTGATGAAAATATCGTGCACCATGGGAAAGCGCATTATCCCTATGTAAAAAAAATGCTATATAGGTATCGAGAATGGAAAAAATTCCCGTTCCTTCAGATTCGGAGACGATATTCCCACCTGTTGCGCCGAATGCATTATTACGAAACCTGTGTAACGGGAATCATCCATGATCCCCCTGCTGGTCCTCGCCATCGCCCCGGGCATCTTCGTCCTCTGGTATTTCTACCACCGCGACCGGTACGAACCTGAACCCCTCACGTATGTCGTGAAGGTGTTCCTGTACGGGGCCCTGGCAACGGTTCCCGCAGTCCTCCTTGAACTGCCCTTCCCGGAAGGGTTCCTATCCACGGTGGTCGCAGCACCTGTCGTCGAAGAATCAATGAAATTCCTGGTGGTGTACCTGACGGTCTTCCGGGACCGGGAGTTCGATGAGCCCGTGGACGGGATCGTGTATGCGGTCGCCGCGGCACTCGGGTTCGCGACGGTTGAAAACATCTTCTATGTCATGGTGGGCGGGTTCGAGACCGGCCTTCTCCGGGCGTTCCTATCCGTCCCTGGCCATGCCCTTTTTGCCGTCTTCTGGGGGTATGCCCTCGGGGTCGCAAAGTTCCGGCCCCGTTCAGAATGGCCGGTGCTGTTGGGCGGAGGCCTTGCGGGAGGGATCCTCATGCACGCAGCCTTCAACGGGCTCCTCTTCTTTGGAAATCTCGCAGGACTTGTCGTCGTCGGCCTGTTCGTGGTACCGTTCGGATGGTGGATGGCCCACCGGAACATCGCCAGGGCTGAAAACCACCCGGCCTGTGCGAAGTTCTCGGCACGGGGGGAGCCGACGGAGCCGCTGCCTCTGTCATCTATGGTCCAGGAGACCTGTCCGAAGTGCGGTTCGCCTGCCAGGCCCGGTGCACGGTTCTGTAACATGTGCGGCCTTGACATCCTCGGCATGAAGGAACACCATGCGGCCGTGCGGGAAACAACCGAAGGTCCAGGCAGGATATGCGCTCAGTGCGGAAAAAGCACCCCTGATGGCTCACGGTTCTGCATCCACTGCGGTTCCCGGCAGGACGCTTCAACAGGGCATCCAGCCGGCGGACCATTGTCCTGCCCTGCCTGCGGAGAGGATATCCCTGAAGGCACCCGGTTCTGTCCGGCATGTGGCCTGGACCTTCGCAAAGACTCACGGATGTGAGGCCTGATAATTCCCATGATCACGCCCCGGATGAATCTTCAACAAGGGTCGACCCATTCCCGGCGGAAAAGGGCATGCGGGCGGGATCTGCGCTGAGCGACAAGGTCCTGGTGCCTGGAGAGGCGAGGCGGGGAATGAAGATGGGCTTTTAGGCCTTGAAGGCTTGAGAGAGTCCCCGGCCCTTCCTTTCGGGCATATCTTTTAATTGAAGGATGGAAAAGTAAAATATATGGCTGCTCGCTTTTGCGAAAACTGCGGAGACCCTGTATCGGCTGATGAAGTGTTCTGTGAAAAATGCGGGAACAGGATAGAACAGGCCTCTGCAGGACAGACCGCACCTCCCCCTGCCTACCAGGCCCAGCCCCCCGTTGCGGCCCAGCAACCAAAACAGACCAAAACCCGATTATTGCCGCGGTGCTGTCCCTGCTCCTCTGCGGTGTCGGCCAGATGTACAACGGCCAGTGGAAAAAAGGGATCGTCCTCCTGGTCGGTGTTATCATCCTTGCCTACCTTATCGGCATATTCGCCATCGTTGTCACGTTGTATGCCATTTATGACGCATACACAACCGCGAACAAGATCAATAACGGCGAACAGGTGAAGGACCTCTTTTAAGTCAATAGCTCCACCTGTTTTTTCCCTGCGCACACCTCTCCCTGCCGGAAGTTCCGGTTCCCGTGGCGGCAGGGTGCGACCTCCAGGAAGTTCGTCACCAGCAGGTTATACTTTCGGGGAGAAAAGCCACGGAGCCAGGAATAGTGCCGGGGAATTGCATCCTTCCTGCAGATCCCCCTTTTAAAAAATGATTATGGGTACTGACCGGGACTACGTTCCCTGGCCGGCCGGGAGTGTCTCCCACTGGGTGATAAACGAATCCAGCACTTCGGAAGACCACTCTGCCGGGTTTCCATGCTTCCGCAGGAAGTCAAGCATGAGGTTCATCTCGCACAGTGAAAAAAATTCATCAATACGGTGAATGCCCGTTTTCTCCTGGCGATTGATGTTTACTGCTTCCATATACGTTTGAATCATTACCTGATAACTCTATAAATACTTATTGAAGAAAGTATATATATGATTTAGTAATTAAGGTTGTCCAGCCCTTTGATTCGCATTCGAGAGTCATATCCAGGGATAAAAAAGGGAGAAAACCTGCCACCCGCTAATACAAAACAGGCTGCAAATCGTCATAGGATCATGGAAAAAACTAATATTTGCCATTTTTTAGAAGTCAATACCTGTCGCCATGCAGAAGATCTCCAAATAACCGGTCAGGGTAAAGGCCGTTGCGCGATCAGGACACAAATGAATGGACAGATAAGGATCCGGGCATGCCCTGCTGGTCCAGGGGGAAGGGGGTCCATCACCATGGAGGAACGGAATGACTGATGACCTCATGGAGGAGATCATGCAGCACCTCCTCATGATAGAGCATGCGTACGGGGTGAGGATCCTCGACAAGGACGATATCTGCGGTTTCATCCTCCGCGCTACCAGCAGCCGCCGTGAGATACTCACCATCGCCCTTGCCCTCAACAACTGGATGGCAGTCAACAGCCTTCCCGGGAACGTCCGTATCGGGACGAAGACCATGCAGGATATCATTGCGGCGACGGTCGGGCGGTGGTAACACCAGCCGGGTTTTTTCTCCGGCTGATCCTGTCCCGGGTCCTCCTGTTGCCGGGTAATCCCCATGAGGGACGTTTACCTGCCCGTCACTTTCACCCCTCATGCCCATCATGCTTTTACAAATGGTACATACACAGACTGAATGGTATGACCGATGAAATTACCCTCGTCGACCTTCCGGCGCAGAAGGTCCTTGGTATGACGCAGGCCGGGGATTACCGCCTTATTCCCGGGTTGATCACGACTATCTACAACCACATCGCCTCGCACCAGGTCACCGTCACCGGCCCTCCCGTGTTCATATGTCATGAGACATCCCCCGAGGAGGTTAAAGCCGCAATGGAAAAACAGAACGCCCGTGTCGAAGTCGCCTGGCCGGTTTCCGGGCGGGTCGTGGAGACAGACGAGATACGGTCGTATGACCTTCCCGGCGGGAGGATGGTGCATGCCGTGCACAAGGGGCCGTACGAGACCTGCGAGCCTACCTACCTCCGTGTCTTTGCATGGATAGCGGAAAAACGGCTGTGTATCAGCGGCCCGGTACGCGAGGTGTACACGAACGACCCGGCGATGGTACCACCCGGGGAGCTCCTCACCGAGATCTATATCCCTGTCCAGGAATGACCCGGGTCCCCCCTCTCCATACCTGGGAAAATAGCCTGGCCTGACTGCAGGGAAAAGGTCCTTTAGAAACGTCTACCGTGGGTCCCGCTTAGGGTCAGGAAAACCTGCGTCCAGGAGAAGCTGTGCCATCCTGACGTGGAGCCATCCCTATCGTTCCCACAGTGACATGACCTGATATCTTAATCCACAGGGACGTCGCACATACAGATTGACTATGACCAGGATTCCACGGTACCTCTGCGTTCTGTTCGTACTGGTTCTTTTTTTCCAGGCGGCGTCGGGTTCCATCGCGGTCAAGGACCTCACCATCAGTCCTGCAGGAAACCTCATATCCGGCCAGGACCCGCCGGAGGAGGTCAAGGTGGCATTTGGCATCACGTTCTTCCCCGAAGGAGGGGAGACGTTCCCGAGCGACGACACCCTTCACATGAATACGGACCTTGAAAACGCCAGATGGTCCTATATCAAGCTCCAGGACGGTTTTCCCAGTCCTCCCACAACCGATGCAGGAAAAAACCTGAACATCCAGGGCTGGGACCTCTCCTACCCGAAGTCAGTCACGATGGCACTCGCGGTGAACCTCACCGGGACCGTCCCCCAGGTAACCTCCACCGGTAAGAAGACCGTGCTCAGGGTTACCGAGGGGAGTGCCGGCGGCATCGTCCCGGGGTCGGAGTTCCTCCGGGAGGCAAATGTCGTCCTGTCAGGAAGCTCTCCCCTCCACTCCTCGACCGTGACGGAGACCCCCACACCGGTCCCCCAGACGACCGTGCCCACACCTTCGCAACCTGTACAGCCTGTAGCAGGACCGGACTCAGTGAATCTTCCAGGGTTTCTCTTGACCCTGGTGATCCTGCTCCTGTCGTTCATCCCCCTCGGACTCCTGGTCTTCCATGACCACTTTGGCCTCGGGAGGATGCTGTACCCCGTCGAGGACCGGCAGCGGATGATCGCCTCGGCTATTCTGGTGGTCTGTGGTTTCGGGCTGATACTCGCCCTGCTGACCGTCCAGAAGATGTTCAGCAGCCTGGCCGGAGCCGGGAGCGGTCCTGCCACCATCATAACCCTTGTCGCGCTCTTCCTCATGTCATACCTCGCCCTTTCGGCGCTGGCGCTCGCGGTCGGCTCCTTTATCAACCGGGCATTCGCACGGACGGTCCGCATCCACCAGGTTGTGGCCCTCCTCACCCTCATCCTCACACCCCTCGTACTCTCCCTGTACGGAAAAGACCTTGATGCAGCGACACGGACCATGGCGATGGTCATTTCGTTCCTGTCGGCGCTTGCATCGGGTATCACCGCCGTGTGGCTTGACCGTTCATTGAACGAGGAGCTCGGGAGGGATGACTGGGTCGGACGGGTCCTTGGTATCCTCAGGCGGACCGGTCACAGGACAGCCCCCCGGCAGGGAGAGGAGAGTCCGGCCGGCTCGGCCCTTGCCATACTCAATACCCGGCTTGCGAAGGGAGAGATAACCCTCGAGGAATACAACCAGATGAAGGACGCGATCAGAAAATAATCACAATGGCCCTGGACGTACCGCAACGGGTCCGGGTGAGACGGAATATCCCGTTTCCTGAGACGCTTCCCGGCGCCTGCCGGGGAGAAACCATATACCTTTACCCGTTTTTGTAGTACACCGGGACGCACCCATGACCGACAGGACCATCCAGGCATCCCAGGACCCCGGATACCTGGTCGAGATATCCGAGTACCTCAATGCTCTTGCCAGTCCCACCCGGCTCCAGATCCTGACCGCCCTCGAGAACAGACCGATGGACCTGAAAGAGATCACGTCGGTCACGAAGACCAGTTACGAAAACACGAGGAAACACATGGACAAGCTGCTCCTCGCAGGCCTCGTCAGGAAGGAGGCCGGTCTGAGCTCCGAGACCATGACCGGGATCCACCCGGTCTGGAAATACTCCATTGCACGGGGTGGAATGGAGGCGATAATTACGAACCTTTCAATGTTTTCAAAAGTCCCCCTATCAGTCCCGAGCTCTGAGCTCGCCGGCCGCCTCCAGGAAGTACGGGCACAAGTTGGTGAGCAGGCCGGGAAACGGGGGGCCTGCCTCTACCTCGCCTCCGGTACCCAGGAGGGCACCATCATTCCCCTGGATACCGGGACAACATCCATAGGCCGGGCTGACCCGGGGGCAACACGGCCGCATGACTCCTGTTTCGAGCTTTCCCCGGAGTATAAATCAGTGTCCCGGGTCTCCCGCCCACATTGCAGAATCCACCACGGGACCTGCTGGGAGATAGAGGACTGCGGGAGCACCTCGGGGACGTTCGTCAATATGAAGCCGTTGACCGCAGGAAAGCGGTACGAGGTCCATGACGGGGATACCATCATTCTTGGCACAGGGAACCTCCTGGCACGGTTTATCTTCCTCGACAACGGAGCAGACTGACAGAGGAACCTCCGATACCTGAAAAGCCCCGGTATGAAGACCTGCCTGTTCATCCAGATCATACTCGCCGTCCTGATAATCGCAGGGACGGCACTTGCAGCAGGTGCTCCACAGGAATCGCGTGAGAATGGTTCCCTTGCTCTTCCCAGGCTGGACAACCCGGTCTTCCCACCCGGGCACCCCCCCGCATCCCCATCTTTCGACCCGGGCAGCAGTCAGCTCCCCCCTCCCTCCAGGGAGGTCAACCATACTGCCTCAAACGGACGCCCGAACCTTTCCGGCCCCTGGCCGTTGGACGGGAGGGCGGGAGGCCAGTCAGGGAACCCGCTCAGGAGTGACTCCATCACCGGGGTTGCAGTTTCAACCGGCATAATCCTCCTGATCTTCCTGGGCATCCTGTACACCGGGTACCGGATAGGCGCGACCTATTCCTATGAAGCAGCAGGGAATATCCGGGCCTGGCTTGCCGTTGGTCATGCGGCCAGTGCCGTTCTCCTGGTCCTGGGCGTCCTGTACCTGCCTGTCCGCGGAGGTCCCCCTGAACCCGCCGCTGATACCGCAACAGCACTGCTCGGCATCCAGATGTATCTCCTGTTCTCCTCGACTGCTCAGGCGGTCTCCCTGTTCAGGGACCGCCCTATCCCTCCCGCCCAGTACGCCCATATCTTTTTTGCATTCGTGGCAATCCTGATGACCCTCATCCCGGGGTACCGTTTCCTTGAGTCCACCCTCCTTTCCATCTCCCTCATGTACCTCCCGGGTGTTGTCCTCTCCCTGGTAACCCACCAGCTGACAGGGAGGTCAGGGCCCCGTGGCAGTTCCGGGCCCTCTCCTGCAGATATGACCATATCGCTTCCCAGAGGGGTGCCCTCGTCATTCCCCGTGAGCCTCCTCTCCCGGTACCACGACGTGAGCGTCGTCGGGACCGGGGGGCTCGCGGTCGTCTACCTCGCGACCCGTTCAGGAACGAACCGGCAGGTCGCGGTAAAGATCCCCTTCTCCCTCGACGAGATGAGCGGAAGGACGTTTCTCAACGAGATGTCGACATGGAGGGAACTCCACCATGAAAACATCGTCGAGGTCTATGACCAGAACATCTTCCCGGTCCCGTTCGTCGAGATGGAGTACCTGAAACGGTCGCTTTGCGACCTCACCTACCCGTTGTCTCCCGGGTACGCCGTTTCAGTAACAAAGGATATCGCAGAAGCCCTCCTCTATGCCCATGGGAAAGGGATCATCCATGGCGACATCAAGCCCGGCAATGTTCTCCTCACCGACGACGGGCGGGCGAAGCTGACCGACTGGGGGCTCTCCCGCTCCGTGACCCGGGCAGAAGTCACGAAAAACGCCAGTTTCTCGCTGCATTACGCTGCTCCGGAGCAGCTGGCTCCGGAAGAGTACGGTGCGAGGGACACGAGGACCGATATCTATCAGCTGGGTGTCCTTCTGTACGAAGCCCTGTGCGGCCAGCCTCCGTACCTCAAACAGGGTGCGGGCGAGATGTTCCTCGCGGTCAGGAAAAATGCCTATACCCTTCCTTCGGAGTGCTCACCCGCACTCGCCCCGTTTGACGGGTTGGTATCCCGGTGCCTGAAAGCTGACCCGGAGGAACGGTTCGGTTCCGTGCAAGAGTTCCTGGCCTGTCTTGACCGGGTCCGGGATGAGCTCTCAAAACCGTGAAACCCGCTCCATCCATACCTGTTCCCGGCCGTAAGGGGAACCCCCGGGAGGGTGAAGGGTTTCCGGGGGTCCGGCCGTGCCGTTAAAAAAAGGTCCCTGAGGGGAGGTGCGCCTTGTTCAGGATGTCTGTGGAGGTTGCGGCGGCTTCATTGCTGCCTTGAGGGCGTCCTCGGTCACCCCGAGCGTCCCGGCAATTGAGGCAAAGTCAGGCCTGCCCTGTCCGCTGGACGAGAACGCACTTTTCACCGCGTCTTCGGAGACCCCGAGACTGGAAGCGATTGATGCATAATCCATGGTGCACGGGCCATGGCCACGTCCGTTCCCGGTGCCAAGTGCGGATTTCAATGCGTCCTCGGTAACCCCGAGCGTTGTCGCAGCTGATGCAAGGTCAGGTCTGTCCTGTCCGTTCCCGGTGCCAAGCGCGGATTTCAATGCATCCTCGGTGACCCCGAGCGTTGTCGCGGCTGCTGCGAAGTCAGGTCCTCCGCGTCCCTGCATATCCATCTTCATGGTACCGTTTTCCATTGCCTTGAGCGGCTTTCCCGCGGCCGTCTGGTTGGGACCAGGATGGAACGATCCCTTGCCCCCCATGAACTGGGCGACGGCCAGTCCTGACAGCACGAATCCTGCCACCAGGAGGATACAGATGGTTACCGTTGATTTTTTCACGTTATTCTCCTGTTCCCTTGTTGTTCCGGGGGTTTGCCCCGAAGAGAACATCACCCGTTTTCATCTCCGGGGTATATAGCAACAAAAAGTCCGTCAGGTTGAAAGTAACAACGACCTGGTTGGATATTTCCCTGGCCAGGGAAGCGAGTAGGTACCATTGGCCGTCAATAGTGTTCCATTGAGCAATGAATATTCGCCGGAACCAGGAAAGAACCGTCTGGAGAGCCTTCCAGAACATAACGGATTACCGCGGGCAGCAGAGGATTACCCTGGCGGACCGGATGGACTGCTCAAACCTGCAACCGGAAAGGTGTGCATTCCAACCGGTCGTGGTGGCGGTTCTTTTTAAGGGAGGATGACAATGAGTGCTCGGTATAAATGGAAAGCAAACATTACATTTTGTACGATATATAATACGTCACTACGGCCGAAGGTCACCCACCATGGCACCACTCACCATCCTCCGTCAAAACCGGGATTCCCTGCTCCTCGTCCTTGTCCTGGCCCTGGCCGCGTTCCTGTACCTGTCCGACCTGGGAAAGGAGGGATTTTCAAACCATTACTATGCGGCAGCGGTACGGAGCATGCTGGAAAACCCGGCCCTCCTCGTCTTCAACTCATTTGACCCGGCCGGGTTTGTCACGGTCGACAAGCCGCCGGTCGCCCTCTGGGTCCAGACGGCATCGGCCGCAGTCCTTGGCTACTCGGGCTGGTCCCTCATCCTCCCCCAGGCCATCGCGGCCCTGGGATCGGTCATCCTTGTGTACTACGTTGTATCCCGTCCGTTTGGGAAACCCGCCGGGATCATCTCGGCCCTGGCACTTACGGTCACGCCTATCCTTGTCGCCGTGGCCAGGACCAACAACATGGACGGGCTCCTGGTCTTCGTCCTGCTCCTGTCGGTAGTGACCGCAGTCAGGGCCTGGAGGGAAGGATCAGTCTGGTACCTCCTTGCTTCAGCAGTCCTGATAGGCATCGGGTTCAACATCAAGATGATCGAGGCATTCGTGGTCGTCCCGGCCTGCTTCGGCATCTACCTCCTCGCCCATGGGCTCCCCTTGAGGACACGGTGCGGCCATATCGCGATCGCCCTCGTAGTGCTCCTGGCGGTCTCGTTTTCCTGGGCGGCCTTCATGGAGATGACGCCCGTGGAGGATCGGCCCTACATCGGGAGCACCCAGGACAACTCAGTGATGGAGCTTATCTTCGGGTACAACGGGCTTCACCGCTTGTTTGGAGGGTTCGGGGCACACGGACATGCGACTCCCGGGATGAACCAGTCCCGGGAAGGCCTTCCTCCCGGAATACCCGGCTCCGACCGGCCCGCCGGGTGGGAACGCACCTCCACCAGTCATGGAATGGTGCCTGGAAATGCCGGGACCGGTGGACCATCGGGACGCATGGAGGTATCAGGCGGCTCGATGCCTCCCGGGGGAAACCGTTCTGCCTTCCCGGGTTCCGCTCCCGGCATGGACCCTTCCCGCCCGTCCGGCCGCGGCCCTGGCGGGATGAACGACGGAGGGGAGCCGGGGTTGTTCCGCATGGGCGATGCCGGCATGTCCGGCCAGATCAGCTGGCTCCTCCCCTTCGGCCTGATCGGCCTCCTCGCATGGCTCAGGAAACCCACCTGGACGGCATTTCAACGTCTGGGTGAGAGAGAAGTAGTCACCCTGGCCATGGTACTCTGGATCGTCCCCGAGCTCCTCTACTTCAGCTTCACCGAGGGGTTCTACCACACCTACTATGTCGTCATGGTCGCTCCACCTCTTGCAGCCCTTGTAGGGATTGGAGCGGTGACCATGTACCAGTCAATCGGGTCCCCGGGGGTCCGCGGGTGGCTGCTCCCCGTGGCGGTCCTCGCGACCGGGGTATCTCAGTGGGTCTTCATGATGTACGATGCGAGGTTCTCCGGGCCGTTGCCCCTTGTTGTCCTCATCGGTACGGTCATCTGCACGACAGTCCTGACAGTGGTGCGCCTCATCCCCATGCGGGTATCTCCGGGGCTGCCCCGGGCCGCAGCGGTCCTGGGAGTCTCACTGCTCTTCATCGCCCCGGCGGTGTGGTCATGCACACCGGTTTTCTTTACGGGAAGCGCCACCCTCCCGGTCGCGGGACCATCCCTTGCTGCCCGGGACGGAGGTGGCGGACCGGGTGGCATGCAACAGGCAGACTCCGCCTCCCTCTATGCCTACCTGACGACCCACCGGACCGGCGAAAAGTACCTCATCGGCATGGGTGCTGCAAACTCAGGGACGGCGGATTTCATTATCGCCACAGGGGCACCCGCCATCGCCATCGGGGGGTTTACCGGCTCAGACCCCATCCTTACCATCGATTCGTTCAGGGATCTTGTATCGGGCGGCGATATCCGCTACTTCATGACGGGAGGAGGAGGTGGCCTCCAGGGCACCGGGGGGTCCTCCATCTCCTCGTGGGTGGCCGGGGCATGCCGGGAGGTTCCGGCAGGTGAATGGAGCACGCCGGCATCAGGAAGAGGATCAGGAGGGGTCCTCTACGACTGCAAGGGGGTTGCCTGGGGTGATGAAAATGCCGGAATACCCTTCTAACCACGCCATCGGTCATCACCCGGTTTCGTGCCTGGACCACCTTCCCGGGTTCCTGGTCATCGGGATACTCGCAACGCTCCTTGACATGAGCCTCCTCTACCTCCTGGCTGAGATCGCAGGGCTCTGGTACCTT
>CAZGXZ010000003.1:26426-32252 GCA_964530035.1 uncultured Methanoregulaceae archaeon
TCGCAGCAGGGATATCGTATACCCTGGGAGGTATCTTCAGCTACATCCTCAACAAAAAGCTGACCTTCCACAACGTGAGCCGCAGGTTTGTCAGGCAAGGCCTGGTATTTCTTGCAATCTCGGCTGCAGGCCTCGCCCTGAACACGGGTGTCATCTGGCTCGGTGTCGAGGTTTTCGACCTCCATTATCTTATTGCAAAGGCGGGAGCCACGTTTATCGCCTTTTTCTGGAATTTTTTCGGCCAGAGCACGATAACGTTCAGGGTGTGGAGGTGACGCCTATGTAGCTGCTGCGGGATATGCACGAAGTCCGGGGCGACCATTCCTCATCGACCCGGCTACCAGGTGGTTGGCGGAGCCGCAACAGGCAGTACACCCTTGTCCTGTTCATCGTCAATCCTTCCCCAAAACGGCTGATAAACGATATTATCTCAGCCTCATAACAATCCACGGGCAGTATTCAGGGGGGAGAACACGGAGTCAGACCCCCTGGGCTGTTCCCTTTTCTGCCATACCCGGATGGAACCACAGTCGTCGGCAATATTATACTTCATGGGCGGGAGGTTCATCGATCCAGGGTGTTACGTGGCCCTTTTCAGGGTGAAACAGATGACCGCTCCCTGTTCAGGCCTGCCTGGCACGCGGTCCTGAGCCCATATCCGGCCGCCGTATGCCTCGACCAGCATCTTGACAATATGAAGCCCGAGGCCGTAACTGCTCCGGTCTCCTGATCCCGGCCTGAATCGGTCAAATATGGTCTCCTTGAGGGCGTCGGGTATCCCCTTGCCGTGGTCGGTTACACAGAACAGGACGGTGCCGTCATCCCTGGCCTCCCCGGTGATATTTATCCTTGCAGGGCCGTTCCTGAACTTGATACCATTCTCGATGAGGTTCTCAAAGACCTGCCTGAGCATCCCGTCGGCAAGGACGTACCGCCCTGGACCGGAATAACTGACCTCGATCCCCGGGTTGTTCTCGATGACAGCCTGTACAACGGGGTCAGGGTCGATGGGACCGATAGTCGGTGGGTTCTTGTATATCCTTGAGATAATGCCGATGTTTCGTATGACTCCCCGGTCCCTCCTGGATATCGCCTGGATCTTTTCGGCATACTCCTTCTCTTTTTCTCCCCCGTTTTCCGCGATCAGGTCGGCATAACCGAGGATTGAAACCGTCGAGTTGAATATCTCATAGCTCATCACGTCGAGGTAGATATCGAGGTACAGGTTTGCACGGCGGTTGGCCTCGCCGAGCTGTTCCCTGTTTTCCCGGAGCTCCCGTTCACGGTCCTCGACCTCTTCGAGCAACAGGTTGAAGGAGTTTTTTATGGACGATACCTCGTCGTCCCCCGACACCGGCAGCCTCGCCGAGAGGTCATGCTCCTGCGAAATTCGCTTAATCGATGCATCGAGTCCGGTGAGGGGTGCCAGGACGTATCGCTGCATGAGGAACTCGACCATCACGATGTACACGGCCCCGATGACCAGGAGGGAGCAGATAAGGAAGACCATCGTGGCGATGACCTGTTCGTGCAGGAACCTGGGCGTATGGACGTTCAGGATGATGATCGGGCTGTTGTCGATGTCCCGGAGTACCGCATACCCTTCCATGATATCGCTGCCTGTCGCCCTGCTGACAACCGGGGAACCGAGGGGCTGGGAGACGAGGAGGTCCTTCCACTCTTTTTCAATTGACGGGTCTTCGATCGGAACGAACCTGAAATTCAGGTGGGTCCGGTCCTCAAGACCGGATATCCCCACTGGGCTGTACTCCCGCACCATCACGAGCGTCCCGCCTCCATGCTCCTCCCCGGAATTGCTGAGGATGTGGTGGCTTGAGACCATGAAGAGACCTGAAGGCGTGGATATGAGCCCTGTTTTACCCCATCCCCCTTCCGAGGCGTTCACAACTCCCCGGTAACGCAGGAGGTGCTCCGTCACCCGCTCCGGAGCGTTGCTCACCGTCCTCGTGGCCGGATCGAACCACCTCGAGGTGTAGAGGTCGCCGTCTGCATCGTAAAAAATGATCCCGTTGACCCCGAGACTTTCATAGCTGGCGGCAGGGTCAAGGTTTGACCGGTTGTAACCCGGGTCTGCATCTTGCATATACCGGGAGGTTTCGTCCCAGACGGCCCAGGCCCGGGTGGTCTCCCCGAGCTTGTCGAGCTCGAAATTGATGGAGTCTATCACCCGCATGACGTTCGTTCTCGACTCGAACTGTTCCACCTGGTCATATGACGAGAAAATAGAAACCTGGGCGAGGAGGTTCATGAAAAAGAAGAGGATGAAGACGGTTGCCCCCATGACGATGAGGGAGCGGGTATGGATCTTCATGAGTAACGGTCAATGAAGCTCATTTTTATTTAAAGATTTATAAGCTCTGTTGAATTCCTCCATACCTCAACTTTTATTCAACCCATTTCAAGAGGTCTCCAGCAGCTGTAATTCCGATCAAAGGATCTAACAGAGCCGTTTTTTCGTTTTTACCTTGAACAGGCAGAGGATTAATGGGATGAGAACCGGGGGGCTGCCGCCCCCCAACCCTCTGCATACGATAGCCATGGCGAACCGTAGGGGTTTATTTGATGGAGGGTTGTTTGGGGAAATTTTTCAGCAGTTTCAATCTTCATCTGGTTTTTTATTCAGCTCGATGCCTTCATGAAGGGCCGTGGGTCCGTCGCCGGGACGCCCTTCGGGGGCTGCGGGATATCTTTCCGGGAGAGTGGGGATATACCCCCACCGAAGGGTTGATGGTTATCGGATATCGGGAAAGGTGCTGCTACGGGTATTCGCCAGGGGCTGGAACCATTCTGAAAGGTCGAAAAATTTCAGATCCCGGATCCATTCCCTCCGGCAGGGCATGTCTGAACGGAATGGGATACACCGTTGCTATTGGTTTCAGACCCTGCCGTTTCCGTTTTTATTCCGCATAAAGGCGCTTAAAGCGACGAGAAGGATAATAATCACAAGACCTGATGCCAGGAAGAACACCGGTTCCTGGAAGGTGACAGGAGGTTTTCCAGCTGAAGAAGCACCGTCTGACTGGAATGTCATCGTCATGGACCGCTCGGCGCCTGACACAGGGTCCGTGGCAATGAGGACGTATGTCCCGTCGGGGACCTTTGTCTTGTCCAGCTGACCTTTAAAATGACGTTCCGTCTGGTCTCCGGGAGCTCCATCAGGGTCCAAAGCGATCCCGATAGTCTGGACCGTCGTTCCCCCGGGCTGTTTTTTCAGGGTGATGAGGAGGCGGTCCGGAGGGGCGAGGTCGGGGTTTCCGTGGAGTGACCAGTCCGCGTACACGGTCAGGGTGTTGTCGGCATGGTCCGACAGGAGGCTCAGTTCAATCACTGGTTGCGGGGGTATGACAGACGCCGTGGCAGGGAATGAGAGGGTGAGGGAAAGGCTGATGAGAAGGACAAGGGAAATAATGAGCGGCCGGCGTTTCAAACGGGCATCTGATGGTTTCATGCGACTAGATAGACGGGGGATACCTTAAACCTATTTCGACGGGGATCCGGCCACCTGCCGCCAGGTTAGTGGTCCCTTAGAAACTGCTATCCCGACCGGGTTGGACAACCCCGGACGGTCCGGGGAGGTACAGGAGCAAACCAGGACCGGAGATGCCGTTTCTGGTCTTTAAATCAACCGGCACTGAGTTTATACTGATGAAAATCCAAGATAAATGATGGCTGCGGCCTCTGCCGCCTGCTACCACTTTGCCGAACGGGACCGTACCGATGCTCTGCCCAACATGTGGATATCCCTGTCAGGACCATGCTTTCTTCTGCTTAAACTGCGGGTCCCCCCTTACCCCCGACTCATCGGTCCCGGGAGGACCCGTTCTTTCCAGAAAAGTGCCCGGACCAGGCGTTATTCCCGTTACAGACCCCGGGAAGATCTACGACCAGGGCACCGTTTATTTCAACAACGGAAATTATGCCACCGCACTCGTCTTGTTTTCAAAGGCCCTCGAGGCCGATCCGTCGCTTGACCGGGCCTGGAACGCAAAGGGAGCCAGCTATGCCAGACTGGGGCGGTACGGAGAGGCCCTGAAGTGTTACGAAAAAGCCCTCATGCTGAAACCGGGTGACCGGAAATACCTTGACAACCGGCAAAAAAGCATTTTAAAACAGAGTGCCGACCCTTTCCGCCAGGTCCCGGTGAAATACATCGTCAATTCACAGACTCCTGACCCAACTTCCGTGACTTCTTCTTCTGTTCCGGGAGGTCCTGTCAGTTACGGGCCATATCGGGCAAACATACCCATCATGGCCCTTTGCCTGGCATTCTGGGCGGTTCCATTCCTGTCTTACTTCCTGGTGACGGGAGTGCAGGCATGGTCCTCACTCGTGCTGCTGGGAATCGCCACAGCCGGCGCCCTGCTGGCATACCGGGATGCCAGGTTCCTTGGTTCAGGGAAAAACCCTTCTGCCGCCGGCCTTGAACGGTGGAGGCCCGGGTCATGGGGGTGGTTCCTGTTCATCCTCTTCCCGGTATCATCGCTCGTCTATCTCCTAAAGAGGAAACGCATTTTCATGACCAACCGGGAGTCCCGGGACCTCCCCTATCTTCCAAAGACGCCCGGGCAGGTCGTTGTCAGGGGACTGGGGGTTCTTGTCATGCTGGCATCCGGTACCATGGTCATCGTTTCATTCATTCCCGTCATTTCCGGTCTGTTATCCTGATATTCCAGTAAAAGGAGACCGTGCTGCCATGCATCACGCCATACATAGACCCCTCCCAACGGTACAGCCTCCCGCGTCCGGCACCTGTCAGGGGGAATTTCTCTCCGGATTACGGATATGAAGGCATTATAAGGGCCGTGGTCCAAATAATGGCAGGTATTCATGCGGGACCAGGTCTGTTTCATCGTATCGTGTGTTATCGCCATCCTCCTCCTCTCCTCCGTCCAGGCGTCCTCGGCAGCCAGGATATCGGTTCAGGACATGAACGTACGCCCCAACGGGGAGACATCCGCAACCCTCGTGCTGGATGCCATCCCCCAGGGCATCTCGGTCTATGATATCACGGCCAATATCACCGACCCGGCAAAAGCGCTGGTAACACGGGTGGAATACCCGGCATGGGCAAAGTTTTCCCGCCCACAGCCGGCCCCTGCCGGTCACGCCAGGCTCATGGTCATCAGCGACGGGTCGGCTCCGCGGGACAACCTTGTCCTTGCGACCGTCACGATAACGGGTATCGCTCCGGGAAGTACCTTCATGAAGCTCACCGTTAACGAGCTGAGGGATACGAAGGGAGAGGTCGTGCCGGTGGAGGTATCAGGCGGTACCATCCTGGTCTCGGGAGAATCTGCCGGGGGCCGCCCGCTCACCGCTGCCGTGCAGGGGGCTGCCTTTCCGGCGAATGAAAGCATGGCCACCCCGGCACGGCATGCACCCGGGTTCGGGGTCATGATGGGTATCGCGGGCACGCTTGGAGCTGCAGCTGTCATCGCACGCGGCAAGTCTGCCTGATGAAGGGTACCCGAAGGTTCCGGACAATTTCAACAGAACTAAAAAATCTCGCTATGAACGAACAATTCTCCCTTGCCTGACCTAATTGTCAGGTAATCTGCATGATTGAAGAAACGGGACTTGAAATTGATCGACCTTTTAATACATATCCAGACCTTGCCGGATTCAAGCAGCATCACCGTTCCCGATTTTCAATAACCATCAACCCTTCAGTGGGGGGGATACTCCCCTACTCACAAAACGATACCCCGCCGCCCCCGAAGGGCGCCCCGGCGGTGGTCTCACGGCCTTTCATAAAGAATTCGAACCGGAAAAAACCCGCTGAAATGAAAAAACGAGGGAATAATA
>CAZGXZ010000004.1:0-31403 GCA_964530035.1 uncultured Methanoregulaceae archaeon
GCTTTGCCGGCAACCTCGCATCCCCAGACCGATGCGACCATGTCCAGGTACCGGACAACCTCCTTCTGGCCAAGGGCGCCTGTTGTCACGACCAGACAGGCCTTTTTTCCAAAGAACCGGGGACGATGAAAGATATAGGAGAACCGGTCGATGAAATTCTTCATCTGGCCTGATACATTCATGCCGTATACGGGTGATGCGAAAACGATCCCGTCAGCATGTGCCATTTTCTGAGCTATTCCGGCTGCATCATCCTGGTTGGGACAGGTATGCTCTCCTTTCCGTATGCAGGAGTAACACCCCTTACAGGGGAGCAGCATGGCATCCCGGAGCCAGAGGCATTCAAAATCAAACCGGTTGTACTGCTGCATATCCGAACACAGGGCTTCACATGCCTGGTACGTGTTTCCCTTGCGAGGGCTTCCCATAATCACAAGTATCTTCAAATGGACCCCCCCATTCCATGGAATCATTCCCGGACAGGTACCTGATATATGTTTTGGGTGGAAGCCCCGGCGATGGCAAAAAGGATGGGCTGTCGTACACCCTCATGAAGGGTAGCTACGGACCACAATCACTTGATTAAAATTGCACTCTGCGCATAAGGGAACCTGACCGGACATCACCTTGCTTTATCTCATATTTTCGTAGCCGCATGCAGTACCTTCATTACCTATCTTCCCGATTTCCTCGTTATGGCGACGGTAAAAAAAACCTGGAGGACGTTCATCGCCCGTGCGACTCTTGAAGGGGCGGGTGTCCGGCTCCACCGTGCATTCGGATACGACCAGTTACCCCTGTTCGACCCGTTCCTGATGCTGGATGACTTCCGTGCCGGACGGCCGGAAGATTACCTCCCCGGGTTCCCCTGGCACCCGCACCGGGGCATCGAAACGGTCACCTACATGCTGGACGGCCGCGTCGAGCATGGTGACAGCATGGGCCATGCAGGGGAGGTACCCGCCGGGGGAGTCCAGTGGATGACTGCCGGGTCCGGGATCATCCACCAGGAGATGCCGAAACCGGTTGACGGCAGGATGGGCGGCTTCCAGCTCTGGGTGAACCTGCCCGGGAAAAACAAGATGATGGCACCGCGGTACCAGGAACTGGGTCCAGGACAACTGGCCCATGTCAGCCCTGAGGACGGGCAGGAGATAACTATTATTTGCGGGAATATCGCAGGAGTTTCCGGCCCTGTGAAAGACATTATTGCAGGTCCTGAATATTTCGATGTTTCTCTCGGGCCAGGGGTTGTTTTTTCCCATCCGGTCAGGGAGGGCTTCATGGCTGCTGCCTACGTTATCGGTGGTTCCGGGGTTTTCGACCATCAGACAAAGGAAGAATCAGGGAACCGCACGATGCTCCTCTTCGGGGAGGCCGGGTCCTCGGTGGAGGTCCGTGCAGGACCTGAAGGGGTCCGTTTTCTCTACCTGTCCGGGAGGCCCCTCCACGAACCGGTTGCCTGGGGCGGGCCTATCGTCATGAACACCCAGGAGGAACTCCGTCAGGCGTTTGAGGAGTACCGGAAAGGTACTTTTCTTCAGAATTCCTCCTGATGAGGGGACCGGGACGATACGTCATAGGTATGAATGTCCTTCCCAGGGATGCTCTGGAGAATTTCAAACCTCTGGATGCAGGCATTTCTGTCTTTTCCGATGAGGGTTCCCTTGCAATGACCGCCCTGCCGGGGTGGTTCGTAATCTACCGATACTCTTTATCTTTCGGGTTGCTTCCAGGTACCCGTTTTTATTGATAGATGCAGTACCTATCTGATCATCACGCATACGAACATGCAGGGTATGCTTTGGAAAAGGAGCCAGGGACATGGACAACGATTTTGAAAAGATGGCAAGGGACCTGAAAACGTTCAGTCCCCAGATGGTCAGCAACCCGTACTGGGGCATCCCCACCTTTTTCGGGATGCCGTTGAAGGAAGATCTTGAGGACCTGGACATTGCGCTCGTGGGTGTACCGTTCGACCTCGGGGTGACGAACCGGAGCGGGGCCCGCCTCGGTCCCCGGGAGATCCGGAACCAGTCGAGGACCGTTGGTGCCTACAACCACCATGCGAAGATGACCCCCTGTTCCAGCCACCGGATCGCCGACGTGGGGGACGTGGGGTTCCGGACGATGTACAATCTTGAGGAATCCCTCCGGGACATAGAGGAGTTTTACCGGAAACTATCAGCGGCTGGAATCATTCCGGTAACCGCCGGAGGGGACCACTCGGTCACCTTCCCAATCCTCAAGGCCATCACGGACACGGAAAAGGCGGGCCTGGTCCATTTCGACTCCCACTGTGACACTGCACCGCCGATCCACGGGAGCGGGTTGCAGCACGGTTCGCCCATGAGAAATGCCGTGGAGTCCGGGCTGGTGGACCCGGAACGAACCGTCCAGGTCGGGATACGGGGTTCGAGCGAGATTCTGTGGAAGTTCTCGTACGAGAGCGGGATGCGGGTCATCCACATCGAGGAGTTTTACGAACTCGGGTGGAAAAAGGTGGTCCGGGAAATCCGGGATCTTGTGGGCGACGCTCCCGTGTATGTTTCCTTTGACATCGACTGCCTCGACCCGGCGTTCGCCCCGGGCACCGGGACGCCGGTGGCCGGAGGGATGAGCACCTTCGAGGCCCTGCAGACGCTCCGGGGACTTTCAGGCCTCAATGTCATCGGTGGAGACGTCGTCGAGGTCTGCCCGCCCTATGACCCTGCAGGGATTACTGCCCTCGCAGGGGCCACGGTCATGTTCGAGATCCTCTGCCTGGCCGCAGCGTCACCAGCCCTGAAATAATCCTTCATTCCGTATAGTTTCCAGCCCCGTCACGAACAGGCACCTTCATAGCCGATTGTGGATAACCTGCTGGCGATGCGATCTCCTGTCCTCCCGCGGAGATATTTCCTGCTCCTCTTCCTCATCATCGGGGCGATGATGGCGGCTGTTGTCCTCGTAGACCTTGCCACGTACGAGAACCTGACCCCGCACCTCACCATCGTTCTCAACACCCCGTTTGTCAACCCTCTCTGCGAGAAGATCTTCGAGACGCTCTTCATCGCCATCCTCATCCTCATCCTCTACACCATCGGCGTCTATTTCATCGTCAGGAAGATCCCCGACGAAGTCTCGCGCTATACAGCGGTCAGAATTTTCAGCATCCTGCTCATCGGGCTCGGGATCTTCCTCGGTATGATGGAGTGGGTGCAGAACCCGGGACAGGTCGTCCTCATCATCGGCATCATCTGGGGGGCCCTCCTGGTCGCCCTCCGCGACTTCATCCAGAACCTGGTCGGGAGCCTGATGCTGCTCGTCACCCGGATGTACACGATCGGGGACCGGATCCATATCAGGGGGATGTACGGGGTTGTCATGGACATCGGGGTCTTCCGGACGAGCCTCATGAAACTCGACGAGGAGTCTGGGGACCACCCGAGCGGGAACATCACCACCCTCCCGAACGGGATCCTCTTCCGGGAGGTGGTGACGAACACGAGCCGCGACCTCTCCTTCACCTCGGACGAACTCCGGATTACCCTCCCGTTCACCGTGGACATCCAGAAGACGCGTGAACTCATCCTCGGGATCGTGGACCGCCATACCCGGGACGTCCAGGAGCAGGCGGAACGGGAGGTCGAACGGCTCGGCAATAAAAAGTACCTGCCGGACTTCACGACGAAGCCGTCCCTGTCCGTCCATATCGACCGGCACCAGATCCTCGTGGTCGTGAAGTATTACACCGACCCCCGGCGACGGGCGGAGATCAAGAACGAGGTAGTCGGGGAGCTCTCACAGGTCATCCCGGGGATCATCGAGGTGGAACGCTAATTCCCGGGGGTCCTGGGTCTGGGTGTCTCATTCATAAATCCACTCCTTGTCAGTGGCCGTCCGGCATTCAACGGCACCTTTCCTGTAATGCAACCAGGTGCCGGTACTGCCACTCCCGCTCCCGGAGGGTGGCGGCTTCAGCTCCGGCAGGATCGGATGCGTCCCGGACGGCGGTCGCCGCATAGATGGCCGCCGCAATGGAGTGGGTTTTGACATGGGCGGTCGCCAGGGCGTGTCCTGCGGCACGGGCGGCCGACCGTGCAGCAGTGAACTCCCCGGCTTCCCGGGCGGCGGCATGGGCGCCAAGGGCGGCCCTGCGGACATCGGCCATCCTGAACTCACCGGTCTGCACCCATTTCCGGCTGGCTTCAATCGCCTGGCGTGGGCGCTGGTCTCCGGGAAAAGAGTCCTCGAACAGGGGCAGGACCCGCCCGGCGCAGTCGGCAGCCCATACCGCAAGGGTCTGGTGATCAGTCCCGGCCGCGAGGTCGGCGATCTGCTGGTCCAGGGGTGTTACCGCCATGATCCTTCGTCTTTTCATGGGTAACCGTCTTTGTCAGGGCAGGAATAGCTCCCCTGTGAGGTACAGCCGTGAAGTAGCCCTACCTGGAAGCATTTCTGTCTTCGCGTCAAATCATAGGAATTGCTCATGGTAATGGTTTTTTTTAAGCCTGCATCCTGTTATTCTTGGTTAGCATAATGGGGCAGAAGGGAAAGTCCCGGTTGATCCACCGTGTCTCCGAATCCCTTCGTCCTTTCATAGAAAAATGACAAGGAATCTTCGGTTAAATTGATTTATAAAGACGTATGCCCTGGGATACCATCTGGAAATGGATTATATCTGCATCCTGCTTCCCATCTCTCTTCTCAAGAACCCAGGAATGGATTATGTATCGTCCTTCCTGGTGAAGATTCGATATCGATACCCGGCAAGTGCCAGGATGAGACTGGCTAGCGGGACGAGAACCGGGATGGGGGTACGGGTAGGTTCACCGGTTTGTATATTTTCAGGACTGATCCACCACTGTTCCGCCTCTTGGGGATAATATGATGATTTTTTAGTGATCCTGCCATTTTCTCCAATATTATAAGCCATCCCGGGAGAAACGGGATTTTTTGCCACGTCATCCCAGTAGGTGAGACTGCCTTCCAGCAGGGCCACACGGGATGTACCGTCCGGCCTGACCTCTATGGTACTTTCTCCTTCAGATTCGATGAGTCCTTTGGGAGTATAGATAAGGACTTTTTCTGAGCCGTCCGTGTAGACGGAACCCTTCGTCAGGATAAGGGACAGGGGATCTCCCGGGGGATCTTTTGCCCGGGAAACGGCGCTACCTCTCTTAACCCTGACCGGCGGTTGCGGAATGGCGCCCGTATCACGAATTGCGACATACCGGGTTACAACCTCTTCAGCAAACCCATAACAGTTCCATAAAGGCTCATCGAATGACACCCGGGCTTCCTCGTTACCAATTTTAGGCAGTTTTCCCCGTGTCATTCCTTCTAGTTCAGCCTTTACCTTCGACCCGGACATCAAAGCTTCAGGGGGAGGGATCCATGCCTCGACCGGAACATACTTTCCCGGTTTCAATGGCTGTGGGCTCTCTCCTTTCAGAAATATTCTGGCTGAGAGGCCCATTTCAATCTGGGTTCCCTTGTCATCGATGACGATTGAACAATGAGATGTGTCCCCTTCAAGTGCCCAGAAAAAGACAGTTCCTGCAGGGTATTTAGACGGGTCATATTCTTTAATATCAACCGATTCCGATCTATACCCTTTTGTCTTATTGAGGACTGCATTTTTAAATATTTGAAATTTTGGTTTGTTTAGCCGTAGGAGACAAGCTGAACCATCAGCATTCGGGTAATAACCAAGGGATGTATTGCAGACACAGGTATCCTCGAACCTATCTTTCCAGACATACCCTGTTTCAGGGACGCACGGTCCCCCGGCGTACGTGTTACCGGAATGGTCAGGGCATTTTTCACAGTCATCTCCACGCGTGTTCCGCCGGTAGCCTTTTTCACATACGCATTTCCCCTTGATTTCCCTGAATGCACCGGCACAGTGACATTGTTCGGTGTCCGGGTCCCATTTCCAGCCGTTTTTTAAATCGCAAGTACACTCGCAGGAACCGGATTCGCTCAGGGAGGCGTCATATCCTGTTGAATGGATGCGGGATGAACAGTACCGGGAGCAAGGAAGACAGGAACCGTCCGTTTGTGTCCTGTAACCATCTTTACAGGAACAGAGACAGTCCGGCCAGGAGCTCTCCCCGTCCCATTTAAAAGATTTTCCTTTCTGGGAACACAAGGTGTCGCAGGTCCATCGTTCTTCCCAGCAGGGTTGTTCGTTTTCCGTCTGGAGGTTGAGGCACGAACACCAGCAGAATGGAGATGTCCCTTTCCCCTCGATGAAATACAGGTTGTATGGATCCCGTCGTTTAAATTCATCTTTGCAGTATTGATTGCAATCTGCCTTTTTTTTCGCATCACCGGTAGTACTGCCCCGTGAGATAAGGAAACAATTCTGAGCGTCAGGGTTGTTCAGAATATCACCCGAGACGTATTCGGCCAGACACTCCGTGTAACAGATATCGTTGCAATTTGTAGGGTTCTCTCCTTTTTTCCTGTTAAAACAGGAATCCAGGCAGGAAGTAAGGGAATCAAACATTCTTGCACAAGCCGGATCCTGGTCTTCGTAGTATTCTCCACCGTCGCCACAATTGGTGCTGGGGTCTCCGACAAACCACCTCATTTGGCCATTATCTGCCTTGTACAGTTCAAATCCCTGGACATTCATGCTGAAAACGAGAATGATGATAATGATCGCTCCCATAACTTCTATCCATATCCGGGGAGTTCTCTTGGTCAGATAGTGTTTGAACGACCAATCCTTTTGAGGTGGCATGATCCTCCTCATCATCGATTCCTCCGTTGTTTGCAGTTCACAAATGCTGGTGATCACAAACGGGATTAAGGACTAGACTGGTAAAGAGAAGTATAAACCTATGCCATGCAGCGACGGGTGATATCGGGAGTGGAACTGAGGAGGGAAGACAGGCGATTCCCCAACTACAAGCCTTGATTGTCGCGTGGCGGTATTCATATGGCAATTGGAGAAAACCCCCTGCCAGTCATTGCCACAAGGGAATGATCCTTGTTGCACAAGGTATCTTATCGTCATGAATACCCAGGAACAGGGGAAGACGATGAGGTGGAAGCGTCAATTGTTGACCCTGAACCTGAATTTCTCTTTAAAAATGGACGTTGGCAGTCCTTTCAGACAGACTGGTACCGCATGGCCTGGTTGAACCTGCTTATGAGGCCGTTGACGCCGGAGAAGTGGGAGTACTGGAGGTCGCTCGACTTCTGGGTGCTGTTTCCTCGTGCCTGTTCGGTATGGATGTTCATGAACGCAGACGCAGAGCCGACCGCCGGGATAAAGTACCCCGGGCCATAGGCCGTGCCGGTCAGGTCCACGTTGTAGTTCAGTTCCGCAGGTACATACGGACTCGCCGCAACGGTCCGGGTCTGGGCGCTGCTGGTCAGGGCTCCCCTCGCCAGGTTGAACGAGCTTCCCGCATAGACCTGGCTATGGAAGAGGGGTTCGGTTGATTCCGTTTCCATGCCGACGACTTCGGTCGAGACCATCCTGCCGGGGAGAGGTCCGTACGAGAGGCCGTCGAAGGACAGGGTTCTCTGGGAATTAAGGTTGTACTGGCCGAGGCCCATATTGCGGGTATCGACTCCGAAGCTCTTGGAATATGATATCATTCCGCCATAAGCCTGGGTATACTCCCCGTAGTTGGTCGTCGCCTGGACCTCCCCGGGGACGATCACTCCGTCGATTGCATCACTCGAGACCGTCCAGGTCAGGGCGTCCGACTGTTCCATGGACCCGATGACCTGGACTAGCCCGAGGGCAGGACCGCACCCCGCACTCATCAGCACCATGGCGATGAGAACGGTAAAAAGGGACCGGAATGTGTTCATGGTTTTTCTCCGTACGTGTATATTCAAGCGGATCGTGTGTGAGGTGATCAACCTTGGGATGATTACCAATTTTCATGCACTCATGGTTGGCAGACGGATTTTCCATCGTTCGCATCCCATTTTTCACCTTGATGAGCAGACAGGATACTTCTCATCCTGCCCGGGGTTCAGTGTTCTTCCTGTCAGAGTCCCTGGAAAAGTCAGTGCACGCTCGGGACGCAGGATGTCGTTGCGACCTGCCCGGGACCCCCGGAAGTGTTTATCATACTTCGGGGAGTTGCTGTTGTATGGAGTTCATGATGACCGGGACGAGCGGCTCTCCCGGTATGGCCCGGTTACCAGACCGTGTTTTCGGCTTTATTTTCTGGAAAAACAGGGATATCGAAGCGCTTCCCGGTCTGTCCGCTGACAGGGAACCCTGCCGACCCGGGGGGCGATGACCCATGGGTAAGTTCTGCCGGCAGTGTGGTGCCCCGGTCGCACCAGGAAACCGGTTCTGCGATGAATGCGGGACACCCACCGGGGAGGCACCTCCGGTAGCGTCTCCTCCGCTGCCACCGCCTGTACCTGAGGCTCCCATACCCCAGGCCCCGGTAGCCGCCGTTCCGCAACCTGCTCCGGGAGCCCGGCCGGTCCCAGTACCGTATATCATCGTTGCGGTTGTGGCCGTAATTGCGATAATCGCAGCCGTCGTCCTCCTGCCCGGGCTCCTCGCGGGTCAACCCGGAAAAGGGACAGTGAAAGGGACGACAACAGGAATTACCCCGAAATACATCGTCGGTGATGTCGTAAAGGAGGCAGATGGGACGCTTTACATGGTGTTGGGAATTCACAGGGCCTCCGGCCTCTACGCGTATAATATAATAAACAGCAAATCTCCCGGCACCTATTATGCATTCGATACGCTCTGGCTGAACTGGATGGACAAGCCATTTGATAAATTTGAAGCACAGTATTCCAAGGTCGATCACCAGGACCCTGGAAAAGTGGTTATCGAGCGTATGCATGACCCCTCGACAAATCCACCGAAATATGTAGTTGGTGACATCGTGATGAGCACCACTGACCTGACCTCCGGCTACTTATCGATAATTCTCGAAGTGGACAAGGGAAAAAACCTCTATACGGATAAACTGGTGTACAAGGAGGATAACGGGACCTATTCAATGTTGTATGACGAATGGCGACGCCCGAGCTATACCAATTTCCAGGTTTATGAGAGCATCTATACCAAAAAGGTCGGTAATGTGGACCCTAAGAAAGTGCTGAAACAGTATTACTCAACCGAACTGCCCATAACCCAATAACCTTCACGGGCCCTCCTGGACCCGCCTCACCGCCTCAATCTCCGGCAGACTCCATCCGCCCAGCATCGCCACAATCGCCTGTACGTAGGGTTCCTGCCTCGTGAGGCTCGGAGAGCACCTGGGGTCATGCCTTTGGTCCGCCCTTCCCAGCTGGGCATGTCCCGTCGCGATGAAGTGGAGGAAGTCCTCCTTCGGCAGGTTCCACGTGACATTCACCCGCAGCCGGACCATGTTCCTGTTCACAGGGTTTGGGAAGAGGACAGCCCTCGTTCCAGGTACCGGGACAGGTTCATGAGAGCCAGTCCGGGCAAGGTCGAGGACGCACTGCCACAATGGGTCGCAGGCACGCCCAGCGTCACCGCACTCACGGCAAAACCGGTTGGTGGGCGGAAAGCCGTCACCGTGGTAGTGCCTGCAGAAATGGATGTCCATAAGGCGGGGTCACTTCCGAACGGGGAGACAGGCGAAGGTCACCCCAATCAGTGAAATACTCTCACCTGATCCCTGATGGAGGTTCTCCCCTGGTGGCTGCCCCCCCATGAGCCTAACCATAAAGTCACGTTGACCAGGAATGGAACAAGCTGAAATGGACCCTGGGAAAAGAAGAGTGGCAGGCGGGCGTGCCCCCCATCACACCCGTGAAAACGGTCCGAACTCTTCCGAAGTGAACCCGGAGACCTCTCCTGACCTGTCTCGTGTGAAGGTGACGAACCCGGCGAGGTCGTCAGGGTTCGGCCACGAGAGATACCAGGTCTCGCCCGTCCAGTGTGTCAGGTTTCCTGCGTACCGGCTGGGACCGAGATCAACCGTCAAGTTCCCGGCATCCGGTCCCTGGCTTACCTGGAGATTACCGTACAGTTCGCTCCGATAGGCCCCGGCCAGCTTTAAAGATTCTATCGTCGCCAGTTTGGCGTCCGGCGGCCTCGTGGGCGCCTTGACGAGCGAGTTCCACCCGGACTGTGAAGCTGTATCCCTGGCCTGGAGGTCGACCCCGCTCCTCCCGATGTACCGCTCCAGGAATTCGTCACGGACGGCTTCAGGGAACGCTGTCAACTGCTTGTTCGCGATCACCACGATCCCGGTCTTCTTTCCCGGGACGAGCACGACCACCGACCGGACGCCGTCGAGGGCCCCGTTCTTTTCAATGACCCGTTCGCCGAGGAACTGGTACGAGTCGCAACCGAGGCCGGTGGCACCGTTCGGGTCATCCAGCGGACCGCTCTTTCCTGCGACCATGCTCGCCGCATGGATCTCCTTCACTGTTTCAGGTTTCAAAACCTGCTTTCTGTCAACAGAGCCGTTGTTCAGCATCAACCGCAGGTACTGCGTCATGTCCCTGCCGGTGGAGACGACCTGGCCGGCGGCCGGCATCGTGGCCTCTTCCAGGGGGATGGTGTGGATATCCGCCCCGGTCCCGGCGTGGCCGGAGATGTGGTTTTCGTCGAGGTTCAGGGTCTCCATCCGGGCCCCCGAGCGGGTCATGCCGAGGGGCTGGATAATCCGGGCGTCCGTCAGGTCCTCCCAGCTCCGGTTGTCCACCGCGGCCGCGGCCTCACCGGCGATGAAATACCCGGCATTCGAGTAGAGGTACTTCTCCCTGAAGCTTGCTCCCGGCTCGAGGTACCGCATTCGGTGGAGGATCTCGTCATTGGAGTACCCGACCCTGCCGAGCAGTTCACCGTCAAACTTTTTCAGGCCTGAACGGTGGGCAAGGAGGTCGCGGATGGATGCATGGTCACCTGCATACGTGTCCTTTAGTATGAAACCCGGCAGGTACCTGACGACCGGCTCGTCCCATTTTAGTTTCCCCTCGTCAACGAGCGTCCCGAGGGCCGCTCCGGTGATATACTTGGATACCGAGGCGACCTGGAACCGCGTGTCCGGATCGATCTTTTCCGGTCTTCCTATCTCCCTGACGCCGAACCCTTTCAGGTAGACGACGCTGTCATTCTCGACGATTCCGACAACGGCACCGGGCACGTTGTATTCCGCCATCTTCTGGGTGACAAAGGTATCGAGACCATCCAGTTTTCCGGTTTTCTGGTCCGTGCTGACGCAGCCTGCCAGGAATACCGTGCCGGCGACGATACCGACCGCGAGGACAAGAAGAGCATATCGCAGGGAGGGGGCTTCCATGGACGGGTGTTGGTGGCCGATATGCATAACCCTGTCCTTTTATCCCGCCACGATGGTGTGTCTGGACACGGCCCGGTGACAGGTCATGAGCCTCCCCTACCGGATGGCGGGATCTGGTGGGCAGGTACATAAAGCGGGTCAGGGAGAGAAGGGATGGAATCATGGCCCCGGTGTGGTCAGGGGTAGATTTTACAGGCCGGAACACCTCATTTTTAAGAAGCGTTCACTATGAGCTCCTCCCCTGTTGGCATCACGGTTCTCCTTGTCACTGTTCTCCTGTTCATCACCGCAGGCTGCCTGCAGTCACCGTCTTTCAATGCCCGGGAGGCACCGGCCACGGCAACTCCAGCTCCCGGGCCTGTGGTCATCCCGAACGAGACCCTGGTCGCCTTTGTGGACAGTGCGGTCGCCTACGTGCACGAACAGGGGAAGGAAAGAGCCCTGCGGGAGTTCTCCGACCCGCACGGCCGGTTCGTCAGGGGCGAGCTCTACATCTTTGCCTACGACTTCAACGGCACGACCCTCGCCCACCCGGTGAACCCCGAGAAGATCGGCATCAACCGCCTGAATGAAACGGAGGGGAACGTAGGTGTCTTCCTCTCGAACATGAGCGCCGTTGCCAGGAACGGCAGCGGGTTCTACCGGTTCAGCTACATCAACCCGGTCCGCAACCGGACGATGGAGTCGAAGCTCGGGTACGGGGTGAAGGTGGACGATACGTGGTGGCTCGGGTCAGGGGTCTACGCCGGACCGGTGGAGCAGATTCCTGCATCTCCCCGGGAGTGAGAGTCGCCCGGCATGGCCGGCAAATGACTCCCTGGAGAACCTTCCGTCCGGGTTAGCAACACACTGGTTTGTCCCTGATCAATGCGTAGAGAAAAAGGGGTTGGTTCAGGGGAAGCTGACGATGTCGTTGTTCTCCATGAGTTTTCTGACCTGGGGTTCACGAACAGGGTCAGGTTCTACATACTGTCCGAAGTCAGACCACAGCCGGTTGAAATCATACCCGGGTGTCCCTAACTGTTGCGTGGCCCGGGTCACGTTGACCGTACCGGTCCGGGTAAATGACCGGTACACGTGGGGATAGCCCTCGGCCCCGAGGAACGAGGCGTTGCCGGTGACCACCTGGAAGTGCAGGTGCGGGATGTCGGAGTTCCCGCTGTTGCCCATGAGACCGATGACCTGCCCTTCCTTCACGGTATCGCCAGCCTTCACTTTAACCGAGCCGTTCACCATGTGGGCGTAGCAGGCATACTTGCCGTCCCCGATGTCTATGATGGCATGGTTGCCGGGCAGGGTCGAGACGTCACCCGGCGGGGCCGAGTAAATGGTTTCGATATCAGGCAGCCCGTCTCCGGCCTCGAGGACGGTGCCGTCAGCGACCGCGTGGATCTCCTTCCCAAACCCGTAATAATTCCTGGCGAGTGTCGCATTCCCTTCTGCGGCATAGCCGGTCGCCGGGTCGAGGTACACCCAGTCCTGCGCGAACCTCTGCGGCACCCGGGTCACCCCGTTCAGGGTGATCTGGGCCTGGAAGTGGTGAGTAAACGGCGACGTGGTCTCCATCGCAAGCCACCCGGGACCCTCGAACGGGGGACCGACGACCACCGGTGCAAGGTCCTTCCGGACCACGACCTCTCCACCAGGAACAGTGACCGGGGGCAGGCCCTCGGCGGTCCGGTTGAACCTTATCCGGTGGGTGAGCCGGTCCGGGACCTTGTCCGGGCTGACCACGAGCCAGACGGAGACCCTGGGGACCGGGACTTTCCCTGTTCCGTTCCGGAGCTCATCGGGTGTTGGCGGCGGGATAGCAGCGGGGTGGAACAGGGCTGCGAGAAGTTCGCCATCGAGCGTTTCGATGACCGTTCCCGCGGCCGCGTCAAGGACCTCCACGGTTTCCGGGACGGGTTGCTGGCCCGGGGCGGGTACGAGTTCCAGCTCGTACGCGAGGTTCATCCCTTGTTCACTCGCGACAGGTACCGGTGCAAACGGCACGGTGATGTTCAGGACGGGCGCTGCCGCCTGGGCTTTTTCAGGCGGCTGGGTGCATCCGGCTGAGAGGAGCAGGACAACGACTACCAGGATAACAGGGAGCGTGAGGGTCGCTTTCATGGGAATGATCTCAGAATCTCTGGCCGGTACCAGATAAAGGGATTCAATCGCACACCCCTTACGCAGTCCCGGGTTACCAACCCCCTGAATGCCATCATTCTCCCGGGAGCAGGACCTCCTCAAGCGACCGTTTCGGGACATGGTGGACACCGGATCCGTCTCTCCAGTACGTGGTGTTCCCGTCCGGCCCGACCGGTTCCAGGACGACCTCTTCTGCCGGGTACCCGAAGGCCAGCACGAGATGTATATCGTACCGGTCGGGGAGGTGGAGTACCGAACGGAGCCGTTCCTTCTGGATCGAGCCGAACATGCACCCCCCGATGCCCTGTTCGGCGGCTGCGAGCATCATGGTCTGGGCTGCTATACCGATGTCATAGGCCGTGAACGGGGTGCATTTCTCCTCCGTCACGATGGTTATATACGCTACAGGCTGTTCTCCCTCGACGGGCCCTCCCCAGGCCGGGAGGTCGAGGGCGAAGGAGAGGTAGGACCTGATCTTGGCTGTCTTCTCCGGGGAGGTCGTGACGATGTACCGGAGCGGCTGCCGGTTCCGGGAACAGGGGCAGAACCGGGCGGTATCGACGAGCCCAGTGAGCGTTTCCCGTGCGATGCGTCGGTCTTCATGAAAACGGCGGTAACTCCGGCTTTTCTTTACGAGGTCGCGGATGCAGTGTCCCATGCCCATCTTCGTTGGGGGAGCGGGTAATAAGGCTTCGGGGTTGTCCGCAACGGACCTTCGTGGTGAAGAGGCGGCAGGACCTGGTTTTACCCGGGAATTTCATACCCGGGCTTGTGAGAAGATTTCGTGATAACGCCGGGAGACCTGATCAGGGAAAACCGTCACCGATGGGACCGAATGTACCAGGGCCTCTCCACTTCCCTGCTATCCTCCCTCGCCCATGAACCGCTCCGGTCTACCACGGAGCCGTAGTGAATTACAAACCAAAACCTTATTTGCCCTTTCCCACCCATGGGCTCGTGATACTGGAGAGTATTCATGGACATATCACGGGTATCACACTACTCCGGAGTGCTCCTTATCGCACTCATCTGCTCCTGCCTGGTGGCAGGACCGGCCCTGGCCGCCGCCGTACAGGCCACACCAACCAAAACCACCACGGGCAATGCCGTCTTCGTCACCACGCCCTCCAAGGCGACCGTTTTCATTGACGGAAACCTGTCTGGCACGACGAAACTCACGGTCAAGGGCCTTTCAACAGGGAAGCACACCTACCTCCTCCACAAGATGGGATACAAGAACATGACCGGGGTCTTCGTGATCTCAGCCGGCAAGACGACCACGGTCACGAAGACGCTCCAGGAGAACAAGATCCCGATCGAGAACCCGGTGATGTGTAACCAGCCGTATGCCCTCTGTGACACCTCGGCCTGCACTCCGCTCCCGAACGACCCGAGCAAGGTGAACTGTACGTGCTCCATCGAGAACGGGGTCTCCTCGGGCCTGGGCTCGTGCAAGGACAGGAAGACCGTGAACCTCTACAACTCGAGCTCGACCGGCCTGATGATCCGTGGCGGTGCCATGTTCGGCCAGATCACCTCGACCTATTCGTTCCTGCATGCACTCCCCCTGCCGGAGAACAAGATCCCGAACCGGAAGATTGACCCGAACTACACGGGAAACATCATCCTCAAGTACTGCAAGGCCCCGCAGTGGGCGGACTGCCTTGACATGAAGTGCATCGTGCCTGCAGCTGACCCCAAGGCCGATGTCAAGCAGAACCGTAAGGCGGCTGACTATGCCATCTGCGAGTGTACCACGGTGAACGACGACCCGGAGTTCTACATCGCCTCGGCGGAAGGAGCTGATATATGTTCCGACCCGGACATCTGCACGAAGTACATCTGGTCGGCGGGGGACAAGGACCTCATGAAGGCCGGCATCAAGGCGCTCAAGGCCTACCTCGCGGCCCACCCGAAGGAGGACCCGGCCCAGCAGTACGCCATGGCGATCTGCGAGACGGACAGTTAAAGATCGTTCGGGCTCCTCCTCTCAGGGCTGAGGGGAGGAACTTTTTTTCCATTTTTGAAGCAAGCAGGGAGGTTTTTTTAGTTGCCGCCCATGGCGGTACCAGTGGATTTTTAAGTTAGAGGACATCGTTTTGATACATGTTTTCGTGTCAGAAAGGAACCGTCCTGGAGAACATGCAAGGATTTCCTATTTAACCCTGACGAACTACCCCGCCTGACACAACGTATTTATGCTAAAGCAGCTCTAAATGCAGTTGACAGTATCAAAATGGTTAAAAAAATTCTTTTAACTGTTTTTATTTTTGCATTATGCGCAATTCTTCTCCTTTTTGGGTTAAGTTACCCGAGTTTCAGTCATGAAATGGATTTGGCAAAAGAACGGTTATCAACAAGTGAAATTCAAAAAACACCACATGGCGATATTGAGTACGCTGTACAGGGAGAAGGTACCCCGGTTCTGCTGTTGCACGGTGCAGGTGGTGGATTTGATTTTGGTTTCTGGACCGGCAAAGTGTTTTTTAAAACGAACTATACAATTATCTCTGTATCACGATACGGTTATCTTCGTTCGCCAATTCCCGAGGATGCATCAATTCAAAATCAGGCCGCCCTGTATAATGCTCTTTTGGACCACCTGAACATAACAAAAGTTATCGTTGTCGGTGCTTCCGCAGGAGGTCCTTCAGCTATTCAGTTTGCGAACGATTATCCTGAGAAATGTTCAGCACTGATATTAATCTCTGCAGTAAGTGGGCCTGAACCTCAGGGGAGCAAAGAACCTGTTTATATCACCGTAATCCATCTGATACAGCAGTCAGATTATGCCTACTGGCTTTTTTCCAGATTCGGGCAATCCACGATCCTTGATTTAATGGGTATTCCCAAAGACGTGTATAACAATTTTACCCCGGAACAAAAGCAATATGCACAAGAAATGCTGGATGTGATGCACCCAATGACCCCAAGGTATGAAGGGACGATGAACGATGCAGAGATGCTTCTTGTTGATACGATTTCTACAGGCAATCTCACTGCACCGACGTTAATAATCCATGCTAAAGATGACGCACTGGTGAATTATACTCATGCACTCCATTCTCATGAAATGATAAAGCAATCAAAATTAGTATTATTTGACACTGGGGGACATGCGATGTTGTCCCAGGTAGATCATGTCAGAGTGACTACAGGACAATTTCTCAATATATCCGATAAGGAACATGGTTTTACTGCATAGAAACCCTGTTGAAACCCACATGAACAGGAATTCATACCAGAACCATGAAAATCGCCTTTTTAAAAATCATTATTATAGGCTCTTTTTGGCATTTTCATAGGAAATCCTCGTTATGTGATGACCGCTGGAGCAACGGGATCATAATCAGGGCGACAACGCTTCGCTGCAGGTGGCCCAGGTATTGAAAACCGGGCTGTGGGTATGTCTATGGAAACGTGGCCTGCGGGCTGCAGGAATAATCACGCAAGAATTGGTTGGTGAATAAAAACACGACTGCCCTGGCCAGATATCCCTCCTTATGAAAAATGGGAGGTTCTATGGACTGACCCCGAGTGCTGTCGTGATCTCGGCCAGGGCCGTCCTCTCCGGGTCACTGACCGCATTCCCGTCCTCTTTCGAGGCCTCGGCAACTTTCTGGCCTATGGCAAGGACCCATTTCTTGTAAGCGACGGCTTCTTCAGGGGTGACCTTGCCAAGGGCGACAGCTGCAGACTGGCAGCTGCTGATGGTCTTCGTCCGATACCCGGCCTGGTCCTTTTTCCAGAGCTGCTGCTGCTCATTCACCAGGTCCTTGACCTTTGACTGGCCCTCTGCAACGACCAGCCCCACAAGCCCGCTGCCGCTTGCGACTGCCAGGTTTGCCGGTTCCTGCATCATGGTCTTTGTTTCACCCCAGAACCCCATGATATTCGGGGCCGCAACGATGACCGTCATCGAGACGGCGTAGGGGAGACCCACCAGGTTTTTCCATTCATCTTCGGTAAAAGCTTCTTTCAATCCCATATCGTCATACTGGAGAACGAGGGAAAAAAAGGTTTTGCAACAGGTGGACTCCTGCCTGGTCCGTCCAGGTCAATTGAGCGGTTGATCTGGAAAAAGGGGGAACTCTTCCCCGTCCGGTAGAACCAGGATAAAACACTCAGATCCCGATCTTCCGAAGGGAAGTTCTCTTTCCGGCATCAAATAATCCAAGCAGGCAAAGGGCTGGAAGCGTATTCTCACTCTGTGTACTCCCGGGAAAACAGTGGTCACACTGCACCTCATCAGGCCCGGCAGGGTTTGCCAGGCCCCTAAAATGGGATATTTCTCCTTCATTCATCACGATCTCAAGCTTTATAGGGTACAAACGAAGACGGGCATCAGAAGGCAGAGCAACCCGGGTATGAGGAGAACTCTTCCTCGTCCCTGATGCCATTCTCCCCTCCCCAAACCTCCCTCCCCACGAGGAGATCCACTTCCATGACAACCGGGATCATATACAGCCCCGAATGCCTGGCGTACACGGCGCCACCGGACATTCCTGACCGCGTCCTGAAGACCGTGGAGTACTTCCAGTCCCAGGGGATTGACGGGTTCATCACTCCCCGGGAATATGACGAGAAGTACATCCGGGCCGTTCACACTGCCGAGTACGTGAACAGGGTCGGGACAGTGTGCAAGGTTATGGCGACCGGGCTTGAATGTACCCACATCCGGTTGTCGGTGGATTCCTGCCTGACGGCCGGCGAGCTCATGGCGGAAGGGGAGATCGACAACGCGTTCGTCCTCTGCCGGCCGCCGGGCCACCACTCATACGCCGATGCGGGCGGCGGGTTCTGCTACTTCAACAACGCCGCGGTCCTTGCCCGGTACCTCCAGAAACAGGGTTTTAACAGGATTATGATCGTCGACTGGGACGCCCACCACGGAAATGGTACCGAAGCGATCTTCTACGAGGACCCGTCCGTACTGTACGCCTCCATCCACCAGTACCCCCTCTATCCCGGCACCGGGGAGATGACCGATACCGGGGCCGGACCTGGGGAAGGGTACACCATCAATATCCCGGTACCTTCCGGGACGGGTCATGATACCTACATGACCATCTTCCGTGAGGTCCTGGTCCCGGTTGGAAAATCATTCCGCCCCGACGCCATTATCATATCTGCAGGCCAGGACAGCCAGAGGGACGACCCCCTCGCCCAGCTGCGGCTCTGCCCGGTCAGCTACCACCTCATGACCGAACGACTTGTCAACGACGTCTGCCCGAGGACCATAGCCGTCCTCGAAGGGGGCTATCAGCCTGATAACAACGCCCTGGCCCATCATGCGATCGTTTCCGCCCTCATGGGGAAGACGAATTATGATGCCCCCGAGTTTAACGTCGAGCCGGATTTTGCCCGGACATCCGTACGACAGGCAAAGGACATTATAGGAGAGTACTGGTAGTATACAGTTCCTCCTTCCCGTCCAACCGGGAATGATATGGCCACCCCGGGAGATGTACTCGTTTCCTGGGCGCATGGACAAACCGGGCAGTTGTTGAAATACCTGGATAACTGGTCCGGGCAGGAAAAAACCTGGATACAAGAGTGTCGGGATGACAAGAAAATGAACATCCGGAAGATTATTTCCCATCTTCCGACAATCTTCCTTTCAAGATTGGTGTTCCGCGTGTGTTTTCAGTTCTCTATGTAGATGACGAACCGGATTTACTTGATATCGCAAAGTTGTTTCTGGAGAGGACGGGTTTCTTCCAGATAGATACGTGCACATCCGTATCTGAAGCCCAGGAGAAGCTCGCGTTGCACACGTATGATGCCATCATCTCCGATTATCAGATGCCTGGAATGGACGGGATTGAATTTCTCAAGTATCTCAGGCGTCATGGGCAGAAACTGCCGTTTATCCTCTTTACCGGGAAAGGAAGGGAAGAGGTTGTAATCGAGGCCCTCAACTGCGGGGCGGATTTATATATCCAGAAAGGCGGCGACCCGAAATCGCAGTTTATTGAACTTGATCATAAGCTGAAGCTTGCCATAGACAGAAAGCAGGCCAATGACAAACTGAAGGAATCACAGCAGAGGATGACGGAAATCATCGACCACCTTCCGGACGCGACATTTGCCATTGACCTGGACCAGAACGTGATCGCATGGAACCGGGCCATGGAGGAGATGACCGGTGTCTCAAAAAAACAAATCCTGATGAAGGGAGACTATGAATATTCCATCCCTTTTTATGGAATACGAAGGCCAATGCTCCTCAATCTTGTTTTGCATGAAGACAGGGAGGTTGAAAAAAAATATCCCTGCCTGGTCCGGCAAGGCGAGAAACTGATATCAGAGAGTCATATCTCGTTTGACGTTGGGGGAAAAGGAGCATTTCTCTGGTTCATCGCGTCTCCTCTCTATGATACGGAGGGGAACATCACCGGGGCGATTGAGTCGATCAGGGATATCACTGACCGTAAACTGGTGGAAGAGGACCTTAAAAAAGGTGAGGAACGCTACCGGGCAGTCATCGAAAGTCAGACGGAGCTCATATGCCGGTTTCTCCCGGATGGAACCCATGTTTTTGTGAATAATGCATACTGCCGTTATTTCGGAAAAAAACCCGGAGAAATAATTGGTACGAAATTTGTTCCTGACCTGGTTGAAGAGGACAGAAAACGAGTCCGGAAACATTTTCTGAGTATGTCACGGCAGAACCCGGTTGCGATTATTGAACACCGGATCATCATGCCTGACGGACAGGTACGATGGCAGCAGTGGAGTGACCGGGCGATATTTGATAACAAGGGCAGACTTCTCGAATATCAATCCGTGGGAAGGGATATCACCGACCGGAAGAATGCTGAAGACTCCCGACACCGATATGAACACCGGCTTGCCGATATCATCAATTTTCTCCCGGATGCAACGTTTGTTATCGATCAGGACAGGAAAGTGATTTCCTGGAACCGGGCAATGGAGGAGATAACGGGCGTTCCTGCCGAGCAGATGCTTGGAAAAGGAGATTACGTATACGCACTCCCTTTTTATGGGTGCCGGCGTCCCATCCTTGTCGATTTGGTGTTTGAGCCGGATGAGGAACTGGAGAAGAACTACTACCATATCATCCAGAAAAAGGGGGACCTCCTTATCGCAGAAACACAATTGGCCCGCCCTATGGGAAAATCAACGTATCTCTGGGGAAAGGCGACCCCGTTGTATGATGAGTCGGGTGCCAGGGTAGGGGCGATTGAATCCATACGGGATATCACTGACCGCAAAAAAACGGAACTGGCACTCGTACGTCAGACAAAATTTGTCCAGACGCTCATGGATGCCCTTCCAACACCTGTTTTTTACAAAAACCGCGATGGGACCTATACCGGTTGCAACACTGCCTTTGAGCAGTTTATCGGGATACCCCGGGAGCAGTTAATCGGCAGGACCGGGTATGATATCGCACCACCGGAGTTCGCTGATGTCTATCGTCGTGCCGATGAAGAACTCTTTTCGTCCCGGAATGTCCAGCAGTATGAAGCAGCGATGCAAAAGGCGGACGGATCCATCCACGATGCGATTTTTTACAAGGCACCTCTGTATGATGACCAGGGAGAGGTTACCGGACTTATTGGTTCGATTCTGGATATCACTGAGCGCAAAGATGCTGAAAAAGCGTTGCAGGTTGTTAATAAGAAACTCAACATGCTCAACAGCATTACCCGGCATGACATCCTGAACAAGCTCGCGGTGTTACGTGCCTACCTTGACCTGACGAAGGAAAAAATAACTGATCCGGAATTATTGCATAATCTTGAAAAAGGGGAACATGCTGCCACGGTTATCAAATGGCAGATCGAGTTTACCCGGAACTACCAGGACATTGGAGCTCAAACCCCGCAATGGCAGGTTGTAAGGGATACCATCTATTCTGCAGCGAAGCAGCTGAACCCCACCGGAGTTACGATTGATGTTGCCGTGGATGACGTGGAAATCCTTGCAGATCTCAACCTGGAGAAAGTATTCTACAACCTCATGGAAAATTCCCTTTTCCACGGGGATCACGTGACCCATATAGACATATCAGCGCATGAACGTGAACACCATCTTATTATCACCTATTGTGACAACGGGGTGGGTATTCCTGCAGAAGAAAAGCATAAACTCTTCCAGAAAGGGTATGGAAAGCATACCGGTCTTGGCTTGTTTTTATCCAGGGAGATCCTCTCTATTACGGAGATAGGTATCCTGGAAAACGGTGAGCCGGGAAAGGGAGTGAGGTTTGAAATCGAAGTGCCCCAGGGTAAGTATCGATCACCGTGAATGAACAAATTTTCCGTTCAAAACCAATGATTTTTTCCCGTTATCAGATCCAGGTCTTCTTCCAGGAAGAACCTGTGCAGGGTATCGGTCCCGACGGCTGGTATAACAGGCGGCACACCACCTGGCCAGGGGTCAGCCTGTACAGGGTAATGCAAGGGCATCCCACTACCGTTTTATAAAAGAATATCGCATCGATCCGGTAGAACAGCCGGTACATGAACGATGCCCGGCTATTTCTTTTTCTTCCCAAGGATCCGATCAACGATGTCAGTGGCATCCGTGGGTTTTTTCGGGGGTTTTGGTCCGATGTCCGGGTCTTTCTTTTTCGCCATGACAACACCTCCACGTCATGTGCAATAACGCTATCGCATGTACTATCCGGAACGTGGGATGATGACGTCTCCACGAATACCCGGTGGACAAACCAGGCCTGCACGTTTGTTCGCGGGATACTCCGGGACCGTACCTGAGTCCGGGATGATGGGGTTTCCCTGGGGAGAAAAGGCCCTGTTTCAGTCGTCCATTCCCCATCCTGCCGAAAAAAACCGGGAAATCTCCTGGAGGGAACGTATGCGGCGAACATGCCTGGCCGGCCGTTCTCACGAGGACTCCAACCGGAACCCTCCCCTGGGGACCGTGATCTCGAACCTGGCTCCCTTGCCGTACTCCCCGGTTTCCGTGATGGTGATGTCGGTGATGGCAAGGATCTCCCGGGAAAGGTAGAGCCCCAGGCCGGTGTTCTGGCCGAACCCGCGGTCAAAGATACGTGACTTGTTTTCTGCCGGGATCCCGGCCCCGTTGTCCTCGACAATGATCACGACCTGTTCGTCCTGCCTCCTCTGGGAGATGGTTATCGTTGTCAGGCCCTCCCCGCCATACCTGAGGGCATTGTCCATAAGGTTGAAGAAGACTTTTTCCAGGAGCAGGTCGGCATATACCTCAATGGTGCCCAGTTCATCATGGACCTGGATGTCCCCTAAGGGTAAAGCCTGCTCCGCCTTCCTGATACAGGCACCGATGTCCTGCCATGCAGGGGCCTTGACCCCGAGGTCCTGGTATTCCTTCGTGAAGGTGATCTGGCGTTGAATGACACCGGCCACCCGCTCGGCCTTGAGGATGAACTCTGATATCTTTGCCTCATCACCCAGGAACTCCCTGGAGAGGTCGAGGTAGCCCTTCAGGGCCAGGACCTGGTTGTTGATGTCATGCCGTGTGATGCTGGAGAGGAGGTTCAGCTTCTTGTTAATCTGGGCAAAGGCCTTTTCAACCTGTTTTCTTTCGCTGATGTCGCGGATGACGAGGATGATCCTGACCGGCCGGCCATCGGCGTCGTGAAGAAATGACGCATTTGCTTCGATGTTCATGATGGTTCCATCAGCACGGATCGCCCGGTACTCCCCCAGGCCGGTAAAAATCCCTTTGAACATGAGGGCGATGTTTTCGGCGGCCCGCTGGCGGTCCTCGTCCACCAGAAACTCGTCGATCCTGCGGCCCAGGATATCCTCCTCGCGGGAATACCCGAATATCGCCAATGCTGCCGGAGAAACAATTTCCACGGTTCCCTCGAGGTCCGTGATTGTGATGTCGTCCGGGGAGGCCCTGAGGATGGACCGGTACCTCTCCTCGCTCTCCCGGAGTTCCTCCTGGGCACGCCGTTGTTCCGTGAGGTCGACATGGGTCCCGACCATCCGGGTTACCTTCCCCTGGGCGTCCCTCGAGACGACCCGGCCACGTCCGAGGACCCACTTGTATGTACCGTCCTTCATACGGTACCGGAACTCTGCCGAGAAGGATCCACCCGTATTCAGCTCCTCGAGGACAATCTTCTCGGTCAGTTCACGGTCTCCAGGGTGGATGAGATCCTTCCAGACTGCAAACGATACCGGAAACTCACCTGGACGGTAGCCGAGCATCTCGTAGGCACGCGGGCTCCAGTATACTGAGTCCTTTGTCAGATCCCAGTCCCAGAGGCCGTCGCTCGTGGCTTCGAGGGCAAGAGAGAGACGTTCCTCGCTCAGGCGGAGAGCGTCCCCGGCCTGTTTCCGGCTGGTGATATCCCGGGCGGCAGCATAGATGAGGTTCCCGTAGGGAAACGAACGCCACTCGATCCACCGGTACGAACCGTCCCTGCATCTGTACCGGTTAACAAAGCCGACCACCTCCTTGCTATCCTGCAGATCTGCCACCGCGCTGAGGGTAGACTCAATGTCGTCCGGGTGGACGAAGTCCAGGAAGGGATGTGCCATCAGTTCCTCCTGGGTATAGCCAAGCGTCGTTTCCCAGGCCCGGTTCAGCTTGTGGAAATATCCCTCCGTGTCAGCGATGCAGAGCAGGTCGAGGGCAAGGGTGAAAAACCGGTCGAGTTCATCTGATTTTTCCTGCAGTGTTCTTTCGACCTTCTTACGCTGGGATATGTCCCAGAACACGGCGACGAAATAGCCTTTTTCAGGGGAGAAAACCGAGACCTGTAACCAGATGCTAAGGGGTTTGAAATCGATCTCGAACTCCTCCGGTACCCTGGTCGATGCCACCCTCCCGTAGGTATCGAAGAGCTCCGGGGTCTGCTCACGGATATCAGGGATCACCTCGAGGACCCGTTTTCCCACGACGTCCTTCAGGCCGGTCAGCCGTTCGAACGCCGTGTTGACGTCAAGGTAGACCCAGTCCACAGGCCTCCCTCCTTCGTCATAGATCATCCGGCAATAGGCAGACCCTTCCATCATGTTCTCGAAGAGTCTGCGGTACCGTTTTTCGCTTTCCCTGAGGGCAGTCTCTTCCTCCCTGAGTTCACGGAGAAGAAGGCTGTAGGGCCGTTTCAGGCTGATGACCACGAAGACCCGGTAGAAGAGACAGACCGAGACGACCCTGGAAAGGTGCCCGAGGACGTTCATGAACCCGAACACCGAAACATACGAAGTGAAGGCGAGTTCTCCCAGGATGAGGAAAACCTGTGCTCCGATCAACAGTTTCCAGACTTCAGGGTCAAAATGTGTCCGCTTGTAATAGAGGACCACACAGGTGACGGCAAGGATACCCGAAATCACATACTCGCTGGAGATCTTGAAGGGAGTAAGCCCCGTCCCCTCGATGTAGCACTGCGGAAAGGTCTTGGTGAGAAAGATGCTCGTGAAGATCAGGACACAAGCTGCGGTGCAGGCCGCGAAAACAATCAGGGCATCATGTTTTCTCTCCCGTGTTATGGACCTCCCGATGAACAGGGTTGCCACGAGAAACGCAATGCTCTGGAAGTACCTGGCTGCTATCCAGAGCTGGGTAGGAAGGTCGGCACTGATGCCCGGAAAGATCCCCATCCCCTTGTAGGCCAGGGTGTGGACGAGGTCGATGCTCCCTGTGAAGAGGAACGAGACCCCGATGATGAGGAAGAAACCGTCCGTGATATGCCGCCGGGTGTTCCAGACGATAACAAAGATGGAAAAGGCGACGGCTATCCCTATGATCTCGGCTATTCCATGGAACAGGAGGAAATTGACCGTGCTGACCAGGTACAGCCCTGCCAGAAGGAGGAGGACAAGGACACCCTGGACAAAGGCTTGCGAGTCGAACAGTTGACGCACCCTGTCCGTCCAGCCTCTCCGGGAATCAGACATTGCTATATACCTGACCTCCTGGCAATCCAGTACTGCTCGATTTTCCGATATATAATGGTATAGGAATAATGTAGCCGGGATCAACGGAATCCGGAGGATTCGGAAGGTTCCTGGTAAAAAGAATGGAATGGAGCTCAAACCTGTTTTTTCAACTCCTGGATCCTTCTTTCCATCATGTTCAGCTGGACTTGTAACCGCTGTTTTCCTGATTCCAGCATCGTGATTTCATCTGCAATAGAAAGGGTATTCATGCACCCGCACATTGGGGAACACGTGCAGGTCGGGGTATGAACCGGTGTACACATCGTGAATTTCACCTCCTTTAACACTCTTTACAATTACAATATATTCGATAGTATTAATTGTATCAAGTTTATAGAAATAGAGTGACTATGGAAATGGATAGCAGGAGGATATGCCTGTGCCCTCTTGAAGGGATCATCACGACCATATCGAAAAAATGGGCAATCCTGATCATCAGCATCCTCGGGCACCACGACAGGATGCGTTTCAACGACCTCATGACGACGCTTGACGGGATAAGCCCCAAGTCCCTGACCGATCTTTTAAAGGACCTCCACAAGGAGGGTTTAATCCAGCGTGAGGCTTTCTCTGAAATCCCCCCGAGGGTTGAGTATTCCCTCACGGACGAGGGGAGGACGCTCTGTGAAGCCCTGGTCCCGCTCATCAAATGGGCAGAACAACGGGACAACCTTCACCAGAAGGTCTGCGGTTCGGATTGTCACAGTACAAGGTGCCCCTCGAAACGGACGGGTCCCAGGAAAGGCCAGGTTGTTGTGGGATCGGAAAAACCGTAACGACCTGAACGTCCTGGCCGCGACCGGTAAACCGATCTCATTATCTACCGGGTCCACTGATGAAACGTCTATGAACGACCTCTCCCTGCCGGTCCTCTGTGTCGTCCTTGCCGGGGGCATTATGATCGCAGGGTGCTCTGCACAGCCGAAAACACCGGAGATCTCGGTACAGGGCGTTGCCCTGAAATCCCTCTCCTTCAGTGGGCTGTCCCTCGACGTCACGGTGCAGGTAAACAACCCGAACCCGTTTGGCATCACCCTGGACTCGCTCACCTTCGACGTATACTACCTGGACGGTCCGGACTGGGTTTACCTGTCCCATGGTGAAAAGAAAGGTCTCACCATCAATCCCGGTGAAAACCAGGTAACCGTACTGGTGACGGTCGACAACGCCGAGCTGCTCCGTTCCCTTGCCGGGTTCATCACGGGCGGGGAGGTTACGGTCCAGGTCAGGGGGACTGCATCAGTAGACCTTCACGGGTTGGTGGTTCCCATACCCTTCACCCATACCACCACCGTGAAACGGTGAAACGTTTTTGGAATCAGTGGCAGTAGGTTGGGCTTCTTTTTTTCGACAAGAAAAGGTCTGGACCTGTCAGCACATCGTTACCTTAGGGAAAATGTATAAAGCTCTGGCAATCTCTGACCGGACATGAAAAAGGAAACTGATGGCCCGGATCAGACAAGACCTGCAAGCACAACCCGGTATCCGTTTGATGCCGCCCACTTCTCCCCGAATAAGTGAAGCGGCGTTAACAGGTTATTGACAAACACCGTTGCCATTTCCTTTGTTCCGGAGCTCTCGAGTGCGAGACCTAGCCACAGATAATCGAGGGCATCTGCATCATACGGATCATAATCCCTTATGATCTGTTTGTAATTTTCGGTATAATCGGAAAGGCGTATTCCCTCCTGGTTCATGATTCTGGTAACGGCCTGCCTCCCTCTGGCATCACCAATAAGGAGGAGTGCACATCCGGCAGACTCCCTGCTCACCGGATCGTCCAATGCCTTGATTAATTTGGGAACAGCAGGCTGGCCTATTGCTACAAGCACTTCAATGGTATCAGAATCAGACCCTTTCATCCAGTTCGAATCCTGAAGATAGAGGATGAGAGGATCGACTGCGGGAGACCCCAGGGCGACAAGTCTGTTGAAGTTGTCCTCGTATAAACCGGTATCATACTCCCGTAATCCGACAATGTAATAGGCTTCTGCCTCGGGGGACTCAGGTCGGTAGTTGAGGCGCCTCAGTGTGTCGGCAGCAGCAAACCTGACGTAGTAATCCTGCTCCCTGAGGAGCGGCAGGATTGCATTGATTGTCGAGGGGCCAATCCTGACCAGTTCATCCCGTGCGACTTTCGAGATGGAGTATTCCTTTCTCAGGTCCTTTACCAGCTGCTGGACATTGCTGTTTTTTGTTGTTCTGGGTGTGATGGTACTTTTAACCGTTATTCTTGGTGTGGGCGTCTTTTTTAGGGTAATCTTCGGGGTGGGAGTTTTCTTCACGAAGAATCGGCCAACTTGAATTGTCGACGTTTTTTGAATGGCATCCGTTGATTTTTGATATGAGATGCCAGGTGTGCCGGAGGTCGTGGTATCCGCATCTGCCAGGGCAGGACCCGGTATTATGATTAAAATGAGCACAACTGCACCGAGTGCTGCGAGAGAAAACCAATGAATTGCAGGGGTTTGCAATGGATCGCAGGAAGTCATACGACACCGTTCTTTCCATCAGGAAATAATACTGATCATTAAAACGCCTGTTTTCCGCGGACCAAGAAAATTATAATATGCCCTTGATATTTCCGAATTCGTGAAAAAAAAGTTTCAGTTAACAGATTTATAGGATAAAAACCGATTCAATGGTAATGGAGGAATGGACATGAACATAAAGGTCAATCGTCCGTTGAGAAACGTTTTCTTCGTTGGAATTGTTTTCTGTATCTTCTGCATGATCTCACCCGTCGCCGCGGTCCACATCAAGACCGTCGACGAAGGCCTGCTCTCTGACCCCCACTGCTATGTCGGGGCGTACCTCGGCGGGGACATGGGGGTCAACGGTCCGAACCACTACATGGCAACGGGCAACATCCAGCCATACGAAAGCCAGGTCCTTGACGGCAACGTGGAGTTCGGGAGTGGACAGCCGGACACCGGGATAGACACGTTCCGGTCCATGGCCGGTTCAAATAACATCCTGTTCTCGCGGTACATCAACCTCATGTGGTCAGGTACTGACTCGACCTACGAAAAGAAGGTCAACACTGCGGGGTCAACCATGTGGGGCTGGGCTGATGCGGTTATCCAGAAGGGCGGAGTACCGGTCGTGGTCGTCGGACCGTACGGGTATACCACGAATGGCCTTCTCGACCTCAAGGCCAAGCAGTTTGGGGTCAGCGGTGAAGACACCCTGAAAAAGCTCGTGAACAACCTCGACCAGGTAAGCAAGAAGAACGGCGATGCAACCATCATCATAGTCTTTGGGCACGAGGCCGAGTCCCATAGCGAAGTCAACCCCACCTCCGAATACAACAAGGACGGCCCGCACCACCAGGCGTACCGCCAGATGTTCAGGCAGGCCGCCGACATCATCCACAACACCGGCAACAAGAACCTCCAGACCGGCTGGGTAACCAACGTCTGCGATGACCCCAAGGTCAAGCTGATCTACTGGCCTGAAAATGACGACTCCGGAAAGGACATGAACACGAAGTACGTCGACTGGGTCGGCCAGGACCGGTATCACGCGACCGTCGGGTACGACGACCTCGCGAAGATGAAGCCGTTCTACAAGTACTACGCCGAGGACAAGAACCGTCCGTTCATGTTCATGGAGACCTCGGGCTGGGGGTCCGCCTCGCTGAGCCAGGAATGGATCAAGAAGCTCTACAATGCAAAGCAGCTCCAGGCGACCTATCCGAACATCAAGGGAATCATCTGGTTCAATGTCAAGAAGGTCGACAACGACGGAGCGCTCCGGAACTTCCTCCTCCCGAACGGCGACTGGGTTGACCACGGTACCGATACCCGTGGCGAGGTTACCGGGACCAGTGATGACTACAAGAACGCCGTCAACGACCCGTACTTCTTCGGAGCGACGGTCGGGACGCCGGGTCCCGGCGTCACTGCAACGCCTACAAAGGTGACAACCTCAAAGAACCTCCCTGACCTCAGGGTCACCGCAGTGAACTCCGCCCGTGTGGTAAACCTCGGAAGCCAGTTCTTAGTCAACAGCACGGTCTTCAACAGCGGGACCGCTTCGGCGAAGAACGTCATCGTCTTCTACTCCTTAAAGTCCAACGACGGGACCACTATTCGAGTAGGACAGTCAAACATCCCGGAGATGAGTGCGGGGATGAAATACCCTCTCTCGGCGAAGATCCTGATCCCCAAGAGCTTTAAGAAAGGGATCTACTACCTCCAGGTAGTGGCCGACCCGACGAAAGTGATCATCGAGGCCGATGAATCGAACAACGTGGGATCGAGTCCAATCCCGGTCCGGGTACGGTAAAGCCGCACCATCATCTCCTTTTTTTCACCCGGGACATCTTCGCGGACGTCATGCCAGGATCATGTGAGCCTTTTTTCTCCAGGGACCATACGCCCCGACCTGGCTTCGGACCAGGGATTGCAGCCCCCACACCCCTGAAAGTTTCTCTCTGTTCTGGATACGGCATGAACAGACTTTTTGGAAGGTACATGCCAGGTTTCTCAGGAACCAGGGCCGGACAGTGCTTCTCCTCCCTGGAGGGAGGTCGGGGAACCATCAGAGCACGGATGGCCCTCATCGACAGCACGGTTTGTGGAGTGCCTGGCAGCGGCATTTTTCTGATGAAGGAGACCGGGCTGATATTGATGCGCCCGATATGCAACCCGTCCATTTCTTTGCTGGGAAAACACCACAGCATTAATCACATCACTTTTCCTTTGTAGTAGTACTCACCTCCGGAGTTTCGCAAGGCCTGGCTCATGATATCGATCCTTTACGTAGATGACGAACGCTCCCTCCTGGAAATCGGAAAACATTTTCTCGAGCAGACCCATGAGTTTAAGGTCGATACGGCAACCACCGCCGACGAAGCCCTGGACCGTATCAGAGTCAACCTGTACGATGCCATCATCTCCGACTACCAGCTTCCGGGCATGGACGGGATCGACCTCCTGAAACATCTCCGGAAAGCGGGAAACCAGGTACCCTTTATCATCTTCACCGGCCGCAGCCGTGAGCAGGTCGTCATCGAGGCCCTGAACGCCGGGGCGGCCTTCTACCTCCAGAAGGGCATGGACTGGGAGTCACAGTTCGCCGAGCTCGCATACAAGGTGAAGGTGGCCGTTCAGCACCGGGAGACCGAGCGCCAGCTCCTCGAGAGCAGGGAGCGGCTCTCCGGTATCATCGAGTTCTTCCCGGATGCCACCCTCGGGGTCGACCGCTCCGGGCGCGTCACCATCTGGAACCGTGCGATGGAGGAGATGACGGGCATCCCGGCATCCGAGATGATCGGCAAGGGTGATTATGCCTACACCGTCCCGTTCTACGGCTCCCCCAGGCCCCAGCTGATGGACCTCATCTTCGAACCCGGGCACGAGGTGGCCGCTGAGTACCCCCACCTCATACGAAGGGGTGACAGCCTCATGATCGAGGTGCTCTGCCCTGCATTGTATGGCGGGAAGGGGGCGTATGTTTCTGCAAAAGCCTCGCCACTCAGGGACTCGGAAGGGAACATCGTCGGTGCAATCGAGAGTATCCGGGACATCACCGAGCTGAACCGGGCCCAGACGGAGATCCGTGATGCCGAGCTGTTCAACCGCGAGGTCATCAACGGGGTGAAGGAGGGGATCATCGTCTATGACCGTGACCTCAGGGTAACCCTCTGGAACCGGTACATGGAGGAGATGTCCGGGATCCCATCTGGGGAGATGGTGGGGAAACGGCCTTTTGAACTGTTCACGTTCCTGAAGGAGGCAGGTGCTGACCGCCACGCCAAGGCTGCTTTGTCAGGGACCTCCGGGGAGTCGGGGGATATCGAGTACAAAATACCCCAGACTGGTAAGTCCGGCTGGGCGAAGACCCTCTACTCCCCCCATTGCGATACCAACGGTTCCATTACAGGGGTCATCGCCATCGTCAGGGAGATCACCCCCCGTAAACTGGCAGAATTCGCGCTCCATGAAAGCGAGGAACGGTTCAGGAATATCTTCAATGAATCCCCTATTGCACTTCTTCTCTTTGACAACAAAGGCGTCTTAAAGGAGATCAACTCGGCGGGTTGTGATCTGTTCGGTCTTTCGTCACCTGACGAGGT
>CAZGXZ010000005.1:0-29161 GCA_964530035.1 uncultured Methanoregulaceae archaeon
CATTTCTTCAATCATGCAGATTACCTGCTCATTATGTCAGGCAAGGAAGAATTATCCGTAAAAAAATGAGATTTTTACTTCCGCCAAAATCTTCTCTCTCTTCAATTTTATTGACCCCATTATGAGAGAGATCCATCAGTTGCAATTCCGATCATATGGTTTCAACAAAGCAATTTCCCGGTTATCTTATTTCTGGTGAGGACCTGTCACTCCTTAATTGTTTGACGTTATTGTACCAGGACCCTGCAATTGTACCCGGACGGTTGCAAGAAACGGCCTGAAGCGGGGGAAAAAGCCTGCCAGCAATAACTCATTCGATTTTATGCCCGCAATACCCACAAAACCTTTTCCCGGCCGCGACCTGTTTTCCACAGGCCGGGCAGAAATGAACCGGGGCCGCCGTGGGCGTACTCCCGGCCGGAGCACCGCATTTACCACAGAACTTCTTCCCGGGCATCAAGGGGTTGCCGCATTTTGCACAGGTGGCCGGAGGTGAAGAAGGCTCCTCTGGAGGTGAGACTGTCCGGGACGGGGGTGCGGGCGGGGCTTGCCGAGGGGAAGGCTGCATTCCCTGAGGCCCTGGCCCGCCCTCCAGGGGCTGACGGGCAGTTTCCTCCTGCACCACCTTCCTTACTTCCTGTCCGATTTTATCGCCGGCCACCGATACTCCTGTCTCCAGGATTCTTTTCCCGATTTCCGGCGGCATCTCCCCCACCACGACCTCCCATTTCGCCGGCGGTTGGACCACCATCCGGGTGACGGTACCTGCCGCCCGGGCTGCCTGGCCGGCCGCGTTCACGGTTGATTCTGCCTGGGAAACCGTCGTGGAGACTTTGTTCACCACTTCCGCTGCTTTCTGGAGAGTTTCCCCCGCATTCTCCATGGCTTCCGTGAAACGCTCACCGCATTTCCGGCAAAACTTGGCACCGCCCGGGTTCGCCGTCCCGCACTTCGGGCAATATCGCTTCGTAACAGACATCGTTTCAGCCCCTGTTCCTTTTTATACCCTGCATTTTCCGGATTGGACCCGCTGGATGTTCCTTTCTCCCGGGAGGCCGAGGTAGGGACAATGGGTCACGCTGCTGTGCAGGACCATCTCCTTGTCCCCTTCCATGATCCACGCGAGCTTCCCGGATTCTATCCATTTCTCCAGGTCAAAATCACAGGTGTCCTCATCGTCATAGGACTCGTACCACCTGAAATCGGCGCCGGTCTTTCCATGGGAATAATAGCTCAGGCCCCAGAGGTTCGGCCATTTAACTCCGTCAACAGGGAATTCAGCAAAATACGCGATGGAATACCCGGTGTGATTCCCCACCGGGAGCGAGTAGAGCACCGCTTTTACCATCTCATGTTCAAGCAGCCGCGGAATGACGTAGGGTACGCCGGGACCGGGTTTCACGAGGAAACTGGTCTTTTCTATCCCGTTTTCGATCTTCAGGGCCCCGGTAAGGGCGCAAAAGGTCGGAGGGACGTCCTCGAACACCGGCCGGGTGGCGGATTCATAGTTCCACCATAACCCGTCGATCCCGAATGGGTCGAAGGAATAGAGGAGGACCTGGCCGGTAAAAGGGCAACGGGACAGGGGGATACGGGGGAGTCTCGCAAGGTATTCATTCCAGATCTCCTTCCTGCGTTTCTCGTACCCTTCGATCACAGCCTGGACACCTGGTTCCCCGGCCTTTTCCCCGTATGACAGGTACCTTACCTTCTGGATAAGCAGGTCATATTCTGCAAGAAGGATTTCCCGCTCAGTCCTGGTAAACGGCTCGGTCATCATTGCACGACTCCTGTGATCCAGGTCCCTGTTATCTTCCTGTCCCCGGTGAACCGGATAAGCGGTTCTGCCTTTGCATTCCCCTTCGTATGGCTCCCGATAATTTTCTGGTCGATGCCCCTCTTGACATCAAAGGGGGACTGGGCACCTGCCGGGCTGCCCTCCGGGACCGTTCTCGACTCGCTCCGGTAGTCCCACTGCGACTGCCACGGGTGCTGGATGTTTAGTTCTTGTTTCAGCCGGTTAAATATCCGCTCCATCCTGACAGGGTCTGTCACCGGCTTGCCGGTGCTCCGATCGATCACCCCGAAGACATCATAGTCGCCGGTGATGTCCCGCTTCGTCCCGTTGGGCAGCACTTTTTTCACCACGCCCTTCTCCACCACGAGTTTCATGCCGGGTTCTGCGTCCGGGCCCGAGTGCTCGTCGATATGGTCCTTCTGGTCGGCAAACTCCTGTTTTCGCTGCTTGTACCGGCTTTCGACATCAGCAAATGCAGCGTCTCCCTCCGGACCCTTCGGGAAGGACTCACGTTTCGGCGGCTTTGGCTCAAAGTACCCGACCTTTCCGAGGTCCTCCCTTTTCAGTTCGGGGTTCAGGTGCAGGTCCCTTTCGTCGATGGTCTTTGTTTTGACATACTCCGGCTTCGGGTCCGCCCTACCGGTCCTGATGAGCTCCTCGGCATAGGGGGTGGTTGACCTGATCAGGAGGTCGGCATTTTCCTCGGCCGCAATCCTGTTTGCAGCATCGATATGTTTCTGGGTCATGCCGCTCGTAAGTTTCCCGACGTCTGCATCTGGGGCGTCTTCGTACGTGAACTCCCGGTACTCCTCTCCGAGTTGTGTCGGCTTGAAATGGGGCTCTTTTTTGCCCGGTTTTGCTGCAGCCTTCCCGGGAACCTCCTTATCTCCCGGTTTTTCCCCGGGAGTCCCTCCGGCGGGTTCGTCCCCGTAGGCCGGCTCTTCTTTGCCGGGAGGTGTTGTTTCCTCCTCCCCGGAAGCCTTCTTTCCCCCCGTTTTTTCCCCGGGAGTCCCCCCGGCAGGTCCCCCGGAGGGGGGTTTCTCACCGGCCGGCGGCTTTTTCTCCATCAGCCTGTTCCACTTGTTCTTCAGGTCGGTGGGTGTCAGTCTTCCGTATTCGTCGATGAACGGCCCGAGGAGCATGAGGAGGCTCATGATGGAAAGGTCCCGGATGACAAGCTTGACCGACTCCACCCACCCCCGCCCGGAAAGGACATGGATGGCATACCTCCAGATGAACAGTGCGGCGATGACGGGGATAATACCCTTCGTGTTCCTGAGGCCCGGGAGCTTCTTCTCGAGTATTGCGATATCGCCGCCCATGGTAAGGAGGTTTGTAATAAAGTTCTCAACCCTCGTCCCTGAGAACTTCAGGGCACAGACGACGATCGAACTCTCCTTCCGGCAGACCGTGTCATACTGCTTGGAAAATTCAAACGCCAGCTCGGTCGTCTCGCCTATTACGAACGCGAGGGCGGCCGCCCCGAGGCCGGGCCCGAGGTACGGGGCCATGAATATCATCAGCACGAGGTTTGATCCCTGGAACAGGTAGTCCTCGTTCACGTAGTCAAGGACCGGGTTGAGGAGGTACCCGGACCAGCCGTTCTCCCAGTCAAGGTATTCCTTCCGGTCCTCCGCCCAGATCTTCCAGGCGGAATCGTAGATGATCCTGGAAAAGGTGTTGTAATCCGCAGCTGTTGCGTACGTCCCCAGGCATTCCAGGTGAAAGATGAACGCCTCCCGCTTGTTCTCCGGGAGACAGCCCTTGATCATCTTTACGCACCGGGCAAACGCCTCCAGTGCTTCAACGGCAGGGTCCCTCGGCTCCCCCAGCTGCAGTCCGACCGGGAGGTCGAGTTCCCCGAGGTAGGACCTGAAATGTACTTTTCCTGATAATTTTTCGCCCCTTCCCGGGACGGTCCGGGAAAACGACACCGCCCAGGCAGCATCTTCGCCCGCTTCCCAGGCCCATTCGATCCTGGCGTCCTTCAGCCTGAAAAGGTTGTCCCAGGTGGTGGGCGGTTCGTCAGTACAGACCGGGTCATCGGGAACCAGGTTTCCCTCTTTGACCGCTTCCTTGTCCTCTTCGACATCGGTCCCGTTCCATACCATGCCGACGAACCTGACCCGGGCAACCCGCTGGGCCGGGACATCGGGAGTGTCAACCCTGATGGTCACAACCTTTGCATGCGGGTCATACTTGTACTCGCCTTTTTCGTTCGCGGTGTAGATCTTTTCGACAAAGAGGCCCTCATAACAGACATTAACGAGGATATCGGGGCCATCCATTGAAATATCCCCCGAGGAGGCCGTGGTCTTCACCCTGACGGTCTGCCGGCATGCATTTTGCCCGATCCTTTCCGCAGGGACAGGAAGCGGGTCTTTCACCTCGAAACGATAGACCGCCGATGCCGCTCCTTCTGTCTTTCTCCCGATTGTGACGAGGTCAGGCTCGTCTTTCCCCGCTCCTGCTTCAATCTGCCAGGTCCTGCCGTCTGGGTTCTCCACGGTCAGGGTAACGTCTTCACGGGTCCTTGCCTCGCCTTTTCCCTTTTTCGAACCGGCGTTGGCAAGCAAATTGAACGAGGTCTTATCTGCGGAGATGAGGGGGCGCGAAAGAAGAGCAACCGGGACCGTTTTTGTCCCGGCAAAATTCCCGTCAAGGGTCGCCGTCACGACCACGTTTTCGTATGCCGGGGGGTCCTTCACCGAGTCAGGTTCGGGGTCCCGGGCCTCAAACGTCATGCAGGCCCACCCTGCCGGGCAGGTCTTCGCCAGGTACGGCGGGTCGAGCCATCCCCCTTCTCTTTCAGGCCTGAACTCGAACGAGGGCTGGGGGCCGGAACCCGGGGCAGATCCTTCCGCCGGGTGCAGGCGTGCTTTCAGGGTGACGGAGTCCTTCCCGGTAAAGGGATTGATACTGTCCTTCCCTTCAGGTTCGAACCCGACCTCGAGGGCTCCCGCGGGGATTTCTTTCCTGAGACTCACGGTCACCGTGTTTCCCTTCCCCGGAGGGATAGAATCGTTCCCGACCATGGCTCCTACGGTCAGAACAACCTCATTTACCGGTGCATCCTTCTTCTGCGTGACGGTACAGGCAAGGGTCCCGGTTGCTGACCCCGGGGATACCAGAAGATACTGAGAGGAGGCTGATGGGGTGTCAACAAAGAGGGCTGCGTCCGGTACGGGAATGTCGCCACCGTCCGGCCCCCTGTCGGTAACCCATGCCGAGAAGGTCCCTGACTGCCCAGGGGTTACCTGGAGGGCCTGCCTGTCAAGGTTCAGGGCGTAATTTTTTTCAACCGGGATGGAGAAGAGGCAGGACTGTTTCAGGTCGATACCCGATTTCCTCACGGATACGTCCACCGTGACGGTCGCTGACTCCATCTGCTTCCGGGAGTCCGTGAGGGCTTCAATCTCCCTTCGTTTCCAGTTGTTTTCCACGGTTGCAGACCCGGGGTTGCAGACGATGTTGACCTGGTCCTTCACATCGAGCGAAATAGCCCCGGCGAGGGCGGCCTGGTCGTCCTGGCTCACGTTTCCGGGGATGTTTTTTACCGTGGCCCTCACGGCAAAGGAGAAGTTCCCTCCCGCCGTCCTCTTCGCCGCTTCCTTTTCAACGACCAGTTCCGGCTGCGGCACCGGCGGGATGGTCACGTCCACCTCGTCCGTGACCGGGGCTGCCGCTACATTCACCGGGACGCCCATACCGGGTAGAGCCATTCCCGGGAACAGGGTCACCTTCAGTTTTATCGGTTTCCGCTTCAGGATGACCCCCGTGTAATGGGTGAGGGGGATTTTCTCCGGAAGGCTGACCCTGATGTTCAGCTTGGTCGAGGTCGCGTTCATCTGCTGGGATATGCTGACCGTATTATTGTCCCAGCCGCAACCAGGTACAATCTCGACGTTCCCCCCCTGGAGGGGAAGGGGTTGCCTCCCCCTTTCCACGATGATCTTCGAGCCGATGGTAACCGGGCCGAGCGAGCAGTCCGGGTTCAACGGGATTTCCTTCGAAAAGTTACCCATGGTCCCAGGCCTCAGTCGAACTCGATCCCGGTCTCCGCTTCGAAGTTCACAGTGACATCCGCGGATGTCCCACCCCCGCCCGCAGATGCACTGACCTGTATCATGGCGCGGTCCACACTGGCAGGCCTTGAGAGGGACACCGTTACCGAAACGGACCCCATCCCAGACAGGGGTGCGACCGTAAGCCCGGGGACACCTGGCGGCGGGGTAACCCGTATCGAGGCGCCAGGTGCATGGGCCGTGGTCCCGGCACGGTCAACCTTCCAGACGGTTGCCGTAAACCCACCGGATTTTTTCGTGCTGACGACCACGGAGTCCGAGGGAGTAATCTGGAGGATGTAGCCGGCCGGCCCTTCGTCCTTCTTCTCCTTTTGCACGGGTTTTTTTTCTTCGGGTTTTTTCTTCCCGAGGCCTTTTATTAGTAAAGCGGCTGCTGCCGCGACCAGCGCAAGGCCCCCCACGACAGGCAGCCAGGGGACATCCCCGGTCCCGGTTCCCTCCGAGTACTTGTAGACCATGATGGTCGCACCGGAGATGCTGGGCTGGCCGGGGAGGTAATTGCCCCCCGGTGTGTTATACCTCGCTACCGAACGTGCCTTCCCGCCGAGGGCGAGGACCAGGTGGCTCCCGGCTTTTCCGTCAGGGACCGTCCAGGTGACGTCCCTGGCCTGCATCCCCTTTCCTGGAGATACCCCGACTTCACCGGTGACGTCAAGGCCTGAAACCAGGTCGTCGAGCTGGTCCGTGGTGAGGGAAGATGCCCTGTCGAGCTTCCCGTTGTCATCGGCAACACCTCCATCGATGCCGGTCGACCCCTCGTTTTCGTACGTGACATACCTCGTCTGCGAGGGTGCGACGATTGACCCGTCATCGCTGACGGAGAGCCTCGTGGTTACTGTCGAACCCACAGGGAGCTCACCCGGCGGGGTTGTCCAGCTGTGGCGGAATTTCAGGGTGATACCGGCATCCGGCACCTTCAGGGTTGAGACGGCCCCGCTGGAACCAGAAGGGACGTATGAGCCTTGTGCTACCGTTTCACCGCCGGATTCAGCGTCTTCCAGCAGCTGGTCCGAGAACTGGTTTGCGAGGACCCATGTCCCGGCTGCGGAAACGGTTGCAGGCCCGGCGAGTACTAACAGGAGTATAACGACGGTAGAGATAGAGAGCAGGCGCTTGTTCATCCAGGGTTCCCCCCCGGGAGGTACAGATAAGAAAAAGGCGCCTCCCGGCTTTCTGAATGATTCCTGACCGCCTTTTCCCGTCCCCGCTGGGCGTTCTATACCTGAACTCGGAACCCTGGCAGATAAATATATCGGGAATCCTCCCTTCCCCGCGAAAATTCCGGGCATGATACGTGTGCTGGATTACCCGGTCGGCCCTGACGGCGTCGAAGCTCCAGTCAGAGAACGGCAGTGCCACCTTATTACACCGGATATTGTCAGGGACCGGGGCGTTGGCGCCGGTATCCCGTCCCTCAGGGGTCCAGGAGCGGAAAGGACTCTTCCCGCTTTCGAATGATCATCAGTGGGTGCAGCTACCGCCTCCAGGCGGGTTTCTCATCTTTCCCAAGTATACTACGAGGGGGTCGTACGCGATCCCGTCCCAATTGATAAAAGAAGTATCCAGCCCGTCACTTCCTCATATACTTCAGCGCTCCCTCCTTCGGGCAGACCTCCGTGCAGCGGCCGCACAGGTAACACTCGGCCTTTGCGTCCTGCCGTTTCGCCTCGTCCGTCGGGCACACCTTCTCGCACTTTTTGCACTCGATGCAGGCGTCGGTCCTCCTGAGTCTCAGGACGCCAGGAATGGCTCCGAGGGATAAAAGTAGCCCGTACGGACAGACAAGACGGCAGAACGGGCGGTAGAAGGCGAGCGATAGTGCGAGGACGACCACGAAGACAAGCGACCCTGCGGTGACGAGGAGGCGGAAGAAGTCATGGATACCGAACCATTCAAGCAACGACGCGGACCAGGCGAAGGCCATGACCAGGAGGACAAGGAACATGACCCCCCTGATTGCCTGGAAGAGAATTTTTTTCCTGGGCATGACTTTTGGGACCGGCACCAGGTATGCGAGCTCCTGGACGGCACCGACAGGGCAGAGATATCCGCAGAAAAACCTCCCAAAGACGAACGTAAGCAGAAAAACGGTCAGGAGCCCTATGATACCGACTATGAGCGGTGCCCCGAGTCCCAGTTCGTCCCGCAGTACCAGCTGCTGGAACTGGTAGGGTGCGACCGGCGAGAAGATCAGGAACCCTAGGAGGGCCGAGATGATGAGCAGGATTATCCCGAATTTTTGTTTCCACTTTCCCGAATACCAGAGATATCCGAGGATGAATATCATCACGAGTGCATAGAAAAATCCGATTCCCTTGAAAGCAGCGCTGGCGGGCATGATCGTTCCTTCCTTTGTCCTCTCCAAAGCCCGGGACATCCCCCCGGCCCTGTCTGGCGGCAGGTCCGGTGGACCGGCGGGGTCATAGTATCAGGGTCTCCTACTGGTCATATATAAACACGGCCTTCGGTCGTTGACAGTACAACCTTTTAAAAGGGATTTCAGCAGGACCGGGAGGAGGGGGATCAGGCACCGGGTCCACGAACCCGGTACGCTCCCTTGGGCACCAGCATCTCGAACCTGGCCCCTTTCCCCGCCTCACCGGTCTCCGTGACGGTGATCCCGGTGATGCCAAGGATATCGCGGACCAGGAACAACCCGAGGCCGGTGTTTTTCCCGAACCCGCGTTTGAAAATGTCCGGCCGGTCTGCTTCGCTGATACCTGCCCCGTCGTCCTGGTAGACGAGGACAAGCCCTTCTCCGGTCTCCCGCGATGAAACCGTGATGGATGTCATCTGCGTACCGCCGTACCTGAGGGAATTGTCGATTAAGTTGTAGAAGACCTTTGAGAGGAGCGGGTCGGCAAAGACCTCAAGACCGCCGGTCCCGTCATTGACCCGGACGTCCTGTACCGGAAGGGAAGTGACGGCCTCGTCGATACAGGCCGGTATGCTCTGCCATGCGGGCGCCTTGATCCCCATATCCTCATAGTCCTTCGTAAACGTGATCTGGCGGTCGATGACCCTGGCAATCTGCTGTGCCCTCGCGAGGTATCCGCTGCATTGTGCCTGGTCAGCCGAGGGGTCAGAGGCCAGATGGAGAAAACCCGTGAGGGCCGTCAGCTGGTTCCGGATGTCATGGCGGGTTATCGACGATAATAAGACGAGCTTTTTGTTGGCCATCCTGAGCCCCTCCTCTGCCAGGTGCAGGTCGGTAATATCGTGTACGAGGCCCTCCACCCCGAGCACGTTCCCGTGTGCATCATAGTAGTAGTGGCTGCTTGCCAGGGCGAAATGGATCGAACCGTCCGCGGATTTCAGCGTTATCGGGTACCTGGTCACCGACCCGGTCTTTTTCAGGGCTTCCAGAAAATCCCTGCGGTCCTCAGGGTCCAGGTAATTTTCAGATACAGCCTGCCCGATCAGGTCTTCAGGGGATTTGCGGCCTACCAGCCGGGCCCCGGCCGGGCTGACCATAATGAACTTCCCCTCAAGGTCGGTCCGGTAGAGCATGTCCTGTGAATTCTCGATGATGGACCGGTACTTCTCTTCGCTCTCGCGGAGCGCCTCCCCGACAATACTTGCCTGGACCACCAGGGACGCGGTCGTCGCAAGGTCATCGAAATATTTTATCATTTCAGGCGATATTGGCTGCCGGCTGAAGAAAGCCAGGACCCCGATGGGCTTTCCTTCGGGAGAGGTCAGCCTGAGCCCTGCGAATGAAACAAGCCTGATCGAAGCAGCCCACGCAGGGTCATGGATCCGGGGGTCATGGGGCACATCGTTTATGATGAAACGGGTATCCTCCCCGCTTCCTATCCGGCCTATCTTGTACGCTCCGAAAGGCACCCTGCGGTGGGTCCCGTCGGTCTGGGTGTACCGCCCGGAGCTGACCATGAGGTGGAGGCAGGCCGACCGGTCATTACAGGCATTTTCACCCCCGGTAACCCCGGCATGGATACAGCCGGTCCCACAGAGGTCACCAGGACCGGCAATCCAGACCCGGGCAAAGTCCGCCCCAAAGATGCTGACACAGGCATCCGTGATCTTTTTGAGTTTTTCCTCCAATGGCGCCGAGATGAGCAGGTCCTGCTTGAGCCTGCTGAAGGCGAGGGTATATTGTTCGTCGATATAATGCCGGGTAATGTCACGGGCTGCTGAAAAGATCAGTTCACCTCCCGGGTGGGACCGCCATTCGATCCAGCGGTACGTACCATCCTTGTGCCGGAACCGGTTGGTGAAGCCGGGTACCTCTTTCTGGGAACTGAGATCTGCCATCGCTGCACGGGTTGCCGGGAGGTCATCAGGGTGCACGAAATCAAGGATCTGCTTTCCTTCCAGCTCGGCTAGCGTATAACCAAGTGTTTTTTCCCATTCGGGGTTCAGACGCAGGAAATACCCCCTCGTATCCGCGATACAGAAGAGGTCGATGCTCGTCGTGAAGTACTGGTCCAGCTCTTCAGTCTTCTTTTTGAGAGCTGTTTCTACCTGCACCCGTTCCAGCATCCTGCAGATGCGTTCAGTAATGGCATGGATAAGGTCCGACTCTTCCTGCAGGAACGGTCCCTGTGTTGGCGTATCGGCATTATCCGTGGAAAAGACCTCAATTTCACCGAAATAGTCCTTACCTGCTGCTATTGCACAGGTAATTTTTTTCCTGCTTTCCCGGAAGCCAGATGAACAGAAGGTCCTTTCACCGACCCGGATCCTGACGGAAGTAGAGTCCGGAATCTGGAAGCCGGAAGGGATGATCTCACAAAACTTCTCAAAACACGTATCAACAGGCAGTTCCGTCTCAATGACCCCTGCGATCTCGTAGAGGCATTTCAGTTCCTTGACCCGTTCACCAAGGTCATGTGATTTCTGTATGAGGGCTCCCTCAACCTGTTTTCTCCGGGTGATGTCACGGTCGATACCGCGGTAACCCAGGAACGTGCCGTCCGGAGCTGTCCAGGGGACGCCGCTCGTTTCGAAGGTCACGACTGACCCGTCTTTCCTCAGGGCTTTGTTTTCAAGCGTTGTAATCGGGAGACGTGCTGCGATGCAGCGGTGAAACTCGGCAGCGACCAACTCTGCCTCGCCAGGTGGCATCAGGTCAAACGGGGTCTTACCGAGGACCTCTTCAGGTTCGAATCCAAGGATCCTGCGGACCTGCGGGCTGATATAGGTATAGACGGCGTCCGCGTTCACCTCCCAGATGAAGTCGCTGGTGGTCTCTACGAGCGCCCGGAACTTCTCTTCGCTCTCGCGGAGGGCTTCTTCGGCCTGCCGGCGCCGGGTGATGTCCCGGGTGACTCCGATGAGCACTTCGCGGTTGTCCCACCACCCCCGGGTCACCTTGGTCTCGACCTCGATCCTCGTCCCATCCTTTGCAAGCACTGGAACGGGGCAGGAATCGGCGGTCCCGGCAACCATGTCCTGCACGATCCGGAACGCCTCTTCCCGTCGCTCCGGGACATGCACGAAGAGGACATTGTTCCCGATGATCTCCTCCTCAGGATACCGGAGCTTCTTCAGCACGGTGTCATTGACCTGGAGGATGGTACCGTCCATGGTGAGGATGAAGACCATCTCGTCGATGGAGTTGAAAAGCAGTTCGAGGTTTCCGGCTGATTTCTTCGCTTTCTCTTCGGTTGTGATCCGGTCGATGGTCGTGCCGAGTTCCCGCCCGATAGAGATAAGCGTCTTCTGCTCATGGTCTGTTACGACGGCCCGCCTTTTACTGACGACGTTCAGGCCCCCGATGATACGATCGCCGGAGACAAGAGGGATGCTTGCGAGCGAACAGAAACCGGTCTCCCTGGCATGTTCCGGGGAGACCTGGTCGTAATGCTCGGTGATGATCGGAGTGCCCTGTACCAGAAGCGTGTCATACGGTGCCTCCGTGATGGAAACACTCCCGATCTTTGCAAGGAACTCCGCGGGAAGGTCCTGTGAGACGACAACGGTCGCCGTTCCCGCAGCATGGTCCGTGATATAGACCCCCCCGGCATCATAGTCCATCAGGGAGAGCGTCCTCTTCAGGATTTCCTGGAGGAGCGAAGGGAGGTCTTTTGCACGGTTGGCGGTAGTGATAACCTCGTTGAGGATAGCAAGCGTCCTGGACTGCTGCCGGACCGCTTCCTCTGCCTGGACCTGCCGGGTGACGTCACGGAATATGACATAGACCGCGGGTTTATTGTCCCACAAAAAGGGGATGGCCACGACATCAGCATCGATGGTGCTGCCATCGGTCCTGACCAGCTTTTCGCGGATGACCGGCTGGACCGCCCCACGACCGCCATCCATGCGCCGGGTCACGATATCGTGGAAATCCGGGTGAACGAACTGGATGACGGGTCTTCCGAGAACAGCCTCCGGGTCACCGCCGGAGATCAGGCCGAGTGCCGTTTTATTGGCAAAGACGATTTTCCCGGCCTGGTGGACGATAAGGCCGTCGAAGGATTGCTCCACGATCGCCCGGTACTTCTCCTCGCTCTCGCGGAGGGCTTCTTCCACCTTTTTCCAGGCCGTGATGTCGTGAAGGCTCCCGACAACCCTGACGGGGGCGCCCGCATCGTCACGCACCAGCGTATAACTGCCATGGATCCAGCGGTATTCGCCCTTCTTGTGCCGGATACGGAACTCACGCTGGATGATTACCTCCCCTTTGGAGTCCGCTGCGACAAGCTCGGCGGGAAATGGAAGCAGGTCCGGCAGGTCGTCGGGGTGGATTATCGCCTTCTGCTCGTCAATCCCCATCGCAAGTATTTCGTCAGGGGTGTACCCGAGGAGCGCCTCAACCTTCGGACTTATATATTCGAACTGTCCTCTCCCCATGTCCTGGCCGTAAAAGACATCGGTCGCCTGCTCCACGATGGCCCGGTACCGCTCCTCGCTCTCGTGGAGCGCCTCCTCGATCCGTTTCCGTTCGCTGATGTCCCGGATACGGGTGAAGAGATACTCCTTTCCGCCGATCATGATAATCCGGGCGGAGAACAGACTGTGTCCTACCTTCCCGCTCCTGGTCCGGAACCGGATCTCCCGGTCGATGACATCCCTGCCGGATTGCAAGGACGAAACAATGGACTCACGTTCCTTCTCATCGACCCACAGGTTCAGATCAGTCGTCGTTTTACCGATTAACTCGTCCGGCGTATATTCAAATAACTGCGAGAACGCGGGGTTGGCTTCGATGATGGTACCGGTCCCTATCTCTGTGATTGCTATCGGGTCCGGGTTGATGGTGAAGGCGGCGGAAAACTTCTCCTTCTGCTCCTGCAGTTCGGCTTCCGCCTGTTTTCGCCCAGTGATATCAGCGAGCATATTGAGGGTTGCGGGTCTTCCCTGCCAGGGGATCCTCGCCGCCGAGATGGTCACCCACCGCATCCTGCCACCCGCCCCGATGACCCGGAAATCGTACGCATCCGGGATATCTTCCCCGGCAATGCGTTTTTGGTACCTGGCCCTGACCATTTCCCTGTCATCAGGCCAGATGAAATCGATGAATGGTTTCCCGACCAGGTCTTCCGCGGGTGCCCCGGCCAGCCGGCCCATGCTTTCATTGGCAAAGACGAAGACGCCATCCTGGGCGATAATGACGGCCTCGTGAGTCTTCTCGATCGCGGTACGGTACTTCTCCTCGCTCTCCTGCAGTACCTGTTCCGCCTTCCTGCGGTCGGTGATATCTTCCGATACACCTTCAATCCAGCCTCTCTCTGGCTTAAGCCGTGCGGAGTACCGCAGGAGCCGGACTTCTCCGTCATTTCTCCGGAAGGGGGCTTCGAAATTGTGTATCTCCCCCTTCTGTTCCAGGACCGTGATCAGCATCTTCCGGTCTGCGGGATCAACATACCGTTCCCCGATGTTGAAAGGGGTCTTTAGGAGTTCGTCCCTTCCGTTAAACCCGATGAACCTGGCAACCGCATCGTTTGCGTCGAGGAGCAGCCCGGTGTGCAGATCGGTCCGGAACAGCCCGATATTGGCATCGAGGAACATGCCCCGATAGGTCTCTTCAGCCTCACGCAGTGATTCTTCGGCCTGCTTGAGTTCTGTGGTGTCCCGGCCGACCGACTGGTATTCAATGACACGGCCGTCGCCTGAAAAGATGGCCCGGTCATTCCAGCGGTGCCAGCGGACCGTCCCGTCCGGCATCAGGACCTGGTGTTCGATGAGGGCTACCGGGTTCTCTGGTGTAAGCGAGGCAAGGTGCGACTTCATCCGCACGGCATCCTCCGGAGGCATACGGACCGGATGGGGTTTGTCAAGGCAACGTTCGCGCTCAAGGCCGAAGTACCGGCAGTATGCGTCATTCACAAACGTCAGCCGGCCGTCGGGGGTGAACCGGCAGATGAGCTCGGTCTGGTCCTCGACGACCGCCCGGTACCGCTCCTCGCTCTTTTCAAGGGCTGATACGGCTTTCCGTTCACGGACGGCCAGCCGGATCTTGTGGGCGAGTTCAGTGAACTGGGCGGTCGGTTCCCCGCCTTTCTGGAGGTAGAAGTCCGCTCCCTCGTTGAGCGCCTGGATGACAATCTCTTCGCGGCCCCGGCCGGTGAATATGATGAACGGTATCGTGTTGCCCGATTTCCGTACCTCTTTGAGGAACGTGATCCCATCCATTTCCGGCATCTGGTAATCCGAGATAATAGCGTCATACTTACCCTGTTTTATGATTTCAAGGGCATTTTTCGCTGATGTAGTGGTCTCAACCGTGAACTCCCCTTCCCTTTCCAGGTATAACGCTCCAATCTCGAGAAGCCCGGGTTCATCATCGACATACACTACCGAAATCATGGCCGGCACACAACGATTGTTAAAGAATACTTCCCGGAGAGGGTCATTAACTCTTTGGATGAGGATTTTTTATGGTATCCATATCATCACCCATGAATCAACGGAAATGGTGATTGAAAGATCGGGAGCACCCCATCAAAAATAAATGCTGTTTTACGCACTATTGCCCCGTATCATGAATGAATGGTTCATCGGAAGCGATTCCTCAGAGCACCTGGACTGAAGCATGGCTTCCCGCATCGTTCCCCTGTGAGGGGTGTCGGGAACAGATTCACCGAAACCGTCTTTTACGGTGGAATACCCGCCTTCGATTTTCCCACTTATCAGATATCCAGTGATTTCCACCCATTCCGAATGGAAACCGGTCTCATTGAACGCTTTCATAAACCCTGAACGATAGGGTGAGCCTGTGAATCTCCTGACAGCGTGTCCCGTGTTTTCAATTATCAGAGCCTCCTTCGTTTTACTACACGGTGAATACCTGCATCTGATACCATATGCGTCGTCACCCGGAACCAGTGAACCGAATGCTGGTGATCACAACCGTGTATTGCCTGGTAACTGAGAGGACTGCGGAATTCATCGTCCTGCACGAATCATCGGTACCTTTGATACTAGGATCCGACCCGTCCCGGTGTCGATGGTCGGATGGCCCGGGATCCATGCCCTTCTCACCAGTATTGTTCCTGTATCCACTCACCAGGGATGCTCACGGATAAGGCAGTCCTTCCGACAGCTACGATTACACTGTTCGAACACTTTCCGTTTTGCACGGTGTTCATTTCCCAGGGTCCAATTACGAGGATTTCCTGGCAGAGGTCCCCCTCTTTTTTGCATAGGAGAGTGTCGGAGCGTCCCTTACCTTTTCCACATGTCTTTCTCATAACAGCAACTATCCGGCACTGCAGTGAAAAGGGAAACTATATCGTAATGGTGACAAACCCATCTTCATGATACAAGGACCCTCCCAGCCTAGTGTGAAATGCTCCGGTTTGAGCATGATTCGTTTTATTTTTTTAACCGGGGTGATTTTTTCAGGCCTGTGTATCCTGCCCATTTCTGCGGCCGGGAGCTCAACTCCTGACCTGACCATTGTGGGAGTGTCAGGACCATCCTCACTGCAACAGGGAAAGACCGTTTCAGTATCGGTCCTGGTTGGTAACCTCGGGGATTCTTTTCTGGGTAATTCACTGGTTTCGGTCTACCTTACGAAAGACTCCACCCTGAAAAATGGCGATGATATCCTTATCGGCTCGTTTTATAACAAGGACCGTATTCCCAAGACCTCCGGTTCCCAGGTCCTGAAGTTTACCCTGCGAAAAAACGTTCCTAAAAAACCCGGGAAATACCACTACGGCGCAATAATTGATCCGAACAACCAGATTGCCGAGAAAAAAGAATCGAATAACCAGTACGTGAACGGCGGGACGGTAACTGTCACGTAATTTTTTACCGAGAGAGACTCGTAAAGATCGTTATAGCTGTATCGTGAGAACAAGGGCCGTAAAGAGGTCCATGAGCGAAGCCCGGACGCATAATCCTGGCCGGGTATCCCTGGCCCGTATTCAGGGATTGTAACCTGGGCCTTTCCAACCTGTCAAAACCCGGGAAAAAATCCACCGGAATCACCGGTACCAATTCCCCCGGCCCGGTATCGACAGCATAACAACACACCCCTCGAAGCATTGAAGAGAACGAGGTGGAAGGCCCTGGCTTTTTCGTTCTGAAATGCGGAAACAATCTCCTTTTAATGGAACTGTGGAACAAGCATGGAGAATCCTGTTACCGGGGTTATCCTCAAAAAAGGGTTGTAAATATTCCAAAAAACGAAGAAACTCCGCCTCACCCTCTCCGCCTTCGGAGGACACCTGACAGCAGGACGAGGGAGACGGCACAAAGACCCGTCAGCGGGGAAAGCGATGCTTTTGGAGTGGGTGTATCCGAAGGGACGGCGGACCGGGCGGCGGTCTGGAGGGGGACGGTCGTCGTTTCTGTGACGGGAAGGGCCGTTGTCACCCGGGCCGGAGTGATGACGGGTGAGGGGGTGAGGGAGGTTGTTGGTGTTGGTGTGGATGTGGGGCCCTTCAGCTGTGAAAGGGCGGTTGCACGCTCTGCCTTTGCTTCGGTGTAATCAGGCCGGATGGCGATCGCACGGTCATACGCCTTCACGGCAGACTGGAGGGACCCCGTGCTGGCCGAGATATTCCCGAGGTAATACCATGCCCTCGCCTCGGACGGGGACAGGACGATCACCTGTTCAAAGGCATCCTCGGCTTCCTTAAACCTCCCCTGGTAATAGAGGGCATTTCCCTTTCCGTACCATGCCGGGGACGAATACGGGTCAAGCGCGATGGATTCGTTGAAGGCCATGGATGATTCGTTATACTTACCCTGGGATAGGAGGAGCGCCCCGGCATCTCTCAGGGCCTGCGCCTTTTCCATGCGGGAATCCGAGGAGCCGTCCGATGAGTCCGATGACGAGCCGGATGACGAATCAGAAGATGAGTCTGACGAACAGCCGCAGTCCCCGAGGACCGGGCCTGCCATGAGGGCCATGAGAAGGACGATGCAGATGATTGCAGTGAATCGCCGGATTCCGTTGTTTCGTTTTTGCATATTGTTCACCAGGGTGTCCTCAGGAGGCACTCTGAAATGCCCGTGTTGAATGATCTGCATTTCATTTTTATTTGTATTCTTGGGTAGGGGACATGCGAAAATCTGGTGCCCTGAAGAGGTCGGATCGTCCCCGGTCGCGTCTCCATTGCAGCGATAAGGAAATGAATTTCATCCGAATTTCATCCTCTCTCACCGTTTTGGGCCTTATGTCCCCTGACCAGCCTGCACTGAACGGCAGGGGAGAAGTTTTTGCATACCCGTGACCGTGACGAAACGTGGAGAGCGTAAAGGTCATTCCTGCCTATTACAGGACTCCGCTGCCATACACAGATATCATGTAGTACACCCCGACAACTATGAAAATCGCCGCGACCGCCCTCCGTATCCAGCACTCGACGTCCTGCACCTTTTTCATGAAACCGGAACACTTCCCCACTCCCTGGACGAGGAGGAGGGAAATGACGATGACCGGGATGGCGGTGGCAATTGCGAATACTGCCGGGATGATTACCGGGTCACCTGCTGCAAGGGCGAGCGGGATGAGCATGGCAAAAAACAGTACGGCCGAGAACGGGCAGAAGCTCAGGGCAAAGATGACCCCGAGGAGAAACGCACCCAGATATCCTTTTTCAACGAGCTTTGCAGAAATACCGGAAGTACGTTTCGAGAGCCAGTTTCCTCCGGGCAACCCACTGAAGTGAAACAGGTCAAGGAGATAGATACCACAGATGATAAGAAACGGGCCGAGGAGCAGTTCCCCGTAGTGCTGGAGTCCAAGGGCGATGAACTGGATGTTCATTCCAAACAGGACGATAACCGATGCGACGACGATATATGCCAGCATCCTCCCGAGCGTATAGACTGTCCCTGCAAGGAGCGTATGGCGGCTGTTGTCGATTTTCTTGGAGATGAATGCAATCGCCGTGATGTTGGTCGCGAGCGGGCATGGACTTATGGCGGTCATCAGGCCGATGAAGAAGGCGGCGACCACGGGGACGGGGCTGGTCCCAAGCGTGCCAAGGGTATTGAGGAGGTCCATGTCAGGACAACCCCTGTTCCAGGCTCTTCGTAATAATCCAGGAGAGGTACGACGCATACCCCTCCGGGTCATTCACCAGCGACCAGACCCGGAGGTCTTCGGTCTTGTGGAATCCGGTGGTATCATATACTCCAATCCACAGGGATGACCCTGTCACCCCGTATTGCCTGGCCAGGGCACCGTTTTCCGGCTTATCGAAGTTGACGTGCCTGAACACGAGGCGTCCACTCTTAGTTTCCTCATTGAAATGCTCAGAAATGGTTTTTTCTGCCAGGTCCCCCACCGCGATGCAGGATGCACACTGAGCGTCTCCATGGAAATGGATCACCTCGACACGGTCCGGCCGCAGAGGGTCGGTTTCACTTGTTGTCGTTGCCTGTTGCCCGGTCAGGGAACCGGGCCCGGCACTGGAAACGCAGCCGGCCACGAGGAGACCCGCCGTTACGAGCATTAAAATGGCCAGGCCTTTCAGGGTGTTCTGAAATAAAGTCATTTTGGATCTCATATTTACATTATTGGATGGGACAGGTCGGGATCAAGGCGGCCGATGATAGTGATATCGAAAAGATAGTCCTGACTACTTTTCTTCTCTCTTTGATTCGCCTTTCTTCTGCGTATCGGTATCAGGTGAGGGTTTGGGGACGATCTTCGTCCCACAGCAGCAACCTGAATCTTTCTTCCCAAAGATTCTCTCCACAAACCCCTTTTTTTCAGTCATCCTTCACTACTAAGCGCCGAATACTTAAAATTTTTTTGAAGTGGTAGCATCCGGATATGCCCTGTACCTCCACGCTGAAAAGCCGGGAACGGGCCGATCACGTGGTGGTTATGCGGAGGAATGAGTATCGTTTTGGTCGTTGTGTCATTCTATGACTGGCAGGTCGGTACTTCCGGCACGAGAATCACGGGCAGGGCACAGAAGGGTCGTCCTGGACAAACATGAGCCCCTTTTCCGTAATCTGATAAATTATCCAGTTCCCCTTCTGTTCACCCTCGATGAGCCCTGCCTTTTTGAGGATGGTGAGATGGTAGGATAGCTTTGAGTCGGCTATCCCGATACAGGCCTTGATGACACAGACGCAGAGCGGCTGGACCCTGAGGAGGTAGAGGACCTTCATACGCAGCGGGTCCGAGAGGGCGTGGTAGATGGTGGTTGTTTTTGCTATGCTGCTTTCCGGAGGTAACTGGTCGCACAGCCCTTGTATTCCGCCGATCGCATCAAGGTCTTCCTGGATAGCGGGAGGAATATCCGTCCGGCTGATCGTGCAATTGCAGGGCTGTTTTATCTTGTTTTTCATTCTAGGTGTTCATCCCGGCGCAAATCCAATGAATATGAAATAATTAGGAATAAATAGCTTGTCAGTTCATAAATATTTCAATTAAAATTGAAACGTTATCCAGGTACCTGCCATGGCCCTCTGTGAAGGATGCACCGGCCGGGGTGCGGATGCCCCTCCCCTTTTTACCGGATACGGAACGGGGTGGAATGCCGGTTCCCATGTCTGTGACTGCCATGAGGCCGGGGGCCCCGGACCATCGGTCCACAAACGCCGGATTATCCATTCCCTCGGATTTGCCTGGGCCCTTTTCCGGCAGGTCGTGCCATACCTGGTCCTCGGTGCTGCCATCGGGGCGTTCATCCAGGGGTTCATCCCGGAAGAGCTGATCGTTGCGGTTGCCGGGCCCCAAAACCCCCTGGCCATTCCGGTAGCCGCTATCATCGGTGTCCCGATGAACATCCGTGCTGAAACGGTCATCCCGATAAGCGCCGTCCTGCTCGAAAAGGGAATGGGAATCGGGGCGGTCATGGCCCTGATCATCGGCGGCGCCGGGGCAGGCATTCCCGAGGTCACGCTCCTCCGGTCCATCTTTGAAAAGCGACTCGTGGCCGCATTTGTGATAACGGTTTTCGGGGTCGCCGTCCTTGCAGGTAGTATCTTCCCGTTCCTCGCGACAGGTGGTTTCATTGTCTCGTAATATACCGCGGTTCCAATCGTCCGAAAGGAGGTTTCAGCCATGATTGAAAGTATCACAGCTTCATTACTGCTCGGCTGGGTGACGTTGCTTGACTATCTCGCCAAGCACGTCATCACCTGCCTGGTCCCGGCGTTCTTCATCGCCGGAGCGATAGCTGCCTTTGTCAGGAAGGAAGCCATTCTCAAGTACTTCAGCCCGGAAACAAAGAAAACAACCTCTTATGGGATTGCCTCGGTGTCCGGGGCTGTGCTTGCTGTTTGTAGTTGCACGATCCTTCCGATGTTCGCCGGCATTCTCAAGAAGGGGAGCGGGCTCGGGCCGGCCATTACGTTCCTCTATGCCGGACCGGCCATCAACATCCTCGCGATTGTTTATTCTGCCCAGGTCCTCGGGCTGGACATCGGCATCGCCCGGGCAGTTTCAGCCATTCTCCTCTCAATTCTAATTGGTCTTATCATGATGCGGCTCTTCCCGCGGCATGACGAAGAGACTGCCAAAACCCATGCGGCAGCGCGACGAGCAGTCATGGCACAGGAAAATGACAAACCCAACTGGGTTATCATCACGTTCTTTGCTCTCCTGATAGCAATCCTGCTGGTAGGGACATCAGCGCTGGACCTGTTCTACCGGCTCCTTATCGTGTATTTCCTCTCCCTTGCCGTTGCGTTCCTCCTCATCTACTACTTTACGCGTGACGAAGTGACCGAGTGGGGGTACGAGATCTGGGACCTGACGAAGAAGATATTCCCCATCCTTATCATCGGTACCTTTGCCCTGGGCGTCCTGGCATATTTCATCCCACCGGAGACCTTCAAACCGTTCTTTGGCGAAAATACCCTTCTGGCAAGCTTCCTTGCGGCGGTAGTCGGGACGATCCTCTACATGCCGACCCTGCTTGAAGTGCCGGTCATCGGCACCACCCTCGGGTACCTCTCCGGTTCCATGGCGAAAGGTCCTGCCCTTGCGCTGCTCCTGACCGGCCCGAGTGTCAGCCTGCCCAGCCTTCTCGTCCTCTACCGGATCATGGGAGGGAAAAAGACCCTTGCCTATGCCGGTCTGGTCATCGTCTTCTCCACCCTGGCAGGGTTTGTCTTCGGTATGACGGGGTGGTGACCCATGGACGACAGGGTCCCGTGCTGTGCGGCCGATGCGGTGAGAACGGTCCGCCGGGTGGACATCAACGGAAAAATGACCGGCATCGCGATGTTCGACGAGGTCATCAGGCAGGTCAGGGAACAGGACCTTTCTTCAGACGAAGAAATCCGTGCTGCTTTGCTAAAACGCGTCAAGGTTTACAACTACGTCCCGGAAGCGGTCGAGGACGCGTATGTGAGGGTATTGCACGATGCATATGTATCCTCAATGCGAACGGGTAATACAAAAAAAATTGAATAACTGGTCAGGACAGGTACATGCGGAGAATTCATGACAACGATTGAAGTCCTCGGCACCGGGTGTGCAAAATGCAAACGGCTGTTCACCAATGCCGAACAGGCGGTAAAGGAATTGAATGTGGCTGCGGATGTCGTCAAGGTGGATGACCTCGACCAGATCGTTGAGCGGGGCGTCATGCTCACCCCGGCGCTCTCCATCAATGGTGAGGTCGTCTCGGAGGGCCGGGTCCTTGATGTGAAAGAGCTAAAGAAGATGCTCACGGAGTGAACAGGATGACTGAAACCCCAACATGCTCATGCGGACAGAACGAACCGAAACGGATCATATTTCCCTGTGCCGGACAGGCCAACGTGGGCCAGCTCACGAACCTCGCGGCAGTACAGCTGACTGAAGAAGGATACGGCACCATCGCCTGCATCGCACTGCTCGCAATAGGTTCGAAATCACTGGTTGAGAACGCGAAAAACGCTGATGAAGTGGTCATCCTTGACGGGTGCCCGATGCTCTGCGGGAAGAAGATTGCAGAGGAAAAAGGCGTCCAGGAGACCCAGCACCTCGTCGTTACCGAACTGGGAATAACCAAGGGTCCCTCGAAGTCATACACCTCTGATGATGTCGAAACCATCGTTTCCGCATGCTGGAAAGGCGAGGGAAAGGGTGGATTACCTGGGCCAAAAGAAAAGAAACCAGGTGGCGTAGACAGTGGTTGCGGGTGCGGGTGCAACGGCCGCTGCTGATATGCTCACCAGGATCACCATACGAGGCGAGGAAAACGACCGATGAACAAGAGGTCCTTGCATGGGCCCGGGACTATGCCCAGAAGAACGGCTTTGTCCTGAACCCGGATGAAACCGCGCTTTTAACGGTCATCCGGGGGCTTCTCCGGAATGAAACACGGTTCGGCGCACGATATTGTCCCTGTAGGATCCGGTCTAAGGACCCTGACAAGGATAAGGCGATCATCTGTCCCTGTGTTTACCACCTGGAGGAGATCGCACGGGACGGATACTGCCACTGCCGGCTCTATTTCCGGAAAGATGCTGCTTGGGAAAAAATCGGGGGCGGGGGTTGACCGTCACCCTGGTAACCTGTTCAGGGGTCTCGAATACCGGTAAGCTCACCGCGCAGGCGGCCCTCACCCTGCTCCACCGCCGGCCGGGACAGTATACCTGGGTCGATGCCAGGCAATCCACGAAAGCCCTGGAGACCGGGATCGGGAATACCGGACGGGTCATCGTCCTTGACGGCTGCCCGGACAGCTGTGCTTTCAAGAAACTCTCCTCGTCCCGTATCGGGCCCACGTGCCATATCATCGCGACTGACCTTGGGATAGAGAAAAACGGCATGGCTGAAGTCAGGTTCCATGAGATCGAGAGGGTGGTCAGAGCCGTTATGGATGCTGATACTTCATGAACCTGCCCCGCTACAAACGCCTGGAAATCGAATGGCTGCATTTCGCCGTTGGTGATTCGACCTGCGACCGGTGTGCAGGGACGGGGAATTCCCTCCGGAAGGCCGTTGACACCCTCCGCCATGAATTAACAGTCCATGGGGTGAAGATCAACCTGACGGAAACTATTCTTGACAAGACCCGTATCGCGGAATCAAATGAGGTCCGGATGAACGGCACCCGCATCGAGGACCTCCTTGCAGCAACCGTGACCCAGACCGACTGCCCTTCATGCGGTCAGCTGGCCGGAGAGAGCACCTGCTGCCGGGCGATTGAAGTTGACGAAACCCTGTACGAGGATATTCCCGAAGTATTGATCCTGAAGGCGGCATACCGGGCACTGGGCATGGGCGCCTGAACTCTTCCAGGTTGATACGTGAAACAGGACAGGTGGATACCTGACGCATGACCTGATGGGGCAGCTGGATGACGTATCGGAGTTCACCATGCATTTCAACATTTTTTTAAGCAAAGGCCATCATAGGTTATACCTATGCGGCGACGTTCCTTCCTGCAGAAAAAGAGCACCATCGCACTCGTGGTAATCATCCTCGCCATTGTCATCGTCGGACTCTTCATGGGTCTGGGCGGGCTGCCGGCATCCGGCCAGGCCGTTTCTGTTTCATCGTTCCAGACCGACAAGGACCAGTATCACTCAAAGGAGATCATGAAAGTCCAGGTAACCCTTACTTCAAACACGCGTCTTGAAAATGTCAGGGTGTTCCTTGAAGGGATCAAGGACCGGTACGGAGAACTGCACCTGAAGAAAAATACCTCCCTGACCCTCATACCCGGGACAAACACCGTGAACCTTGAATACCAGCTGCCGACCTGCTCCACGTGCTCAGGTATCAACCCGGGCGACTATCCCCTCAACCTGAGTGTCGTCCAGAACGGGGTACAGTTAGCCAGGGGTGTTCATACGGTCCACCTTGAGCAGTAGCCTCAGCAATTGCTCCACGAATTCCATGGAAGCAAAGGAGTCAGGGAGAATGGGGTTGTCTTGATTCAAGACGGACATACTAATTCAAAAAAAATTTAACTGCTCCTGACAAACCATAAGAATCATAAGGGCCGGGTTAGATCGACGGCCCTGGAGTCCTGATAAATCATAGAATGGTAATTCCCGCCCTGCTTTGCATCATTGTCATCGGTATAGCCCTTTCCACCGGGTGCATGGAAACGGGAACAGGCAGTCCGTCGCCTTCGGCTCAGAACATCCCGGCACGTACCACCACTCCGGTTGACCTCGTGGAGGTCTATCACTTCCACCCGGCGCAGCAGTGTTACTCCTGCAAGACTCTCGGAAATTACACCGAGGAAGCAATAACAACTTCCTTTGCCCCGGAACTCGCGTCAGGGAAACTGGTCTTCAGACATGTCAATTATGGCCTTCCCGAAAATGCCGACCTCGTCGGTAAATACGGCGTCACGGGGTCTTCACTCTGGATCGGCACCTCCAATGCCACCGGGTTTTCCAAGGAGCAGGACGTAAAGGTATGGTATCTGATCGGAAACAAGGACGTCTTCATGGCCTATATCAAGGAGAAGGTCAATCAGAAGCTGAACGGGATGTAGAGGACCCTCTCCTTTTAGCATTATTTTCCTCCGCATCCGGTCAAAGATAACAGCATCGTTCCGGTCAAGGAACTGTCCTGCACATTATACCCCTCAAATGTGCTGGCTGTTCCCTGCAACGCGGTACTCTTTGGAAATCATGAGTGCTCGCCCTGCCTGGAGGACAGTACACATTATGAATAACGGATTTTCACGATGATCCCGGAGAGGTTTCAGGATCATTCATCCACCAGGTCAGGGACCGGCTCGGTCAGGGTGACGTGCCCGCTGCTAGTCTTCCCATCGACCACCATCCCTGCGAATAGTCGTTGAACCTGGTAAAAGAATGAAGCCGGATGGACACTCCTGTTGTGTCAGGGGGACTCACAAACCTAATATACTCACGTCAGGGATCAGGACAGGAAATTAATCACTACAGCTCCGGCCCAGGATACCGAGGGATATGAAAGAACCTTATCACAGTATGGAGTAGTCAGTACAGTATACACCTGGCAGGGTGGACGGGTGAAAAGAACGGGGGAGGGCTTTTCGTGAAACAAATTTTGTGGTGGCTTATTGCCGGCTCAAAAGGCGGAGTCAACCGCGCCCGGATCATCCAGGCCCTCCACAAGCGCCCGTATAACGCCAACCAGCTGACCCAGATGTTCGACCTGGATTACAAGACCGTCCGTCACCACCTGGACGTCCTGAAAAAACACCATGCCATCACCCTGATAGGGGAGGGATATGGGACCATGTATGTCCTGTCTGAAACGATGAAAGCACAATACAATGATTTCCTGGAGATCTGGGAGCAGGTCGCGGCCCCGGAAGACCAGAAGGAGGAGTGAAGCGCCGTATGGAGAAAAAAGACCTGGTGTGGGTCATCCTCATCTCGGTGATCCTCATCACTATCGCGAGCTTCATGCTCCCGGTCATCATGAAGGGGCCGGACCATGGGGCTGGGCCAAATCCTCCCCCCCAAAACCAGGCCGGCCAGGACTCCGTCCGCCCTCCACCTCCCCCTGGCCAGGAGGAGAGCAAGCAGCTCAAGACCCTGGTCTCCTTCATCAACCTGGGGCTGATCATCCCTCTCTTCATCATATACGCAGGGATTTACCAGAAACTCCGGAGTTCGTTCACCCTCGGCCTGATGGCGGTCATCTTCGCCCTCGGGATGTACGCCCTGACCTCGAATCCATTCCTCATGAGCCTTTTCGGGGAACATGCAGGCCAGATTGGTATCTTCCAGATCATCCCGGACCTCTGTGCAACCGCAGCCCTCCTCATCCTCATCAGGATCAGCCTTGAGTGACCGCTATGATTTGGGTGTAATCCGGGTGAGATATGGGTTGAATTCTGGAATTTCCTTATCTCTTTTTGCGAATAAGAACTTAATATCCCTTTTTTGCACAAAGGGAACGGAATGATACAATGATCAGAAACCATAGCATGACATACCCTCTGGCAGTGGCATGCTGCATCCTCGGCGTGCTGGTTATCGCCACCGCAGCTGCCAGTGCCGCAGGTCCTGCCGGAAAAGGAGGCCAGAACGGACCTCCCCAGGGGGCAAACGCAAATGAAGCGTATACTATGTCCCTCACCTTGTCTGACCAGGCACAGGAATCGACGATTGCGTTCGATGCCCTTGCATTCCTCACCGGATCTGCCTGCTGCGACACCTTCCTCCCGCCAGGGAAAGTCGCTGACTATGCGGGGTTCCAGTACCTCCGCGACAACGATGCCACGCAGATGGGCCACAACACGGACTTTGTCACGAGAATTTCCGACAACGTCCTCGTTACCCTGAACAGCGACCAGATAGCCCGGTTTGCAGCACTGGCCAAGTCCGAATCCCCGCTTACGGTCCGGTACGGATACATGCGGTTCCCCCTGATGGCGGCATTCAGGGCTCAGCTCGAAAGTACGGTCCCTGCCGGCAGCTCCGGGCTTGACAAGGCGGCTGTCATGGACTACTCCGCGAAGCTGTATGATGTCGATGCGAGCATCAGCATCAACCGGGCGAAGACCTATGCCGACGTGATCAGGTCGCTCAACCAGACCCAGCGGCAGTACCTCGACAGGATGGCCTCGCAGGGCATGGCGGCGATGCCGGTCGCAGATGCATCTGGTATATTGAAGAGTTCAGGACAGGGAGATTCGGTCGCCATGCGGACGTATGCAAGCGAAATGTTCTCATGGTACGCGGGTTCTATGGAAGCCGACACCTATTTCTGCCCTGAACGCCAGGCGACCTATTTCGGTTCATTCTACATGAAAGACCGCCCTGCGATGGGCAACCCTGGGTATTCCATCAGCACCACCCTGACCGGCGACTCCGGCCAGCAGTTTATCAGTCTCCTTACGCCCGAACAGGCATCCCGGATCACGGGACTCGTGGATCTCCAGAGGGCTGACCTGAACGAGATAGTAGCCACGAGACAGGCAATCGCGACCGAGCTCAGGAGTGCCCTTGACGGAAACACTATCGACGAAAGCCTCGTCCGCTCCCTCTCGGCACGGTACGGGGAACTCGACGGAGAGATCTCCTACCTGTATGCGACCCACTTCGCCGATGTCGGAACCACCCTTACTGATGACCAGAGAACGAAAATGGTGGCGCTTCGTAACCTCGACGGTTACCGCTGCGAAGGGGCTTATCTTTACTCGCAGCCCGTCTCAATGCCACGGGACATCCCGGTTAATTTCCTCTTTGGAATTGGCACGTATGACAGCAGTCAGATGGCCTCCTGGATCTCCGGCCTTCAGCAGTCTGTCCGGACCCCGGCCGTGACGCCTTCACAGACCCGCCCCGGTGCTGGACTGGTGACACCACCCTCCCGGCAGCCGACGAAAGATCCGAAGAAAGGTACTCCGGCCCCGACCGTCAAAGGGCCGACGAGGCAGGGACCCATATCAGGAGGAACTGTTTCCGGGCAGGGGAACACCCTCACTCCCGGGACCAACCCTTCCCAAGGTAACGTGGGAACCAGGGGGACCCCGTCAGCAGGAGGTCAGAACAACCGGATGCCTCTCGAAGAGATCATCTCCCAGCTCGAACAGAGGGGCTATGATGTGACCGAGGTAAAAGCGCTTCTTGCAAGCGATGACCGCGAAGGGCTGAAATCCTGGCTTGACACCTTTAAAAAGGACAACCCGGGTGTGGTCGAAGCGATCGAAGGAAAACAGGCCTGGACCAGGAACCCGGTCGTAACACGGGTCCCGGGCGCCGCTAACCAGCCTGGCAGCCGGACCGGGCAGATAAAGAATGGAGAGATGAACATTCTGGACAGCATCCAGAGCTGGATTTCGGTCTTATGATGAAGAGGGGGGATCCCTGTTTTACCCTGGAAGAGAGAGGCTCCCCGGATAACCGGGAATGGAGGGTACCTGGACAGGACCATGGGAGTTACCCGGGTGGGGCCTGATGATCTCCAAGGCCCTCCTCGTCCTGCTCCTGGGCCTTTTCGCTCTTGCAGCAGTCCTTCCTGCAGGGTGTGTCCTGGTGGATCACACAGCTGCCGGGCACAACCCCCCCCAGACAGAGAGCCGTTCAGGTTCGCAGGGCAGGTCGGCGCTTATACCCCCGGCAACAGCCGCAAATGGTCCTTTTTTGGTCGGACCGCTACTCACCCGGCCTACCGGGCATTCGGTCAACGTAAACATAATCCCGGCCGTACCGCTCACCCTCTTCATCGAATGGAAGGAAGCAAACGGTACCTCCTGGACGAGGACCCTGCCGGTCAGCTCTCAGGCACGGGTCCCGACTGATATCCTCATATCAGGTTTGAAATCCGACACAGACTACCTATACCGGGTCGGTTACCAGCGTCCGGGGTCTGTTCAGGAACAGTTCAGCCCTGGGTCCTCCTTCCATACGGCACGGGAACCCGGGTCCTCATTCGTGTTTGACATCCAGGCAGACTCCCACCTTGATGCCCGTGCTGACGGGGACCTCTATACGGTTGCCGTCCAGGACGAACGTGCGGACCATCCCGATTTTCTCATCGACCTCGGGGACACCTTCATGACCGAGAAGCTGCCGTCGAAGGACAACCAGAGTGTCCTTCGGCAGTACCTGAATCAACGATCCCATTTATCGTCTCTTGAGGGGTCCGTCCCGTTGTTCCTTGTGCTCGGAAACCATGACGGAGAGGCCGGATGGCAGGACAACGGAGCTGCATCCCTTGCCCGGGTTTCCCTTTCGGGCAGGAAACAGTATTTCCCGAATCCTGAACCGGACGGTTTCTATACCGGGGATGCGGTAACGAAGGGATCAGGCGGACTTCTGCAGGACTATTATTCATGGCAGTGGGGTGATGCCATGTTTGTCGTGCTCGACCCGTACTGGTTTACCACGGCGAAACCCGGGGGGCGGGTGGACGGTTGGGGCTGGACGCTCGGGGAGGCACAGTACCGGTGGCTTGAGAAGACCCTGGAACAGAGCCGTGCATCATACAAGTTTGTCTTTT
>CAZGXZ010000005.1:29191-30695 GCA_964530035.1 uncultured Methanoregulaceae archaeon
CCCAGGGGAGGGGTGGTACTGAATATGCAGGCCTGTACGAATGGGGCGGTCACAACCCTGACGGAAGCTGGGGATTTTCCGGGCACCGGCCCGGCTGGGGGTTACCCATCCACCAGTTGCTGGTGAAGAACCATGTCACGGCGTTCTTCCACGGCCATGACCACTTCTTTGGTAGCCAGGAGCTTGACGGCGTGGTCTACCAGGAGGTGCCCCAGCCGGCAACCATCTCGTCTCATGGTTCCAGCCCGGGGACGGAGTATGGATATGTCACGGGAATTAAAAAGGAAAGCCCAGGATATCTCCGGGTCAATGTGTCTCCGGGGTCCGCCCGGGTTGACTATGTCCGGACGGCCCTGCCCGGGCAAACCAGGGATGGCATGAAGAACGGAATGGTCGTGTGTTCCTATACGCTTGAACCATACCGGCCGGATAAGGGGGCTGTGAAGAGTGGATAAAAAGGACATCGTCTGGATTATTCTCGTTGCGGTGATCAGTGCGGTCGTCGTCAGTTTCATGGTACCCCTCTGGGTAAAAGGCCCTGACCCAGGAAACGGGGAGGGCCCTCCACCACGGGAAGACGGGGCCGGTATGCCCCCGCCTCCGGGCCAGCAGGGACCGTCGGCGTTTCCCTCCCCAGGGAACGACCCGAGCCGTTATCTCAAGACCGCGGTCTCTTTCATCAACATCGGGCTGATAGTCCCGTTGTTCATGATATATGCAGGTATATACATGAGGCTCAGGAGTTCCTTCACCCTGGGACTGATGGCCGTTATCTTCGCACTCGGGATGTATGCATTGACCTCGAACCCGTTGATTGTAAGCCTCCTCGGCGGTAAAACCGGGCAGATCGGGGTGTACCAGATTATACCAGACCTCTGTGCAACGATTTCGCTCGTGGTCCTCGTCCGGATCAGCCTCGAATAGCAGGGCATAAGAATCCTGATCGCGGTGACCACCTTGAAAGGGGGAGAGCCATGAAACAGACCCCTGCGAAAAGAGCCTTTCCTGGTGGTAGACTCCAAACCCTCCTGACAGCCAGTATACAGGAGGACAATTACAGGAGTCCAGGCCGCGGGCTCTCCAAAATGAGGGTTAAATCCATCCGATTTTTCAAAGGGCTTTCCTGAGCAAAAATCCCGGTAGGAACGGTATCATCATCGGCTTATCCCGGCTTTTTATCAGTCGGAATAATCTGGTCGAATGCCCAGAGGACTCGACCGGGTTCCCCCTTATAAATCAAGGGCATAGTGGCTGCCAGCATCTCTTGAGAGAAATCCGCCGACAGGCCCGCACTCCCCCGGGAAAACATTATCAGATATACCGGTGTACCCGGGCCCGGTACTCCAGGTATTCCTTTCCAAATACCTTCTGCAGGTAATCCTCCTCCGCAAGGACGATAGAATGATGGACGGCAAGTACGAATGTGCCTAGTGCAATCACCACCGGGTTTAACGTACATAGGAGTTACGCAGTTGGTTTAGAAAGAAAAGACAAAAAAATGAAT
>CAZGXZ010000006.1:0-1606 GCA_964530035.1 uncultured Methanoregulaceae archaeon
TGTTATCCGGGTTTATTTTTCTCACTTTTTCTGACCTTGGCGAGGTTTTTACCCTCTTAAAAGGCCGTGAGACCGCCGCCGGGGCGCCCTTCGGGGGCGTGGGGGTATGCCCCCACTGAAGATGTGATGCATATAGGATATCGGGAAACGAGAGGCTACGGTTATTTGGCACGGTCTGCATGCATTCAAAAACGCCTGAAAAATTTCAGATCCCGTTTCTTCAATCACGCAGATTACCTGACAATAATGTCCGGTAAGGAAGAATTATTCGTTAAAATTGAGATTTTTTGGCTTTGTTGAAATCCTCCACATCTTCAATTTTATTCACCCCTTTATGAGAGGTTTCCTTCAGCGGCGATTCTGATCAGGGGGTTTCAACAAAGCCTAAAACCGTTTTATTCGTCACGTTCCGGGTCTGAAGGTTTCGTTACGGTTCACAGCGGGCCTATACCCCGTTTCAGACCGTTCAATACAATGGACAAGACCGGTAACGCAGGTATTATAGGGTGTCGGGATCCCGTACTTCTTTCCGAGGTTAATTATCGGGCCGTTTATATGGTCTATCTCTGTCAGTTTTCCGGCCTGGATGTCCTGGAGCATGGAAACCGGGTGGTCGGCCATCGCCATGAGGATTTCGTCCCTGATATACTCACAGAACGCTGTTTCACCACTCCATGGCAGGGTGACGCCAATCTCCCGCGTAACCGCGAATGTCTCGGCGGCGATGCCCCGCATGACGGCAAGGCTGTGGACCGGGTCAAGGCCACCGCACGGGACGCCGACAACCGTGCATAAGGAGCTCACCGTGGCATTGATCAGGTTCTTCGCCCAGACGTCATCGCGGATCCGGGGTACCGTGACCGTCCTGATACCGGCCCGGTTCATCAGTACGGCAAGCCGGGTGACGGCGTCATCAACTCCTGACGGGAACCTGCCGATTTTCATCGGCCCGGCTGAAGCGATCACCTGGACCGCGTCCTTCCCCTTCCTGATGAAGCCGGTCATGACCACGCCGCCGATGACCTTGCCCCCGAACTCCTCCAGGGTCTCCTCGTTCCCGACCCCGTTCTGGAGGCTGGCCACCTCGGCTGCCGATATGGCATCGGCGTTCTGTTTGCAGAGTTCCTGTGTTGATTGTGACTTGGAGGTAACGAGGACGAAATCAAACCGTTCGTGAGGCCCTGCCGCGGTGACACAGCGGAAACGGTAGCAACCCTCACCCCATGCGCCAGAAAGCCGAAGCCCTCCCTGATCGACAGCCCGGGCGGTATCCTCCCTGGTGACGGCGGTTACTGTGCAGACTTCCGACAACCGTGCCGCAACGGCAAGACCTACCGCACCCGCCCCAAGGACAAGCACCCTCATGAAATCACCACAGGGCAACCATCTACACGTATTCACTCCAGGCTAAAGAAGTTGTCCAACTTTTCCGGCATGAAGACCGGATAGGGAACCCTGCGGGATCGTCCCGGAGATTCACGCCGTCTGTGAAACAGTTTGGTCCGGCAACCTTTCAAATGGCCGGAAGAGGCATGGACATGCCCGCTTGCTGATCGGTGAAAAATCAAGGATAGTCAGGAAAGCCCTGCCTCATTCACTCCTGAGT
>CAZGXZ010000006.1:1616-7467 GCA_964530035.1 uncultured Methanoregulaceae archaeon
CGCCAGGCCGGGTACAGACCCGATATGACGCAGACCACCATGCCGACCGCCATACCTCCCGGGATGTAGATGATACTTTCCGGCCGGAAGAAATAGGCGGTACTTCCTATCATGGCGCTCACTACAGAGTACCCGATCACCAACGTCATGGCACCTCCCACGACCGCGCCGATGATCCCGAGGATAAGGGCTTCGTACAGGAACATCCTGCGCACTTCCCCTTTTTCGGTACCGATGGAGAGGAGTATCCCGATCTCCTGGACCCGTTCGTTCACCGACATCATCATGACATTGAAGATGCTGACGGCTGCAACGACAAGGGAAATCCCACCTATCGCAAGGATGAACGTCGTGATGGTACCAAGAGTCTGCGAAATGCTCTCAAGACGCGAGCTTGCGTCCATGATCCTGACAACATCCTTTTTCCTGTTGACCTTCTCGTCGATGGCGGTTTCAACGTCGCTGATCGTGTCCACGTCCCCGACAATCACGTTCACCTGGTCGTAGAGGTCCTTATCGCCGAAGTGGTCGGTATACCATTCATCCGAAACGATGATCGCGTTGTCGGTGTTGATACCGTCCGCCGAGAAACCACGGGACTGGAGTATTCCTGATACCCGCACCGTCGGCCTGGAGTCGGTATCATGCTCGCCCACCTTGATCCGGCTCCCGATGTTCAGGTTGAAGTTGCTCGCGATCGTCGAACCGATGACGGCATCATTCGCGCCCCGGATGCCCGTGCCGTTCTCGACCGTCAGGAATTTTTCTATGTCGTCAGGGTCGAGGCCGTACATCGAACCCCTTCCGTCCTTCGACCCGATGGTGAACTCGGTGTTCGTCCTGTGGATGGGTATCACCGTGTTCGTCCCGGCGGCATTCTCGATGTCATTCAGCTGGTCCTTCGTCACCCCCTGGGTGGTTGACGGACCACCGCCCGACGAAGTCGTCCGTACAACGTCGGACGTGATCATGATAGTGTTGACGTTTGATGACAGCTGTTCCTTCACCGAGAGCTGCATGTTCGTCCCGAGCATCCCCATGGACGAGATGGCGACGACGCCGATCACTATTCCTATTGACGCAAGCAACGAGCGCAGGAAGTTCAGCCTGACACTGCGGACCGAGAGCTCGAAGAAGATGTCCTTCATGCTTCCTGGACCCTCCCGTCCTCGATGACCACGGTCCGTTTGGCATACTCGGCGATCTTCGGGTCGTGAGTGACCAGGATGACGGTTTTACCCTCACCGTGAAGCCCGCCAAGGATCTCCATGATCTGGAGACCGGTCTTCCGGTCAAGGTTGCCCGTCGGCTCGTCGCACAACAGGATCTTCGGGTCGTTCACCAGGGCACGTGCTATCGCGACACGCTGCTGCTGGCCCCCGGAGAGCTGAGACGGCCGGTGAGAGGCTAATTTCTCATCAAAGCCCATCGCCTGGAGCATTTCTTTCGCCCTCCCGGTCGTGTCGCGCTGCTTGTATTTCAGGATGAGCGGGTACTCGACGTTTTCATACGCCGAGAGGAGGGGGATTAAAAAGAACTTCTGGAAGATGTACCCGATGACGTCCCGCCGCATGTGGGTCCTCTCAAGGGTGCTCATCGCCGCGACGTCCCTGCTGTCAATAAGAAGCCTGCCCGTTGTCGGTACATCCAGGATCCCGAGCTGGTTCATGAGGGTGGACTTCCCTGAGCCCGACGGTCCCATGATCGCCACGAAATCATTTTCCCTGATGTCAAGGGAGACATGGTCGAGTGCGGTGACGTCTCCACTCTCGAGGTGGTAGACCTTGGACACATCGTCCAGCCTGATGAGGGGGATCTCGCTCATGCCCCTGCCCCTCAGCTCTTCCTGAACCGGGCTTTCAGCCACTTCCGCTTCTTCCAGAGCACGATGCCGGCGATGATGATGATGCCGGCAGCGATGACGGGATAGAACGAACTTATCCCTGCTCCCCGTGTTCCGCCGAAGCCGAACATGCCCCCGCCGCCCGGTGGTCCTCCGGCTCCGCCCGGCCCCATGGACGACGACTGCCCGGTTGATGACCTTGAACTGCCGGAGTTCCCATTGCTATACCCGCCCGAGGCACCGTTCGAGCCATCGCGGAGGTTGACCTTCTCGATGCTGGTGAAGGTATTGCCATCGCTGTCCTTCCACTGGACCTTCACCGGGACAGAGGAGAGGTCATTCGTGGTGAAGGTCAGCTTGAAGCTTGAAAAATCGTCGGCAGCGAGTGAGCCGATGGCGTACTCCTGGTAGGGCGTTACCCCCTTTGCCGGGGCTTCCACCGACAGGATCATTGCCTTGGCATCGGTTATCCCGGCATTGTTGATGTCCCCGGAGAGCAGGTAGGAGTTCCCCTGGTTCGTGAGCACCACGTTGTTGATGACAGGGATGACCCCGGTCTTGTCCTCTTCAAGCGTGAGGGGCAGGGTCACCTCGGTGTTGTGGACATTGTTGCCGTTCTGGTAACTGACATGGAACACGAGGTCCGTGTCCCGGCTGGGTGTCACCTTGAAGGGAATGTCAATCGAAGTCCCTGCATTCAGGCTGCTGATGAATTTCTGCGATGGGTTCAGTTCTGTCCCATCACCTGATACCGTGACCATGATGTTGGTCAGCGGCGCATTTCTCGGGTTGGCGAGGCTGAAATTGACCGTATCCTTTTTCGACATGGAAAAATTGTCAGGCCTGTCCGTTATCCCTGCCGTAAGGTTCCTGGAATCGACCTCGAGCTTGAAAGGGTAACTGATGCTCCCCGATTCCTTGGTTGACACGGTGAAGATGGGGAAGTAGGTCCCGTCAAGTGCGTCCATCTGTATCTGGAACGAGTATTTCATAACATTGCCCGGCCCGAGGCGTACCACGCTGTTGTACGAGGTCGGGTTCAGGACCTTTACATGCGTGTCAAGGATGTCCGGATGAGAGAGCGATACCGTCTGGTTGCCTGAGTTCGTCAGCTCGATATCGATGGTCCCGGTCTCGTATGGATAAAAAACCTCCGGGTCCAGGGTTACCGAGGACACATGCGCCTGGTAGATTGCGTCCGCAGCAGAGACCTGCCCCTGGGCTGCCAGGCATGTGGCCGGCATGGCCATGAGCAGGGTTGCTGCAAGGACCGCAAGAAAGAGTGATTTCATGGATCACCTGGATGTATGTTCATTGATGGTCTGACATTTTGTACCTTTTCCAAATGCATCCGCAAGGAACTGGTTTCCTGCAGGGAACCGGTGCAAATGTAAATTTTACTTTACTTTATGTTATATTTACCATACTATATCAAGCACATCGGTCGTGTCATATCCCGGGATAAAGGCAAGACCGCTTTGCAATGAGATCAGGGGCTTCTCCCCGTGGACACGCGGACCGTTATCCGGATCAGCTGCAATCAGGGGGGTCACCAGCAGGAAGGGCTGCCACGGGTGCGAAGAGGCCGCGAGGATGAGCCGGTTTGCAGGTAGTCAAGGTGCCGGAGGGTTGTCAGGGCCCGCCAGGTGTGTTCGAGCGTCGGCGGCCCACCCGATACTGAACAGGAAAAACCTCCGCTCTCATGGCGGCAGGCATGGACCACCGACCGGCACGTATCAAGCGCCTGGCTCCGGTACCCGACCAGGGCACACAGGACACTCCCGGAATGGACATCTTCCAGACTGGACCAGTCAGCCCCGGGCAGCGGGACAAGGCCGCAGTCCGGGTCCTCACACTCTGAAATAAAGGAAATGACATCATCCCGCGGCACGTGGCACCCAAACGACCGGAGAACGGAAACACAATGAAAGGTCTCGGTAAGGTTGGGTGTAACCGAGCCGAAACCGCCTCCTTCTTCCTGGAAGCCTGCCAGGAACCCCTCCACAGACCGTATCGTCTCCTCTGGTAAATGAACGGAAAAACGCCTGCAAAGGTCGGAGACCAGGTAGAGGGACTCGAAACGGGACCCCGGTCCCGCTTCACCTTCTCCTTCGGGCGGGAGCTGCACCTGCTCATGAACCCACCGCGACGGCTCATGCACTGGTGGAAGGTTGAGGGCCCTGAGGGCGGATATGGCATACCACCCGCACAAAAGCGAGGGATAGGTCCCGTCCCCGGCCTGCAGTCCTGCCAGGTAACGGGTTGTCTCCTGGTCCACGAACCGTACTTCCAATAACTCAAGGCCTGCACAGGCCCAGAAGCTGTCGCTGCAGCGGGGTTTGTCCTGCTGGTACTGGCAGAACCCCCCGGACGGACAGCAGCGGTCAAGGATATATCGTGCAGTGTCTTCGTTTTCACGGATCATGGACGGAAGCGGTTCCGTGAGGGATGAGTGGACAGGTCGGCCCAGCTCTCCACGGCATGCAATCATATTGGTCAGAAAGAGGTAAATAAACCGTTTGAGACTGGACAACCACGTCCCCGGTAATGCAGCTTCCTCTCCCGGCATCCCGCGATCATCCTTCGGTGCCAATACTGATGCAGGAGGACAATCAAGGATCAGGCACCGTGTCCTCAGCATGGGAACGGACCTTCATCGTCAATGATGCCGGTTCCGTCACCGAAGCACTTGCACCCGCCATTATTTCCGCAAGCCGTGCCACCGATATCCCTGCCCTCTACTCAGACTGGTTCGTCGGCCGCCTGAAGCGCGGACACCTAGCCTGGGTCAGCCCGTTCAACAGGAGTGTCCGTTATATTTCATTTGCAAGGACCCGGTCCATCATTTTCTGGTCAAAGGACCCGGCACCTCTTCTGCCACACCTCCCGGCTTTCAGGGAACAGGGCATCGGAACGGCGGTCCAGTTTACCCTGAACGATTATGAAGACGAGGGTTTCGAACAGCGGATACCCTCCCTTGACGCAAGGGTTGACACCTTCTCCAGAGTATCGTCTCTGCTGGGCCCTGAAAAGACCGTATGGCGGTTCGACCCTGTCCTAATCACCCCGGGGCTCGGCATTGACGAGGTCCTTGGACGTGTCCGGGAACTGGGCGACCAGGTGCACCCGTTCACCCGGCGGCTCGTTGTCTCCTTCATCGACATCGGCAGGTACTCGTGGCTTGCGCCCAGGCTGGCTAAAACAGGCATCAGGGAGCCGGATAGCCGGGAATGTACAGGGTTCATCAGCGGACTGTCAAGGCTGTGCCACGGGTGGGGGCTCCGGTTGTCCCTCTGTGCTGAGACCCTGCCCGGAACCCAGGTGCCGGTGGACGCCGGCGGGTGTATCGACAGGGAGCTCATCGAACATACCGTCCCGCAGGGTCCAGGAAAACAGGAACTGCTGAAATTCATGAAAAAGGACCCGGGACAGAGAAAGGAATGCCATTGTATCATGAGCAGGGATATCGGCCGTTATAATACCTGCACGAACGGCTGTGTTTATTGTTATGCCACCCGGTCCACCTCCATGGCCTCACGGATCAGGGAGCAGTACCTGAGGGACCCTGGTTCAGAAGTTCTGGGCGGGCTCCCCGCCGGGATATCCAGTTCAACCCCGGGACAGGCGAAGCGGCAGTAAAATCCCTTGAAAGGTCGTTTTCCTGGCTTGGCATCGCATAAAGCCCGCAATACAACACACAATACATGAGATCATGCAGCCAGGAGTCCAGGAGGTGTTGGATCCAAGTATATAACTGAATCGGAAGGTCTGTTCTGCCGTGCACAATTGCAATCCGAAGCCGACTGGCAAATGCATAATAGTGCGCCATATGAATTTTAGTCATCCTTCCCACAGGGAAGGGTATGGGGGGTATTGTTCGACAAACAACGAGTCCCACCTTCTCCACGGGTGGGAACGTCCCGGTACATATCCCTGGCATTACACGGAGGCCGGGTAAGCCGGGACAATCGCCTGGCCGGGAGGTCCCCGGGTGCACTACCTTGATAT
>CAZGXZ010000006.1:7477-24821 GCA_964530035.1 uncultured Methanoregulaceae archaeon
CGGGTACCGCCGGCGTCATAACAGGATGAGTACACACGATTACCCACGCCCACCGTTTAGCTCCCTGGTTATCACCAGGTGTACCTGAACCGGAGATCGTGATGAGACCGGTACCAGCCGGTCAATACGTGCGGAGCCAGTCCCGTAATGCGTGCAGACCGGGGAAACCCGGTAAAAAACCACTCACTCAAACCACTCACTCAAACCGGAATCCAGGGCCGTTTTCCGGATGGCCGTTTTCCTGTCTCCATAAGCGGAGGCAGGGACACCCTCTTTTGGGGAATTCCTCCGTGAAGAACCGCCATTATTCCTTGTCCTCCAGGCCTGTCCATTCCCCTGCGAGATAGTGCGCACCGGTCCCTCCGGGATAGCACTATCACCGGGGGCGTAGTACCATAGGGCATATCGTGTCAGCAGACCGCCAAGAATTGGTTATCGCACTGGTCCAGATGTCCATGTCCGGGGACCTCGGGAAAAACACACGGAACGCCGTGACCAGGGTACGGGAAGCCATAGGGAAGGGGGGGCGTATCATCTGCCTTCCCGAACTGTACCGGTCCCGGTACTTTCCGGCCCGGAAAGGCGCCGATGTGTCGGATATTGCAGAAACCATACCCGGAGATTCGACCGGGGTCTTTTCAGCCTTAGCACGGGAATCCGGGGTGGTCATCATCGTCCCGTTGTTCGAACGTGCGATCGACAGACGGTACTACAACACGGCGGTTGTCATCGATGCCGACGGGAGCGTCCTCCCGCCGTACCGCAAGGTCCACATCCCGGAGGACCCTGGTTTCCATGAAAAAGGCTACTTTTACCCTGGAGACCGGTACGTGGTCCACGACACTCGTTTCGGTCGCATCGCGGTCCTGATCTGCTATGACCAGTGGTTCCCCGAGGCTGCACGGGCGGTCGCCCTGGAAGGGGCGGAGGTCATATTCTATCCCACTGCGATAGGTCATCCTTCGGTCGGCATGCCAGAGGGTGAGGACTGGCATGAGTCCTGGGAACTGGTCCAGAGAGGCCATGCAGTCGCGAACAGTGTCCATGTCGCTGCCGTGAACCGGTGCGGGAGGGAGGGGAGCACCTCCTTTTTCGGGGGGTCGTTTGTCTGTGATGCATTCGGGCGTGTCCTTGCACGGGCAGGGCCTGGTGAAGAGACGCTCATTGTCACCACCGACCTTGCCATGAACCGCGTCGTGGGGGACTCCTGGGGGTTTGTCCGCAACAGGAGACCGGACACCTACGGCAGCGTATGTTTCGTCCCCCGGGAAAAAATACCGGGAAAAGGGCATACTCCTGCAAACCTTGGCTTTCACATGCCCGCCGAGTGGGAACCAAAGGACTCGGTATGGATGGCCTGGCCCCATGACCCGCTGACCTTTCCCCGCCTCAGGGAGGTCGAGTCGTGTTATGTACGGTGGCTCAGGGAACTGACGACAGATATCAGGGTAGACCTCCTCGTTCTCGACACCGGGATGGAGGACCACGTCAGGGGACTGCTTGCCGGAGAAGGGGTTGACCCCGCAGGCATAACCTTCCACGCAACTCGCTACGCCGATGTATGGATAAGGGACTACGGGCCGACATTTGTCGTGAACCGGGCCCTCCGGGAATCTGCCATGGTCAGGTGGGAGTTCAATGCCTGGGGAAACAAGTACGACACCCTGCTCCATGACCGGGGTATCCCTGTCACTATGAACACCTGGCTCGGTCTCCCGGTCTTTGAACCCGGTATCGTCCTCGAAGGGGGCTCCTTCGATGTGAACGGACGTGGTTCGGTCCTGGTGACCCGGTCCTGTCTCCTCAATGAAAACAGGAACCCGTCCCTCCGCGAGGACGGGATTGAACAGTACCTCAGGGACTACCTCGGCGTATCAAATATCGTCTGGCTCAACGAGGGGATCGCCGGGGACGATACCGATGGTCATGTCGATGACGTGGCGAGGTTCACCGGGCCGTCAACTATTGCGTGTGCCATGACCGACGATCCCGAAGATGTAAACTACGAACGGCTTTTGGAGAATTACATGATATTGTCCCGGGCCCGGGACCAGGACGGCCGTCCCTTCCGTGTTGTCCCCCTCCCGATGCCCGGACCTGCGGGCCGTGACAGCGAGCGGTACCCGGCAAGTTACACGAACTTCTTCATCGCAAACAATGTCGTAACCGTTCCGGTCTTCAATGATGGATGCGACGGCGAAGCCCTGTCCATCCTGTCAGGGCTTTTTCCCGGGCGCCGTGTGACCGGGATCGATGCCAGGGCGATGATCGAAGGTATGGGAGCCTTTCACTGTGCCAGCCAGCAGCAGCCAAGGCCATGACCGGAGTCACGATGCACCGCCCGGAGAATGATCAGCCGGGTCCGGGGCATGTTTGCGAAATCCCTGTATTTCCCGGCAGCTCTTCAGGATCCCTGCGTATATAAGACCGGACCTGGAGAAACAGGTAAGCAACAGCGAGACCCGTGTGCGGACCAGTGCCCGCACCGGTATGGATTGGTGTGACCCCGGGACTCGCTGTTGAGTATTACCGCTCAGCGGAAGATAACCGTTCTGTTTTGATCCTGGCGTGGTGCAATGTTCCCTGCGAGGCGTTTTCCGTGGACCCGAATGATATACCAGGAGCATCACCCTACAGGCCCCAGTCGTTCGACCCGCCGTGTCCCCTTACCCGGGTAGACCCGGGTGGCACAAGGGGCACGCACCGGATTTACCGGGGGTCACGCTGAAGTTGCCGGGGTCATGGGGCATACCGGTAACATCCGTCAGGGACGACCATCTCGAACCTGGCACCTGACCCGGGGGTCCCGTTTTCCCTGATGATAATACCGGTAAGGGCAAGAACCTCGCGCGCAAAGAAAAGGCCAAGCCCGGTGTTTTTTCCTACTCCCATTTCAAAGACCGTTTCCTTCAGGTCCGCGGAGATCCCTGAACCATCGTCCTGGTACGTGATGACCATGCCGGACGGTTGTTTTTCAACGGATATCGAGATTTTGCTGACTGATGTCCCGTGCCGTATCGAGTTGTCAAGGAGGATTTCAAAGACCTTTACCAGCATGGGGTCGGCAAAGATCTCTGCGGTGCCACCGGACCACGTGCAGGAAATCCCGTCAGGCATCCGGAGGGAACTCACAATGTGACCCACGTCCTGCCACTGCGGCCTGTGCGTACCCAGGTCTTCGTAAACCCTGGTAAAATCGATCTGCGACCAGACCTCCCTGACCTTCTCCTCGATCCTGGTCAACAGCGGCGCGAGCGCCGGGTATTCCTTTTCCTGTTTTGCAAGGTCGAGGAAACCAAGCATGATCATGACGTTGTTCAGGATATCGTGGCGGGTGACACCTGACAGCAGCTTGAGCTTCCTGTTGGTGGCAACAGCGCTTCCTCGACCTTCTTTCTGTCAGTGATGTCACGGCAGATGAAGACCAGCCCGGCCGGACTGCCGTCAGGTGTCCGCAGCACGTCACCGTTCGCCTCCATGGTCACCGTGGTACCGTCCCTTTTGAGTACACGGTATTCAACCGGCCCGCAGGGTGCTTCGAACATCAGTTTAAAGTATTTCATCACCTTCTCGTAATCGACAGGTGCGATAAACCGGATAATAGGCATGCCCGCAAGGTCCTCCACCCGCTCGTACCCCCCGAATTCCAGGCCCTGCCTGTTGACGTACAGGATGTTCCCCTCGATATCAGTCTTGACGACAATATCAGGGACATTGGTGACAATCTTCTGGAACAACTCTTCCTGTTCCCGGATAAGGGAAAGGGCACGTTTTCGCTCGGTGATATCATGGGCAATGCCACGCATCCCGATGAACTTCCCGTTTTTGTCGAATGAACGCGTAGACCTGATCTCGATGACCATCCGGCTGCCGTCACGGTGTCTTGCCGGGACCTCGACGGTGAATATGGAATCAAGGGACCTGCTCCCTGATATGATCTGTTCCTCAACAAACGACCGGTATTCTTCGGGTATGAGAGTGAAAACGGGTTTCCCGACCAGTTCAGCGGGGTTGTATCCCATGATCTGCCTGATCTGGGGGCTGATGTAACGGAACCTCCCCTGCGGATCGACCTCCCAGATCATGTCCGGGGACGTCTCGACAAGGTTGCAGAACCAGGGTTCGCCCTCGTCCGGTTGCTCCTCCTTCCTGGCCTTGACGGGACTTTCCCTGACGATCCCGAGCAGGACAGGCTGGTCCTTCATAAAAATCCGGTCGACAAAAAAATCTCCCGTTTTTATCGCCCCGGACCTGGTCAGGACGCGTGCCGTGAAATAGGTGGACAGGGGCTCTCCCGCAATCCTCCTCCTGTATGCGTCCCTGAGCACTTCGCGGTCCTCAGGATGGATGAGGTCCCAGATATGCATCTGCATGAGTTCAGCATGGGAATAGCCGGAAAAATCGGATGCCTTCCGGTTTACAAACAGGAAGCGGTCGTCCTGGTAAATGTAGACACTTTCATTGCTGTTTTCAACGATGAGACGGTAAAGATGCTCGGACTCCCTGACTGCCGTCTCTGCCCTCGCGAGGTCTCCGTACTGCTGGCGCAGCTCCTCTTCGGTTGCGGAAAGCTGTTCATAGGCTGCGAGAAGCTCGTCATGGACCCGTTTTTCCTCGGTGACATTCCTGGCATACTCGATGACGCCGGTCATCTCACCCGTGGCAGAATCTATGAGAGGGTAGCTGAAGATGTCAAGCCAGCCTGTGGATCCTCCAGGGACCGGCCAGGGAATCGTCCCTTTTGCAGGCCTGCCGCTCCGGAGCGTTTCCAGTGACGGATAACCCGTCCCCTCAGCGTTGCCGTCTCCATAGACCTCGGATGATGCCTTCCCGGCCAGCGGGAGAGCACCGGGATACCAGGCCTCCATCGTCCTGTTCGCCCGGATGATACGCAGGTTCCGGTCAAGGACCAGGATGCCGTCCTGGATGCTTGTAAAGATGTCCTCAAGAAACCGTTCCTTTTTTTCCAGCATTTCCTGGACGGACTTCCGTTCGGATATGTCGCTGATGAAAGCAAGGGCAGCAGGGCCGTCGGGGAGGTCGATGATGGCGCTCGTGATCTCTACGGGGATCACGGCACCATCAGACCGCATCCCTGTGACCTCGTAGCTCACACGGTGCTTTTTCCTCTCCATGAGATCAGTGGTGTACCGGGTCACCCGGTCCCTGTAGGCCGGGTCTATGAAGTCGAGAATGGGTTTTCCTTCAAGTTCCCCGGAATTTTCAACCCTTACGAGGTGCTGAAACGCGATATTGGAGTAAATAATGTGGTTTTTACGGGACAGGACCATGGGCAGCGGGGATGACTCGATTACCGCCCTGAACCTTTTCTCGCTTTCCAGCAACTCCATCTCTTTTTTTCTCAGCTTCGAGATGTCACGTATTGACTCGATTGCACCTGTTTTTTCACCCTGGCGGTTATAGAGAGGTCCTGCCATGATCAGGGCATGGATATGGTTTCCCCGCGGAGCAGGCAGATCCGACGTGCCTGAAAGCGTACCGCCCTTCCTCGTGATGTTCATGTAATCCCTGGACAGCGTTTCGTCGCTGTCTGACAGGCGGTCAATAAGCAGCGGGCGCCTTGTTCCGTAAAAAGGCAGGGAGTACTCGTAGTCCCCCCTTCCCAGCATATCCCGTACCGGTATCCCGGTCATCTCCTCGATGGCACGGTTCCATGCAATGACACGACCGGTGTTGTCAATGGCAAATGTGGCATCCGGCAGAAAACTGATGATATCAGAGAGCCGCTGCTCTGAGTCGCGGAGAGCGTCCTGCACCCGCTGCCCGTCGACGGCTATCTTGATTTTATGCATCAGCTCAGCAAACTGGGCCTTTGGATCACCCCCCTTCTGGATGTAAAAATGGGCTCCGTGGTTGATCGCCTGGATGACCACCTCTTCCCGCCCCCTGCCGGTGAAGAGGATGAAGGGGAGGTCCGCATCAAGGGAACGCAGCGTCTTTAAAAAAACAATGCCGTCCATCTCCGGCATCTGGTAATCTGATACAACCGCATCGAAGGACATGAGATGTGGCAGTGACAACGCTTCATCAGCCGATGATGCCGTCTCCACCCGGAACTCCCCGGTCCGTTCCAGGAACCGGCGTGCCAGGTCAAGGAGTACCGGCTCATCATCGACATACAGCACGTGATACATCTCTTCCCTGTCCCTGTACTAACCAGATCATTCTTAATTATTTTAGGGTTCGGTAACCGGCTTATCCCGGAAGCGGCACCATCACAATGAGCGCAACGGTTCCGGAGCTGAACACTGCGTTTCTTTGGAAAAATGAGTTATTCCTTTTTCGCCCAGAGCCCGTGCCTGTTGCAGTAAGCCCGGGCTGTGACATCCGTGTCATACCCGCTGAAAAAAGCCGAGGGTGCCTCACCGGGTTTCAAACCCTTGATGCTGACCTGGTGGTCCTTCCTCACCTCGATCCACTCGATGAAATGGTCGTCTTCCATGGGATGGGGGATGCTGCCCAGTTTGACGATGATGCCGCCCTTGGCCGGGGTCACCACAGGGAGGTGTTTCTCCTTTCCTTCTTCAGAAGTCTTTTCAGCCAGGAGCTGCATGGGGTTCCCGCAGCACACCGGCATCCCGTTTCCCTTGTTGAAGACGCCGAGGATATTGCCGCAGGCAGCGCAGCGATAGAGTTCATAAAGCCGGGTCATGGTATTTCACCAGCACGCGATAGGTGCGTCTGTGAGAAGTCGGGTTATGAAATGATAAAGAGAGGGGGTGCAAGGGCCCCGGGAACCGGGAGTTCCTTCACCCCGTCCGTATTCCTACAAACAGACCCTTTTATCCCACCCCATGACGAATCCACCGTACATGAAGTGCTGGCGGGACCTTTCCCATGACTGCGCAGAGAATGACTGCCCTATGTGGATGGAAGAGTTTGACCTCGATGAACTGAGCGGCCACCAGGAAATGGGGATCGGTGACAGCAGGTGCGCCATGGTCTACCGGGAAAAAATCGGCGTCTTTATGGGTCTCGTGGAGATGATGAACTCCATTGACTCCGGGTATGACGACATGGACCCGGGGACGTGGATGGTCTACTCCGAACAGGAGAGGAGACCCGGGTCAGGCCCGGACCTTCAGAGGACCCATACGGATGCCGCGGGAGCAGGTCTCCCAGATACTTCCCCTTCGGGAGGAAGAAAGAAAACCTCAGAAACCAAAACCCGGCGGGCTGTAAAAAAGAAGTGATTCGTGGAAAGTCACTTCTTTCTCCCTTTAAAAGGCCCTCCCAGGTCAGGCAGGGGAACTTTTCTTTGGAATGGAACTGTCACTCCCGGGATGTCCGGGACGAATTCCCCTCCCCCGGGCACCCGTGCTCACCGGTCCTTCCTGAACAACCGCATCCCCCAGGCAAGCGCAAGACCGAGAAAAAAACCGGCGGTCATCGAGACAAACGCCCCGACAATCCCGGTTATCGCAGTGACAGGTAAGCTCCGGGTCTTGATGCTGTGGAGCGCCATTTCGAGAGAGACGACAACGAGCATCGCCCCGAAGATCCCAGGAGGGAAGTACGACTGGACGGCACTCCCAAGGAGAATGCCAAAGAGGACCAGTATTATACCTCCAAAGACGCCTGCCATGCCGGTCCGCGCTCCGAACCGGTACTGTGCGGCAAGGCCCCCGGCACCGTGACAGACGGGAAATCCCCCGAACGGCGATAGGACAAGGTTCATGACCCCTATCGAGCGCGAGAGTTTTTCTGTCCGGACAGGCTTTCCCAGGTCCGTGGCGAGCTGCCCGGTCGCGAGTACCGAGTTTGTAAGGGTAACGATAATTTGAGGTATCACGGCCAGGACGATCACCCGGCTGAAGTCCTGGGCTGACGGCACCACGAGTCCCGGGACGGGCGGGAGGGCGAGGGCGGGCAGGCCAAGCATCGCGGCGGACGCCACCCCGGCAACCCCGAGGAGGACGAGGGCTGAAAGGTCAGGGATGTTCTTTCCCTTTTTCAGGAGCCAGAACAGGCCGATGACCCCGAGGCCCGCCAGGAACGGGAAGAGGTCGCCCCGTGCAAACCCCGCCGCGGATACGGCAAGGAGGAGCGCTATCGCCAGCTGGACCCCGCGGATCACCTCTTCAGGGATGTAGCGGCTGATAACCGGCAAAAACCCCGAATAGGACAGGACGATAAAGACAAGTCCTATCAGCATGCCCGATGCGGCGATCTCAGGTCCGGAAAGGTTGCCTGCGATCGCTATTACCGCGATCACCTTGAGCGGCTCCACTGCTATCGGAAACCGATAATATATTCCCGTTGCAATGGTGGCAATGCCTGCGAATATGAAGATCCAGGTCGCCGAAACATTGGAAACGATGGCCACGGCACACAGGAGGGGGATAATAGTACCATAGTCACCAAGAGAGCCGGAAAGTTCCCGGAATACCGGACCAACCCTGTTTCCGGTACGAACAGCGTGGGTGCCACCACCTCCGGGAAACCGTGTCATTGCAGCAGGTTTGCATCGCCATGGTGATAATAACTCAGGAAAAGTCCTTACATCAGTATCTTTCAGCATGCTGCGGGTAGGGGAAGGCAAAACCAGGGGAATGAAATTCCGCGGGATGCCGGTACAGAGAACCGTAATACCCTTATCCAGGCACGGTGACAATACTCCACCATGATAGACAGAAAAGCCATTGCCATTGTACTGCTGCTTGTAATGGCGCTCGTCCTCGCCACGGCAGGATGTACCGGCCAGTCACCGAAAAGCCCGCAGACCGTCCAGCCCACCAGTCCGCCTACAACACCGCCAGCATTCCCGGCGATGACGACCACGACTAAGGTTCTGCCCACAGGACCTGGTACGCCCGGTCCGACGCAGGCTCTCCCTGACATCTACAGCATGGAGTTCCAGGTCCAGGCCAATGGCAACACCGCGGACCCGCAGATCGGAGTGGCACTCATGGGGGGCAAGGGAATGGAGCTCAACTCGAGGGTTGACATCACCTTCCACAGGACCACCGGGCAGGTAGAGAATGCGACCATGCTCCCACCCTTCTCCATGGGCCAGAAGGCAGTCTTTGTCGCCTCCCCTGACAACTACAACAGGGTCGAGATCTGGGTCACCGCCCCGCAGGTAGGCAAGATCAAGACCTACGACGATTATGTCCCGTTCTCGACCTATAACACCAACCCCTGACTTTTTTTTAATTGTACGGGTCCTGAAAGGGGGCCCTCTTTTCAGCAGAACCTGGTGCATCCCCCGGTGACCTGGTAACAACCGGTCCTGGGCTGTTCACGGAGGAAAAAATGTTTCAGGTCGGTTCATTGGAAAAAATACAGGGAACCAGCCTTATGAGGAGTATAACCGGGTCCTGCTCCCACTGGATTTCGGACGAACCGCTGTCATCCAAGGACGTAATCCGTTGCCCCACCGTCGATGTAAGTTTTGGTGCCCTGGACATCAAGGTTGAGGACGCCGTTCGTACCTCCCGGTGAGAGCCCGTTCACGGTTATCGGGGAGTTCGTCACCCCTGAGAAGACCTGGACCCCGTTGAACCGGAAATCGGTCGATGCCGAACGGGAAGGCACCCAGACGGAGAGCGTCGACCTGAGATCGGTGTACCCGTTGATGTACATCTCACTGATGCTCCCCCTCCCTATCAGAACCCCGTTGACCGACACGAGGACGTCATCGAAGGTGAACGTGCTTATCATGGCATCGGTCATGTATATTTTTCCGCTTCCCGATGTCCCGAGTGCCAGCTGGACGTCATCGCCCGAGGAGAGGGACAGGGTTGATGACTTTATCCTGATGTAGGAGTACTGTCCTGTCGTCCTGAACCTGATCATCCCGCCTTCGGCAAGGTACCCGGCCCTCTGGGTATTCAGGTATACCGGGTACGTCTTGGCCTTCGTCGGGTGGGAGGTGACCCTGGCAGTTGGTGTATGCACGACAATAGGCGCCGTTGTTTCCACTTCCGTCGGGACAGCGGTTTCAGGGGGGGTTTCCACAACAGGCCCGGACGGTACCGCTTCAGTCACCGTGGGAAGAGCGGCGGTCGGGATGGGGATTTCCTGGAACTCCCAGCCATTCTCCCCGAGAGCGGCAACCGGCACATGGTGGGTCTCATCGGTCACCCTCAGGGAAAACGGTCCCGAAGGGATGGACCCGGCAGGTGCAACGGCTCCCGGGGTGTCCGTGTACCGGTAACTGTCAGGCGCCCTGAAGATGACCAGGGTGTCCCCGGTTGCAAAGACCGGGTCTTTCAACGATTCATCGGGCAATACCTCGTACATCCCGTCCCGTGTCTCGATGAACAGGGTGAGGTGGTACTGGGCGTACTGTGCCGTCGGTCCCGACAGGACGGCGGTGTCTCCGCCGCCATGGTGGAGCCTCATGACGTTTTTACCGTCAATCTGTGAAAAATCAGTTACCGGGACGAATCTGACCCCGGTATGGGAAACCGCGAACAGGCCGATAACCTGGGAGATGATGAGACCGGCACAGATAATGATCAGGATAACGATGAGCACCCCGGACAGTGACTCAGATATCGCACGATCGCCGCCCCGTTCGCGAACCATCAGATGAGAATGTGAGGGACAGTATATAAGCATATCGTAAAGAAACGGCTATGCTCCTTCATTCAACACATCAGGGGCTTGCTGACGGAATTTCAGGAAACCTGCCACCCGCCCACTCCGGCGCCCGGACAGGGGTGGGTCATTCAATTCAGGTTCGCAGTTAAACCGGTGAAATACCTGGTAATTAAACCTGGTCCTGAAAGGAGGGATAGTCCGGTATGCCCTCTTCATAACCTATATATCCCGGAGCCCTGAAGTGCTGGTTAGAGGAGGAGTGAGCTCAATGGCAGAGGAACCAAAACCGGTACTGATCCGGGAACGTCTTGACGTGTGTGAGCTTGACCGGGCCCGCATGTCGCTCTTGAACCCGCAGCTGATCCAGCAGAAGAAGGAGGACCGGACCATTGATGAAAACGCAAAACCGGTCCTGGAACATACGATGCGGGAAGGCATAGAAACCGTCTGGGACCGGCACGAGATGCAGCAGCCCCCGTGCAAGTACTGTGCATCGGGTGTGTCATGCTCCCGCTGCGCCATGGGACCGTGCCGGATCATCCCGCCCAACAGGATAAGAGGAGTGTGCGGGGCGGATGCCGACCTGATCGTGGCACGGAACCTCCTTGACATGATCGCAACCGGGGCCGCCGCCCATTCTGACCATGGGAGAGACATTGTAGAGACCCTGTACCTCCTGGGCACGGGCCGGGCGGAGGACTACAGGATTAACGATGTCGACAAACTGAAACGGCTTGCAGAGGAGTTCGGGGTGTCTCCTGCCGGAAAGACTCCTGAAAAGCTGGCTGCCGAGGTCGGCCTCGCGATGCTCCAAGAGTTCGGGATAGTGAAAAACACCCTGCAGTTCCTGGAGCGTGCCCCGAAGGCGACCCGGGAGGTCTGGGAAAACCTCGGGATCACGCCACGGGGGATTGACCGGGAGATCGTCGATTCGATGCACCGGATCCAGATGGGTGTGGGGGCAGACTATGTCAACATGCTGATCCAGGGGTTGAGGACCGGGCTGTCCGATGGGTGGGGCGGTTCGATGATAGGCACCGAGATCTCAGACGTACTCTTCGGGACACCGGCAATCAACGAGTCGAAGGTGAACCTGGGAGTTATCAAAGCAGACCAGGTCAATATCTCGCTCCATGGCCACAACCCGATGATCTCGGAGATGATCGTCAGGGCGGCAGCCGACCCGGAGATGCAGGCCCTTGCAAAAAAGAACGGGGCTGCAGGGATCAACCTCGTGGGCCTGTGCTGCACGGGAAACGAGCTCCTGATGAGAAAAGGTGTCCCGAACGCCGGGAACCACCTCAACCAGGAGCTCGCCATCGCTACCGGTGCTCTCGAGGCGATGGTCGTCGATTACCAGTGCATCTTCCCGTCCCTCCCGAGGACTGCCAGCTGTTATCACACGCTCATCATCTCGACGAGCCCGAAGGCGACCATCCCCGGGTCATATTACTTCGAGTTCCGCCAGGAGACAGCCCTTGCCACAGCAAAGGCCATTGTCAGGATGGCGGTTGAAAACTTCAGGAACCGGAACAGGGACCGCGTGATGATCCCTGGCGAACCGGTGCGGGTCGTCACAGGATTTTCAAACGAAGCCATCAAATCTGCACTTGGGGGGTCCTTCAAGCCGTTGATCGACCTGATAGCCTCCGGGAAAATCAGGGGTGCCGCAGGCATTGTCGGCTGCAACAACCCCCAGGTCAGGCACGACTATGGACATGTCACCCTCACAAAGGAACTTATCAGGAGGAACATCCTCTGCGTCGAGACGGGTTGTGCTGCCATTGCATCAGGAAAAGCCGGTCTGCTCCAGCCTGAGGCCGCATCCCTTGCCGGCGATGACCTCCGTGCAGTCTGTGAATCCCTGAAGATCCCCCCTGTCCTGCACATGGGCTCGTGTGTGGACAACTCGCGGATCCTCGTCCTTGCAGCGGAACTTGGAAACGCCCTCAATGTCGGGATCCACCGGCTTCCGATAGCCGGGGCAGCTCCGGAGTGGTATTCCCAGAAGGCTGTGTCGATAGGGGCGTACTTCGTCGCTTCCGGTGTGTATACCGTCCTTGGCGTGATGCCCAAGATCTCAGGGAGCCCTGCGGTCGTATCCCTCCTCACCGAGGGACTTAAGGGCGCGGTGAACGCCTCCTTTGCCGTAGAACCCGACCCGGTGAAGGCAGCAGACCTGATTACGGACCACATCGAAAGGAAAAGAACTGACCTTGGGATTTAGGCGAAAAACCACGAAAAACCGTGTACATGAAAGAAACGGACCTGTCACGACGACAGCAGCAACCATGACGTGGATAGCCCCATGATGCGGGTCCTGGTCACCGGGAAGGGCGGTGTCGGGAAGACCACCCTCACCGCCCTGCTGGCGAAGGTATGCGCCTCCCGGGGGTCCCTGGTCCTTGCCGTGGACGGAGACCCCCAGCAGAACCTGGCAGTCACACTCGGGATCCCCCCGGCAGAAGCTGAAAAGATTGTCCCGCTCTCACGCCAGGCCAGGTATATCGAGGAGAAAACGGGAGCTGCCCCGGGAGGCGGGGGTGGGGGGATGCTCGTGCTGAACCCGGACGTGACCGGGGTGGCCAGGCAGTTCTCGGTGCCGGTGGGGGAACGCATCCGGCTCCTTGTCCTTGGCGGGGTCAGCGAGGCCGGAGGAGGGTGCCTGTGCCCTGAGTTCACCCTCCTGTCCTCCGTCATCAGGGGCCTGCCCGAATCATCCGACGACATGGTCATCCTCGATACCCAGGCCGGGCTCGAGCATTTTGGCAGGGCGGTCGCGACCGGATTTTCAACAGCCCTGGTCGTGGCCGACCCTTCGTACAACGCGCTCTCGGTCGCCGCCACATCTGCAAAACTCGCACGACAGCTGGGAATCCCGGACGTGGTCCTCGTCCTGAACCGGGTCCAGGGGGATGTGCATGAACAGAGGGTTGCAGGCCGTTTCAGGGACTCATCCTTGTTTTCAGCGATCCTGTCCCTCCCCGACGAACCGGCGATCAGAAAGACTGAACCGGCCGTCGACCTGGCGGTACTGCAGGGCTCAAAGGTGCTGGACCGACTCGACCGGCTGGTGACTTTGATAACCCGGACAGGCTCCGGGCCCAGGTGAACGGTAAGACCTGCCACCCGGCTCCTGATGTACCGGGGTTTTCTTTGAAAAACCCCTCGAAAACCCCCCGGCAGGATAATAAGCGGCAGTGCTGAAGAGTATAGTATTGGAGCCAACACTCGCCGGACTCACCAGGGCGGTCAGTGAGATCGACGCCCGCAAGAAAGCCATAATCCTGGGTTTTTCCATCCTCCTGGGGATTTTTCTCGAGGCATATATCCACCTCTACCTTGGGATCTCGATCGTCTACACCCATTACTTCTACATCGTGATCATCCTGGCCGGCCTCTGGTACTACCAGCGGGCAATCATCGTGGCCCTTTTTTTCGGCGGCCTCCAGATCGCCATCTCCTGGTATCTCCTGGGCGTGCCTGGGATCGACTCATTCCTCAGGGCGGTCATGTTCTGTATCGTGGCACTGGTCATCGGCACCCTGGCAGGCCTGATGCACGACGAACACCTCCAGATCAGGGAAATGAACACCCGGCTCATGCAGTCAAAGGACGCGTTCGAACTGGCGAACAGGAAGCTCAACCTCCTCTCGAGTATCACCAGGCATGACATACTCAACCAGATTACCGCCCTGTCAGCATACATAGACCTTTCCAGGGAAATGGTGACAGATCCTGAGGTCCTCCGCATCATTGCCAAAAAGGAGGAAGTCCTGGACCGGATCAGGCGCCAGATCACGTTCACCAAGGAGTACCAGGACATCGGGGTCCACGCCCCGGAGTGGCAGGACGTAGGGGTTCTTATCGACCGCGTAAGGGAGGTTGCTGAAAATGCATCAATACAGCTTGAAAACAATATCCACGACCTCGAGATCTATGCAGACCCTCTCCTCGAGAAGATCTTCTATAACCTCGTGGACAACGCCGTGCGGCATGGCGGCAAACTGACGGTGATCACCTTCTCCTATCACATCCGGGAAGATGGTCCGGTCATCACCTGCGAGGACGACGGCGATGGTATCCGCGCAGATGAAAAAGAACGTATCTTCGAGAAAGGGTTTGGAAAACACACCGGCTTCGGACTTTTCCTGACCCGGGAGATCCTGGCCATTACGAAAATTGCCATCCGGGAGACAGGAACCCTGGGATCGGGCGCACGGTTCGAGATCACCGTCCCGAAAGGGTCCTACCGGGTAACCAGATGAGGATGTACCGGGCGATTCAAGCTCCCTCAAGGATGTGCCGGCTACCCGGTACTGGATAATGTACCTGGTGCAATGGCCCTTCCCTGCGGGCCCACAGTGATAACCGCATAGTACCGGGTGAACCGTCCGTCGCGTTCCTCCCGGAACAACCCCTGGTCGACGTACTGTCTGAGCCAGCGGGTCACCGACGGCCCGGATATGCCGAGGGCCCCGGCGATTTCCCCCCGCGTGATCCCGGGGTTCATGGAAACGATCCCGATCAGCCGGCGGCCCGTGTCATGCCACATATGGCCAAGGAGGACCTGTTCCCTCGGGTCATACCGGCCATGGTTTTCATAAAGCCGCCGGTGACCTCCGATTTCCATGGCCACGACTTTCCGGAGCCTGACCAGGGAGTCGACATGGTACCGTACGGTAGGTGCTGGCATACCGGTACGATCTGCAAGTTTGTTAAGGTCTATTCCAGGGTGTTCCCTGATAAGGTCATAGATATGGTGTCTTTTCTCATGTTTGAGAACGGTTTTTTCAGAAAGCCGGCGATACCCATGCAGCCTGTGCCTCCGTAACGCCAGGAAAAGGGGCGTATCCACCGGGTCGCGGCGGAGTTCTTCCCGTGCGCAGCTCGTCGCTGATTCCCGCATACCATGGCGGAACGGACGCCCGTCAGGTGGGCCCCGGCCACGGGGGACCGCGTGTCCCTGCCCGTGGTACCCGCCTGCCGGACCCTGTTGCCCGAAGGACCGTGCGGGGGTTACCTGGTCCCTTACGGTTACCTGTGTCGTCTGCGGGTTTTCCGAAGTACCAAAAGCCAATCCTTCGGCCTGGACCCCGACAAGGAGCAGCATGACAAGGACCGCCAGGGCGGGAAAGCGATTCATGGTTTCCGAGAGGTTTGAGGGAGAGGGATATAAGGGCGTCCGAAGGGGCAATTCACACGCGGTGACATGTAGCTGCCGCAGCCAGAAATGGTTATTATCACCAGGGCGACCTCATGGACAGGCCCGGACAGGGACTGCTTGTCCCGGCAGCAATGCTGGTCCGGCACTGATAGAAAGGAGGATAAGAAATGAAACGAGTGATCGCGCTTATCGCGATAGTCGCCCTCGTCCTGGTCCCCATGGCCGCCCTTGCGGCCGGTCCACAGGGCGGAGCGTACGGAAACGGAAACACCGGAAAACAGAACCAGGGCAGCCTGTGTCCTGGTGCAGGGCAGTGCCAGGGCATGAATGCCGGACCTGGCGGTGCAACGTCATGCGACGGCTCCCAGTACTGCCAGGGTAAGAACCGGCAGGGAACTGGTATAACCGGACAGGGGATAGGTGCTGGTGCCGCCGGAGAGAACAGCGCCCGCGGAGGGATGAAAAATACAGACCGCTTAAGGAACCAGACCAGGACCTGTGACGGTTCCTGTCTTGGGTGCAGATCCGCCTAATGCCGGCGTGAATGGGATCTGTGGTGTGATGGTCACACCCGCACCTATTTCAGCATATATGGCGATAACCGAAATCAGAACATCCAGGAAGTGAAATTTGATGAACCTGACCAGACCAACCCTGATTGCATGTGCCGTCCTGCTGGTGCTGGCGACACCTTTTTCAGCCTTTGCCGCACCTGCGAACCCGTTAAACCCGAAGAACCAGGTGACAACCCTTACCGACGCCGAAAAGGCTGATATCCTCTTTATCCGTGAGGAAGAGAAGATGGCCCGTGACCTGTACACGGCAGCCTATAAAAAATGGAATATTCCAGTCTTCTGGAACATCGCAAGGTCGGAACAGACCCATATGGACTCAGTGAAGACTCTTGTCACCCGTTACAACCTTGCCGATCCGGTTGTCAACCAGGCGGGGATATTCACCAACAAGGAGATCCAGCAGCTGTACAACTCGTTCCTGGATGAGATAAGCATCTCTCCGAAGTCTGCGCTCGAAGCAGCGGTTGCCGTCGAGAGACAGGACATTGCAGACCTTTCTGATGCCCTGTCACATACAAAGGTACGCGACCTTACCCGGGTCTTCACGAACCTGAAGCAGGGCTCGGCCAACCATGAGCGTGCATTCAGCTCCGTCCTGAAACGGTACCAAGGGTGATTCCGGCGACATCCACTCTGATGCCATTCCGGACAATCCACCCCGTTTACTCCTCAGGACCTGCACCAGTCGCCAGAACATCCTTATCATAGAACGATACATTTTCAGTATCACCGGTTTTCCGGCTGAAAAGGAGGTCTGTACATCCATGAAACGTGTCAAGGTCAATGCCATCATCGATCTCGCCGCCCTTGTGACATTCATCATCTCGCTTGTCTCCGGGCTCGTCCTCTACCTTGTACTGCCGACAGGGGGACGGTGGTCTCCGACGAGTTTCGCAGGTCTCACGAGGGCTGCCTGGCTGAACATGCATAATCTCTGGAGCCTTCTATTTGCTGCCCTGCTCATCATCCACCTGCTGCTGCACCTGAAATTTTTCAAAAACATGCCCACCTGCTTCAGGCAAAAGGACTCCTG
>CAZGXZ010000006.1:24831-29623 GCA_964530035.1 uncultured Methanoregulaceae archaeon
CCAAAGGGAGCCATACCATTAATTATGTTTTTATAAGGCAGGTACCTGTTGAGAGGGTGCATGATTCCTGCTCATTCCTGTTCAACAGGCCCAGATTTAGAAAAAGGTATTACTCCCGCTCCAACCATCTGCTACCGTGGAGCGAGGTCAACCAGGGTATCCATTACCCGTTCCATTGCCTTTGCGGCCTCAGAACCATGGTCAGAGTAAAGGAACGGCCTCCCGGTGTCCCCGGAATCTGCAATCTTCGGGTTAAGCGGGATTGAACCCAGGAACGGGACCTTTTCATGCTCAGACAGCTTTTTTCCACCCCCAGAACCGAAAAGATCTATTTCTTTCCCACAATGCGGGCAGACCATCCCGGCCATGTTCTCGACGATGCCCAGCACCGGGATCCCGCTCTGCCTGACAAAGGAGAGCGCCTTTGCAGCATCAAGGGTCGCGACATCCTGGGGAGTGGTGACAATCACGGCTCCGAGGATGTTCGGAGCGAGCTGGGCAATCGAGAGAGCTTCATCCCCTGTCCCTGGCGGCAGATCGACGATGAGCACGTCCAGCGCCCCCCAGTCAACCTCCTCGAGGAACTGGCGGATAGCTACCATCTTGACCGGACCCCTCCAGATAACAGGGCTTGATGTGTCCGGAAGGAGAAATGCCATGGAAATCGCCTTCAGGTTGCCGGTAATGGTCACAGGCTGCATTTTTTTCCCATCGGATGCAAGGACGGCTTCTTCGGCGCCAAGCATCTTTGCGATGTTGGGACCATGTATGTCGAGGTCAAGGAGCCCCGTCGTATGCCCCCGTGACGAGAACGCATACGCAAGGTTCACCGCAATCGTACTCTTTCCAACTCCTCCTTTTCCAGAGAGGACGAGAATGACATGCCTGACATCAATATCCACCTTCTGAGGAGGAGGACTGCCTCCATGGCTCCCCGGAGAGTTACTGCCGCATCCTTCCTTGCCCTTTTCACCTGTTCCCCGACTATCACTGCTCATTATTTCCACCTTTAACCTGTCTTTCTCCCGGGTTACCCGGTTCACATGCAGCCATGGCGGCCTTGTGTCCCGTTTCCTGAACAACAGCACCCATCATGACCATACTGCCCCAGGTCCCGGGGGTTGGAACACTGGCAGTTTCCGTCCTCATGGCGGTCTCCCCCGGTACACCCGACAAGGCCGGGACTCATCCTGCCGCTGGCAAACAGGTAGGCAACTTCATCAATACTCCCCGAGGCCCCCGGGACCACCGTGATCCCTGCTCCCTCGATACGGGACGATGCGCCATGGCCTATCCCACCACAGATGACATGGGTAACTCCATGGGAACCAAGGATAGCAGGGAGGTCACCTTCATGCATGTTCTGCGTGTGGAGGGGTTCGGTGTTCACGATCTCCGTTCCCTGGACGGTATAGAGCGTCCAGTCACGGCATTGTCCAAAATGGGCTGATACACAGCCGTTATCTGTAGCAATTGCCAGTTTCATATTCATTCATTTTCCCCATGGTACGGGCCTGTACCGACTCGGGTCGCCGGTTTCAAGGCCTTTCGTGATTATTACTCATATGGGCGAAAATAAATACTTCGCGATCAGGTCAACCGCAGGACCATGTATAACAAAAACGCGGGTATCAGATTATCTCATTCCGTTCGGATACCCGGGGATGGTGTACAATGACATCATCTGATGACCCGCCTCTCCAGAAAGGATAATGTACTGTGCCCATGAAACGGAATACCATCCATGAGCGAGCCTCAGGAAAGACCAGACAACGACCAAACCCGGTCATGGTGTCAGCGCCGGGGTCGGCCCAGGGCGCCGCGTTTCATTCCGGAAGGTATCACCTCCCGGTGTTATGCGCCCCAGTGCCGCTCATCCGAAAGTACTGAAAGTGTTGTGCTGCTCCCTGACGAACTTGAGATACTCAGACTCGTTGACCTCCTGGGCCTTGAGCAGGAGGAGGCGGCCGCCATGGTGGGGGTTTCCAGGAAAACCCTCTGGCGGGACCTCCATGCGGCCAGGAAAAAGATTACCGATGCCCTCCTCCATGGCAAGGCTATCCAGGTGGACGGGTGTGTCCTCAGGAACGAGGGAAAATGCCCAAAAGAAGACCTCACCTGCCCGAAGGCAGGCGGCGGGCCCTGTCCGAAACACTGGTGCAACGAGACCTGAACGGTACACCTGGCAGGGACCATTATTTTTAAATAATTTCGCCCATATGTGTAATTATGGGTGTGCAGTTCTGCACTTCCAGCAATGGCGCGATGCAATATGCGGGGGGGAATTTTCCCACAAACATGTTAATGCGTGATTATGGCTTCGCCTCTCAGAAACCGCCCCGTGTTCAACCTGTCAGTCCGGCATCGGCCGATGCACGTCCCCATGTACAGGTCATTTCCAGGGACCCGTGTCCGTCCCGGGGAATGACCGGTTCTTCAGTGTGAGGATTTCCATGATACCGTCTCTCGTTACCGTCCGCGGTCTTACCGCCGAATTCAATGGCAGAAAAGTCCTTGACAACCTATCATTTGAGATCATGGAGGGTGAGATCCTCGGGGTCATCGGGAGGAGCGGGGCGGGGAAAACGGTTCTTATGCATCTTCTGAGAGGCATAGAAGACCCGCCGGCCAGCGGGCAGGTAATCTATCACATGGCGGCATGCAGCAACTGCGGAAACATGGGTGTCCCGAGCCAGGCAGGCACCGCCTGCCCGGTCTGCGGGAGGACATGCCAACCAGTTGATATTGACCTCTGGAACCCTTCGATGAACGGTGCGAAGGAAAAGATCCTCCGCAGGACAGCAATCATGTTCCAGCGGACTTTTGCGCTGTACGGGGATGACCGGGTCATTGAAAACGTCTTAAAAGCGCTGGATGATATTCACTACCCCCAGGAGAAAGCCATCCCCCGGGCTGCTGACCTGCTTGACCAGGTCAGGCTTTCCCACCGGATGATGCACATCGCCCGGAACCTCTCGGGCGGGGAGAAACAGCGGGTTGTGCTTGCCAGGCAGCTTGCAAAGGAACCCTCCCTCCTCTTCGCGGATGAGCCGACAGGGACCCTTGACCCGAAGACCGCCTCACTGGTCCATAAGATGCTTGTCAAGGCTGTAGAGTCTAACAGGATGGGGATGGTCATCACCTCCCACTTCTCCGAGGTCATAAGCGATGTCGCAGACCGCGTGATGCTCCTGGAAGGTGGCCGGATCGCCACGATAGGGGCTCCGGATGAGGTCATCAGCAGGTTCCTGGCAGTTGGCCCTGACACGAACGATTTTGACCGGTGCGAGATAGGCCACCCGATTCTGATCTCCCGCAACATCTCCAAACGGTATGTGACGGTCGACAGGGGTATTGTCAAGGCGGTACACGATGCGAGTTTTGAAGTGAAGGAACGGGAGATATTCGGTATCATCGGTACCAGCGGGGCTGGAAAGACAACCCTTTCCCGCATCATCACCGGAATTATCGAGCCCACGTCAGGAGAGATGAACATCAGGGTAGGAGATACCTGGGTTGACATGACGAAGCCCGGCATTGAGGAACGTGGCAGGGCGAAAGGCAGCATCGGTCTCCTCCACCAGGAATACGACCTCTTCCCCCACCGGACCGTCCTCGATAACCTGACCGATTCCATCGGGCTTGAACTCCCCAAGGAGCTTGCCCGGAGGAAAGCAGTCATCAGCCTTACGACGGCCGGTTTTGACAAGGACGTCATCACAGCGGTCCTGGACCGCTACCCGGGCCAGCTCTCCGAAGGAGAACGGCACCGGGTGGCCCTTGCCCAGGTTCTCATCAGGGAGCCATCGATTGTCGTCCTCGACGAACCGACCGGAACAATGGACCCGATCACCAAGCGGGACGTGAAACACTCGATCCTTCATGCACGCGAAGAGATGGACGAGACCTTCATCATCGTGTCCCACGACATCGGGTTTGTAAGGGACATCTGCGATCGTGTGGCCCTTATGCGGGGTGGCAGGGTAATGAGGGTGGGGCCGCCTTCAGAAGTCCTCGAAGAGTTATCGGACTATGAACGGCTTTCCGCAGGCATAGCGGGATAAACCACCCGGAAAATACCTGGAGCCTGGAAAAAGGGTCACTATCCACCAGGGACTGCCATATCAGGCCGGTTCACCGGAAATGGACGGCTCCTGCCATTGGCGACGACACCTTGCCGGAGCATCATTCTTCACCCTTTTCAGGAATTTGCGGCCTTTTTGAAACCCTTTTCATCCTCGATTTTATTCACCCCATTATAAGAGATCTCCCTTGCCTACAATTCCAATCATTGGATTTATAAGAGCCCATTTTTTTGTTTCCACCTCGAACATAGAGAGGATTCAAGAGATGATAACCGGGGGGCTGCTGCCCCCCAAACCCCCTGCATATGATAGCCATGGCAAGCCGTTGGTGATTATTTTTTCAGGGTTGTTTGGGGTATGTTTTTGTTGATTTTTGAGTCTTCAGCAAGATTTTTTTCGGTTCTCAATCAAATAGAAGGGCCGTGAGACCACCGCCAGGGCGCCCTTCGGGGGCGGCAGGGTATCTTTCCAGGAAGTGGGGGCGAAGCCCCCACTGATGACCTGATGTTTCTCATGTTTCGGGGGAGGTGATGTTACTGGTATCCGGTAAGGTCGGGAAACGTCCTGAAAGGTCAAAAAATACAGATCCATTTCTTCAATCAGGCAGATTACCTGGCAATTATGTCAGGCAGGGAAGAATTATTCGTTAAAATTGGGCTTTGTTGAAACCCTAGTTAGTGATGAAAATTCTCTGTCCTTTCAGGAAT
>CAZGXZ010000007.1:0-17963 GCA_964530035.1 uncultured Methanoregulaceae archaeon
CTTCGGGTATCAACGAGGGATGTTGAGAAGATCATCAGGGAAGGAAAGCTGAAAGGCAAGCGGACGATGGAGGGTTGGAAGATTAACGAACGGGACCTCGTTGCGTACCAGAAGACCACCCGCAGGTGATAGAGGGAGGGAGTGGGTGGTGACCCTTTTCCATCGTTTTCCTAGATAAAACCGGATTCCTTACAGCAGGATATAAGAAGACTCCGGAATGATACATATGTGACTTTTACGAAGGCGGGACCATACCCTGGCATACGGTATCCAGGTGGGAGGCCTTGTTAATCGTATCTGGGCGAGGGTAGCCAAGCGGCCAACGGCGGACGCCTCAAGAGCGTCTCCAGCAGTGGTTCGTCGGTTCGAATCCGGCCCCTCGCATCATTTTAATCGCATTATGCCTGTTTTCATGAGTACAAGGCCATTACTGGTCATGAAACGGCTGTTAACTGGTCCGTAATTCCGGTCAGTAATGACCTCCGGCACCAGGATCCTGGAAAAAGAAAAAGGCTGATTCTCTGTTGAAAAATGGTTGCCGCCCCTCCCTGAAGGGTAAGTCATCCAAAAAGGCAGACTATGCCAAAAGGATGACTCAATACAACAGCTGTTTAATCAGATTTTACCGGGGGCTGTCCCTGGGGTCCACTACCGTTGGGCATGGGGCCGTCCCTCGGCATACCGTCCTGTTTCACCGGAGGCTGGCCCTGAGGTGCGTTTCCCTCCGGTATGTTCCCTGTCCCGGCGGTATCATTCGGCTTTACAGGTGGCTGGGCCCTGGATGCATTGACATCGGGTTTTGCTGCGATCCCGGTGGGGGCCTTCTCTGTGGTGTTGCACTCCCCTCTGAAGAGCGCCCACTCGTCGCAGGTTGTTCCATTGGGGAAGATACATACACCATACTCGGAACCATCGGGGTTCTTCAGGATCTTCGAGGTCCCTCCGACCTTTTCACAGTTCACCGATGCCGGGTTTGCCATTCCGGTGCTGGCCTGTGATCCGTTTACGGCACCTGCCGTGGGAACGGTTGTCGGCACAGTCGTGGTTACCTTTGCCTGGGTCGTCACCGGTGTGGTGGCCGGGGTCGGTGTGGTCTGGGTACAACCCGAAATAATGGTACATGCAAGGAGGCAGCCGATACATACTGCCGCCAGCAGGGGAATCGATAACCGATTGTCCATAGGAAGGAGTTTATGAATGACCCTATTTAAGGGATCAGGGCGTTCTCACGAAAATGAATGAGGATTCCGTTTTTTTCACGGCTTTTCCGGTGTGATGGTGATGACCCGCGGAGCGGTTTTCATATGACTTATACCTGTTGCCACGGCAATGATGCCTGCCAGGATAATGAGGACCCCGAGGGCCTGCACCATCAGGATTGATGTCAGCCCCTTGTACAGGACCATGAGTATCCCGGCAACCACCAGCAGGATCCCTGTAGCAATCGCCCCCACCATGGAGGGGCGGGAATTTCTGAAATGGAAACCGATGAACAATGCTATGATCCCGGCGACCACGACGATGACAGCAACGAGGACAACAATGACCGAAGCCAGGAAATCCGGGTCCAGGAACGACATAAGTGAGAGCATGAGCGCTATCACACCGAGGGCGGCCGGAACGATCCATATCCCCCTGTAACGCGCTATGATTGCAGCGCCTGCGAGACCTGCAACCGCCATGACGAGCAGGAAGAACCCTATGGCAAGAAGAAGTATCCGGAGGGCGGTTGACGGGAACAGTATGACGGCACCCCCGATAACAACCGCACAGATCCCTGCGATTATGAACCATCCCCCTCCGATGCCGATGTTCCCTGTAGTGAACGTCACCATGCAGTCACCGCTCCTCCCCTACCAGATGTGCGATGCCTTGACATGAACCCCGCTCATGGTCCTACCACGATATGAAAATGCTTTTCTGACGGCTCCATGCGTTGATTGCCTGGATGCCGTTTTCCCGGCCCATTCCACTCTCCTTTATCCCTCCAAACGGGACCTCCGGAGGGACAGTGAGGTGACGGTTCACCCAGACAATGCCAGCCTGGACCCGGGTCATGACCTGCTGTGCAATATGAAGGTCACGGGTCCATACCGAGGCCCCAAGACCGAAACGGGTGTTATTTGCCAGGCGTATCGCTTCGTCAAGGTCTGAGAAGGAAGCGACGGGGAGAACCGGTCCAAAGACCTCCTCCCTCATGAGAGGTGATTCCTGGGGGACCCCTGCAACGATTACCGGGGGGAAGAATGATCCGCCGGTGAAAGCCGGGCTGTCAGGGATGGATCCCTGGGCCACTATCCGGGGTTCCCCGGTGGCCAGGGCACGGTCAAGCTGCCCTTCCAATCTTTCACGCTGGCCTTTTGATACGAGAGGTCCCATGTCGCACCCATCGGACAACCCATCCGTAACCTTCATCCTTACAACCGCTGCCGCCAGAGCGTTCGTGACCTGGTTGAAGACAGATTCATGGACGAAAAGCCTTTTAACCGCCGTGCATGTCTGGCCACAGTTATAGAACCTCCCCCTGACAGCCCCTGCTACCGCCTTTCCGATATCAGCGTCCTTCCAGATGATCATAGGGTCGGATCCTCCGAGCTCGAGGGTGATCTCCTTCAGCTGCCCACCCGCAGCCTCACGGACTCTGTTTCCCGTGACCGTGTCACCGGTAAAGGATATTTTCTGGATTGAGGGGTCCCGCACCATGGCCTCCCCTACAACACCTCCTTCCCCGGTAACCACGTTGAGGACTCCGGGTGGGAGGCCAGCCGCTTCGAGCTCCCGGGCGAGGGTGAGGACCGTGAGCGGGGCGTCCGACGCTGGTTTGAGAACCAGTGTATTTCCCGCGAGGAGTGACGGGCCGCATTTCCACCCCATGAGGATGGCCGGGACGTTCCAGGGAATGATGGCACCACCGACCCCGATTGGTTCGCGGACCACTATGCAGTCCCCGGTGCTGCCAAGGTGGACGATGTCCCCTGAAGGAATGCCAGATATGCTTCCATAGAACTCGAGGGTGTTGCAGAAGCCCCTGATCTCGTCCACCGCCTCTGAAAGCGGCTTTCCCTGCTCTGCCACCAGGAGGCGGGCGATTTCCTGGTGGCGTCCCCTTACCCGGGCTGCTGCCGCAAGGAGGATTTTTCCGCGGTCGCGCATCGTGAGAGAGGACCATCCGGGAAGGGCTTCCCGGGCGGCGTGGACAGCTGCCCCGACATCCCCGGGCACGCCCCTGGGAACCGTATCGATAGCCACTCCCGTGGAAGGGTTTACGACAGTAATCCTTGTTCCGGATATACCCGGGGACTCAGCACCCGCAATACGCATTTCCATGAGATAAGAGTACGGCGGTCAGTAATAAGAACCCATGAGGAATAGCGGGAGAAAAACGGAGGTGGCTGCCGGGGCCTGGCTTAACCCATGGCACCAGGAGAGTCCAGTTCTAAAGAAAAGATAAGCATGCCTGACGGCTTTCCTTCCGAGTTCTTCACCACCGATGCGGAGATCTCGGCGGGGAATGAGGACCCGTCCTTTCTTGCGAGCCTGATGACGGTTTTTCTGACAATTTCCCCCATGAACAACCGCCTTTCGATATCTACGACCTGCTGGTGTGATGATGGGTCAACAAGAGATTTCACCTCAAGTCCAATCATCTCTCCCGCCGAGATGTACTGGTGCATCCGCGTCGCCATGGGGTTAGCCATCGATACTATCCCGGATACGTCGGTGGTAATTATCCCCGTGGGCGCTGCCTCGATGAGTGACCTGTACCGCTGTTCACTTTCCCGGAGAGCGTCCAACGCCTTTTTTACATTGCTCACGTCCTCGAGGATCATGATGATACCCGGCTTCCCGCTCTGGGTGACCGTCGGGATAATCTTCACCCGCATGCTCCTGATCTGCTGGTCCTGGACAAGCTCGATCTCGTGGGCCGCCGAGATCTGGAGAGGCCGGTACAGGATCGACGGAGCAGGTTTGATCCGTGCCTGCTGCTGCAGGAGGGATATGGCATTCTTCCCGACAAGTTCAGTTTCAGAGAGCTGGAACAACCTGCGGGCGTTTTCGTTCACCTGGAGGATGTTGTAATTCTCCTCCATTACGATGATTGCATCAGAGGAGAAGTTCAGGAGTTCGGAAACCGGAACCCTGTGGGAAAGGTAGAATAACTTGGCCTTTCCCACGGCACGTATCTCAACGCGCCCTGCAAGGGTCAGGAGGTCGGTATACTTGCCGATCGAGTTCCGGGACATCCCAAGCACACGTGACATCTCCGAAACGGTTAAACCCCGGGGGTTGTGCTTGAGCAGGTCGCAGATACGGTTCTGGACATACTCATAACTCTCCATCCCGCTCCGCTGGGGTTCGCGGTGCAGTCCCTGGTCGGGGTTCCTGGTCTCGATATTATTTACGCTCTTTTTTGCCATCTGAATGTGTCTTCCCCTGGATTATTGCTTCGGCTTCACGGGCGATGTCCATGATTGCACCTTCGAGAGCGGTCCCGGCATCGTTGATCCGTTTCTCCAGGTGACGGTGACCTTCTTCCGTTCCGAAAAGGTCCCTAGCAAGGGTAAATACTCCGTTAACGGCAGAGGCGACCTGGGCCTTTACCTCGTTCACCCGGATCTCCATTCTGTCACCGGAATCATTCCGGCCGGTCCCTGATCCTTCAGGGGCCGCGGATGCATCATCATTTTCCCTGGCAGGCCCTGTTACCCACCGGCCGTCTTCAAAATGACCTGGATTGTCTGACATTTTTCCCGGAAAGCCTGATTTTTTTAGTATTGACAGAACCGTGCCTGACAGGCAGGATAGAGATCAACCTGAAGTCTATTCGAGCGGCAAAGAGAAAAGTCTTTTTATACACAAAAAGGTCGAAGAACAGGCGGAAACCAATTATCTCCGCCGTTTCATGAAGAATAGTCCGCTTACAAGGGAGACGGAAAGGACTGCAGCAAGAGGAAGGGGACCGGACTGTGTCGGCGTTGACGTGGGAGCAGCGCCGAGAGCCGCACTCACCTGGGTTGTCTGGCCGTCTGCGATCTGTACGTTCGAAACGTAGTCGTTGTATCCTGCAAGCGAGAGCTTGACGGTATGGCTGCCAGCAGGTATGCTGGAAAGAGTGACCGGGGTTATCCCCTTGTACTGGTTGTCCAGGTACACATCGGCACTCGTCGGGCTTGATGAAACGGAGAGCGTGCCTCCCTGCCCGGTCCCGGATGGCACGAGGGTGGCCGTGACCTGGGCGATGCCTCCGGCGGTCACCTGTACCGAGGTCGTATAATCGTTGTATCCGGCCTTGGCCAGACGGATGGTATAGGTTCCGGGCGCAAGGGCTACGATATCCAGGGCATCGTTCTGAGGCGTTGTGCCCTTGATGTCACCGTTCAGGTATACCGATGCGCCTGAAGGCGTTGAGGAAACCTGGATGTCCCCTGTTGTAGGCTGCGAGTTCTTCACGAGCTGTGCGTTCACGTACGTGATACTGCCGGAGTTCACCGTGACCGTGCTCTGGTAGTTCTGGTAGCCTGCGAGGTACAGCGTAAGGGTATGGGCTCCCGGTGCCAGCTTTCCGACAACGACAGGGCTTTCTCCCTCATATATGCCATCGATCCTGACACCCGCGCCCTGGGGCGTCGAGGAGACCGATATCCCGCCATTTGAAGGGTTCTGGTTCAGGTTTGCATACACATTCGCCTGGGAGCCCTGCGAGACCTGGACGGTTGCATAGTACGGCTGGTACCCGGCAAGGCTTACCTTTACCGTGTGGTACCCGGTCTGGACCGAGTAAAATGTACCGGGGGTAGTCAGGCTGTCAAGTCCATTATCAAGGCTTGCATAGGCTCCGCTTGGTGAAGATGAAACATAAATCGTCCCTGTCGGGTTGACAGGGTTCAGTGACGCAAACACGTTGATGGTCTGGTCGGGAGCCGGGTTCCCCTGGTACTTGGTCGTCCAGGTCACATACCCGGGCATGGAGATGCTGATGCTGTGGCCAGGGGTCCCTGTCACAGGGACCGAAACCGTCACCGGCGTTGAACCCTTGCTCTGGCCGTCGAACGTCACCGAGGCTCCCCGCGGACTTGAGTCAATATAGTAGTACCCCTTGTCGCCCCCGGGGACGACCGTGGTAGGCGGCTGGGTTATCGGGATGAATACCAGGTCGGCATTCACGGTTATCGTCTGACCGGGTGACGGGTTCTGGGGGATGTTCTTTTCCCAGGGATAATATCCGTCCTTGGTGACTCTGACGTAATGCTCAGGAGTTCCGAGTGCCGGGACTTCGACGGTGACCGGGGACAGTCCCTGCTCCTGCCCGTCGAACTCCACATTGGCTCCTGATGGTGACGAAATGATGCGGAAATAAGCCTTTTCACCGCCGATGGGCGCGGAAGTGGGTGGTGTCGTGACCGGTATCAGCTGTGCATTGACATACCGGGTCTCGCCTGCTGCAGGGTTTCCCGACAATGTTGTCTGGTAGGTCAGGTACCCTTCCTTCGAAACCGACAGGGTGTGGCCCGGCGTCCCGGTGGAGGATACCTCCACGGTAACCGGGGTCACCCCCTGGTCCTGACCGTCGAAGACGACACTGGCTCCGGAAGGCGATGACGATATGGAGTAATACCCCGATCCGCCACCGATTGCTCCTGACGGAGAGGTGACATCCGGCCCGATAAGACCCTCTGCAACATCTGAAGGCATCATGACAAGTGGTGCAAAGGAAACCACGCCAGCCCCGGTTTCTCCTGCTGCTGCCACCGGAACCGTCAGGCACATGGCTGCCAGCGCCAGAATAACGATTGGAACGAGTGCTTTCATGAAAATTCACCGCGAATGAAGAAACATCACCGTTATGGTTATTAAATTGATTCACTTCACTCCCGGCCTGTTCCACACTCCTGCCCTCCTGGCCGGTCCACCATGAAAACCTGTCATTTAATATCCTGTGGACGGAAACGTTCGGTCATGCATGCGGTTCGGTTGCTATGTGTTGCCCTGCTGGTCTCCCTGCTGGCGGGGGGGGTGTCGGCCCTCGAGTTCAGGTCGGGCAACACGGTGGTCGTGGATACTCCCGTGAATGACGATCTTTTTGCAAGCGGCGGCCAGGTCTCGGTGGACGCACCTGTAAAGAGCGTGGTCGTCATAGGCGGCCTCGTTGACATAAACGGCCCTGTTTCCGGCGATGTGATCGCTGCCGGCGGCCAGGTCACCGTGAATGGGAACGTGGGCGGAAAGATCGTGGCCGCGGGTGGAAGGGTTACGGTAAACGGAAAGGCCGATAACCTGGTCGCTGCCGGCGGCCAGGTCGCCATCGGCAGGGGTGCCATGATATCGCGCGACGCTGCTGTTGTTGGCCGGCAGGTCGTCAACGAAGGAGACGTGGCCGGCACCCTCTATGCCGAAACCGACGGCCTGATCAATGCCGGGTCGGTGGGAACAGTCGTCATGCCTGAAAAGCCTTCGGATGAAAAAGGGCTCCCGGTCCTCCTGATCCTCGTAACCATAGGATTTGCCATACTGGGCTGCATCATCATCCGGCTCTTTCCCGGGCAGGGTAAGGTCGTTGCCGACCAGGTCCGTTCAGCACCGCTCCTTAATTTCGCCTACGGGGTTGCCGGGGTCCTTGTTACCGCCGTGGTCACGCTCATCATCGCGGTGACCGTTATCGGGATTCCTGTCGCCCTCCTCATTGGCATGGGCCTCCTTACCGTCCTGGTCCTGGCCCCGGTCTTTGCCTCATGGGCATTCGGAGACTGGCTCGTAGCCCTGATGAAAAAGGAATGGTCCATGTACCTGTCGTTCCTCCTTGGTTTCGTCATCCTGCACCTGCTGTTTGCCATCCCGTTCCTCGTCGGCCTCCTGTTGCGGGTGATCGTGGTGGCCATTGGTGCCGGGGCGATCTTCATGGTCATCTGGAGGTACTGGAAGGGCACTTCATCTCCCAATACGGTCCAGACCGGATAATTCTCCCTCTTTTAATGTGCCGAAGGCGAGGTAATATCTTTTACATCAATAGACATCAATGTGGGACAATGTATATTATTGTACAATTCTAATAGGGTGGTATGAAGACGAAGATCCTCCTCGACGAGGACGAGATGCCACGGAGCTGGTATAACATCCAGGCGGACCTGGTGACGCCGCTCGATCCCCCGCTTCACCCGGCCACGGGAAAGCCTGCAACACCGGATGACCTGAAACCCATATTTCCCATGGAGCTTATCAGGCAGGAGATGAGCACACAGCGGTACATCGACATGCCGGGCGAGGTTGCCGACATTCTCCGGATTTACCGGCCGTCACCGCTCATCAGGGCCGAAAGGCTTGAGAAGGCCTTAAAGACGCCAGCCAGGATCTATTATAAGTGGGAGGGTGGTTCCCCTGCAGGCAGCCACAAGCCGAACACTGCAATAGCCCAGGCATATTACAACCGGCAGGAAGGCATCGAGCGTATAGCCACCGAAACCGGTGCAGGCCAGTGGGGATCCGCCCTCGCCCTTGCGACGAAGTTCTTCGACATGGACGCGACGGTGTACATGGTCCGCTCGAGCTATGATCAGAAGCCCTACCGGCGTGTCATGATGGAGGTATGGGGGGCGGAGTGCATACCGAGCCCTTCAGACCGGACCGCATCCGGCCGGAAGATACAGGAGGACTATCCTGATACCCCCGGGAGCCTTGGAATCGCGATCTCCGAGGCGGTTGAAGACGCAGCCACCCATGACAACACCAACTATTCCCTGGGGTCGGTACTCAACCACGTCTGTCTCCACCAGACGGTGATCGGCGAAGAGGCGCTCGCACAGTTTGCCTCGATTGATTCGTACCCCGACGTCGTCATCGGGTGCGTCGGAGGCGGGTCCAACTTCGCCGGGATCTCGTTTCCCTTTGCCGGGGAGAAAATCCGTGGGAAAAAGCCAGATACCCGGATAATCGCGGCTGAACCCGCAGCCTGCCCGACGCTCACGAAGGGGTTGTATACCTACGACTTCGGGGACGTCGCCGGGCTGACCCCGATGCTCAAGATGTACACCCTCGGCCATACCTTCATACCCCCGTCTATCCATGCTGGAGGGCTCAGGTACCACGGGGACTCACCCCTCGTTTCCCGCCTGGTCCATGACGGGACTGTCGAGGCTGTTGCATACCGGCAGAACGAGGTCTTCGAGGCTGCCAGGCTCTTTGCCGCCACCGAAGGGCAGATCGTCGCCCCGGAGGCGGCCCATGCCGTGAAGGCCGCGGTTGATGTCGCCCTTGAGTGCCGGAACACCGGCGAGGAGAAGACCATCCTCTTCTGCAACTCGGGACACGGCAACCTCGATATGTATTCATATGACGAGTTCCTCCACGGGCGCCTCGTGGACTACGAGTATCCTGACGACCTTATCCGGGAAGCCCTCACCCATCTCCCGAAGACGGGTTAAGCCATGGTCCTGATCGGGTTCGTCGTCAACCCGGTCGCCGGCCTCGGCGGAGCGGTCGGTCTCAAGGGGACGGATGGTTGTGCCAGTGAAGCCCTGGCACTTGGAGCAGAAAGGAAGGCTGGGGAGAGGGCATTGTCGGCTCTCACCCGGCTCCGGTCCGGGGAGGCACGGTTCCTGACCGCTGCCGGTGAAATGGGTGAGGACGTCCTTATAAGAGCAGGCAATCCCCGTTTCGAAGTGGTATACCGGCCGGGGTCGCCGACCACCCCGGAGGACACCCGGGAGGCATGCCGGGTATTCCGGGACAGGGGTGCCGACATCATCCTGTTCTGTGGCGGCGACGGGACCGCAAGGGATATCTGTGGAACTATTGGTACAACGGTCCCTGCCATCGGGATACCCGCGGGGGTCAAGATGTATTCCGGGGTATTCGCAGTCGGACCTGCCGAAGCTGCCGGACTCGTGAACATTTTCTCTCCCTCGTCCTGCGTCGACGGGGAGGTCATGGATATCGACGAGGAAGAATACCGGAAGGGCAGGTTTTCCCTGTCATTGTATGGAAACCTCCGTGTCCCTGTTGCACCCGGCCTGGTTCAGCGCCCCAAGGGAGTCCGTGACGAGCCGGGAGAAGAAGGGTCCCGTGAAGAGATTGCCGGGTTCATGGTGTCGCTCATGACACCCGGGGCCCTCTGGATACTTGGGCCCGGGTCGACTACCGCTGCCATCGCCCGTACCCTTGGTGTGGAAAAGACCCTGCTTGGAGTTGATGCCGTATCCGGTGGCAGGCTGGTTGGACAGGATCTCTCCGAGAAGGGGATCCTCGGACTCCTTCGTTCATACGAGCGTGTGAAGATCGTGGTAAGTCCCCTTGGTTCACAGGGCTTTGTCCTGGGGCGGGGAAACCAGCCGATCTCGTCTGAGGTTGTCCGCAGGGTGGGGCCTGAAAACCTCATTGTCGTCGCAACGCCCCAGAAATGTGCGAGGACTCCTGTCCTCTACCTGGATACCGGGGATGAGGGGCTCAATGCAATGTTCGAAGACCCCGTAAGGGTCATCTGCGGATATGCCCTTGCCCAGAGGAAACACCTGACGAGGCTTTGAACCTTCGGCTGACCGGGTTTAAAGGGTCCGGGCTTTTCGGGGTATTGATGTGGATGAAAAAAACCAGAATTGACCCTTGAAGCCTTTCAGGTCAAAAAGGGTGTGCCCGGTTCAGGACTGTGCCTGAACGGGGGGTTTCATGAAGAAAAAGGCAACCCCGAGTCCTATTGCGGCAAGCACGGCAACGTACGGGAAGACTCCGAGGTACGAGCCGGTTGCCGTCCTGATAAACCCGGCGAGCTGTGGCCCGGCTATCGCCCCGGCACCATATGCGAGGAAAACAACCCCGTAGCAGCGTGGATAATCACAGGTCCCGAAGAATGCCCCGGTTGTTGCCGGGGCGACGGCAAGCCATCCACCGAGACAGCCCCACAGGACAGCGAAGGCTATGATGTATACCCCTTCAAGGGGGACCAGCCACATGCCCAGGGATGCCGCCAGGATCAGGAGGAATGAGAGCATGGCAACGGCCCGGGGAGGGAAACGGTCGGTCAGGTATCCGAACAACGGGCGGCCCCCGCCATTGAATATGGCAAAGAACCCTACGAGCAGGGTTGCAAGGCCTGCGCCTATCCCGACCACCTCGGTCCCGACCGGCTTGGCTATCGATATGGCCATGAGGCCGGCCAGGCACCCGATGAAATAGCAGGTCCACAAACCGTAGAAAGCAGGCTTCCTTAGCATCTGGGAACGTGTACACTCGGTCTGGACAACCGTGCCCCGGGAGGACCCTGGAGGCACGAACCCGGCCGGCACCCAGCCGGCCGGAGGGAAGGACAACGGCACTGCGAGGAGCAGGATAAGGACCACGAAGACGATCCCAAAGATGCGGAATGTTTCCATGACCCCGTAGCCACCGATGAGGGCTCCTGCGATGTTCGCGGTCAGGAATGCTGAAAATCCGAACCCGAGCAGGGTACATCCCACTGCAAGTCCGCGGCGGTCCGGGAACCACCGTGCAGCAACGGCGACAGGGGCACCATAGGCGATGCCCACTCCGACTCCGCCGATGATGCCATATACAATGTACAGCATCTCGACGGAAGATGCGAACGATGCCAGTATCCAGCCGATACCGGTAAGGACACCCCCGATCATGGTGACCTTCCTGGGGCCCAGGGTTTCAAGGTACTTGCCGGTCAGGGGCATGGCTATCGCGAAGAACGCCAGGAATACTGAAAACGGCATCAGTACTTCGTTTGCACTCACCGCCCTCCCGAGTGCCTGGGTGAAATGAGTGGTGAGTGGCTGGACGAAGACGCTCCAGGAGTAGATACTCCCGAGGCAGAGGTTTATGGCGAGTCCTGCAGCGACAAGGAGCCATCTGCCCTTTTCCGGGACCATCCCGCACACGGTAATGGATCCCGGTGAAACAGGATAGTTTGAGTTCATAACACAGTAAGTATCCCTTTTACTCCTCAAGGGTCGAGATGTCTCCAGGGTCTATCCCGAGTTCCTTGGCCTTCAGAACCCTGCGCATGATCTTGCCTGACCGCGTCTTCGGAAGCTTGTCAACGAACTCGATCTCCGAAGGCACCGCGATCGGCCCGATGGTCATTCTTACGTGGTACATCAGGTCTGAGATGAGGCGGTCCGAGGGGCTGTTGCCAACCCTCAGGATGACAAATGCCTTTATGAGGTTCCCTTTCATCGTATCCGGCTTCCCTATGACCGCAGCCTCGGCGACCGCCTGATGGGAGACAAGGGCCGACTCGACCTCGGCGGTGCCGATATTGTGTCCTGACACGATGATAATGTCATCTGAGCGACCGATGACCATGATGTACCCGTCGGTACCTTTCACGGCGAGGTCACCCGCGGTATACCAGTTCCCGATGGTATTCCAGTAGGTCCTGTACCGTTCTTCGTTTTTAAAGACCGTCCTGAACATGGCCGGCCAGGGTTCCTTGATGATGAGGAAGCCCCCGGTGTTCGGGGGGACGGAGTTCCCTTCCTTGTTGACCACGTCGGCAATGATTCCGGGAATGGGCTTTCCGGCAAACCCCGGACGCATGGGCTCTCCGATCATGGTCGTTATCATGTGCATGCCTGTCTCGGTCTGCCACCAGGTGTCGACCACCGGGCATCTCTCCCGCCCGATGTGCCTGTAGTACCACTCGAAGGCCTCGGGGTTCAGCGGTTCACCGACTGAGCCGATGACCCGGAGCGAGTTGATGTTGTATTTTGCCGGCCATTTCTCGCCGAGCTTCATGAACATCCTGATGGCGGTGGGAGCGGTATAGAAGACGGTGATGCCATAGTCCTGGATTATCTTCCACATCGTCCCGGCATCCGGATAGTCTGGTACGACCTCCCCGATGAAGACCGTCGCTCCGCATGCGAGGGGGCCGTAAATGATGTAACTGTGCCCGGTAATCCATCCGGGATCCGCCGTGCACCAGTAGACGTCCTGGTCCTTGATATCGAATACGTGCTTGGTGGTATAGTACGTCCCGACCATGTACCCGCCGCAGGTGTGGACGATTCCTTTCGGTGTCCCGGTTGAACCGCTCGTATAGAGGATGAACAGGGGGTCTTCGGCATCCATGACCTCAGGTTCGCACTCGTCAGAAACGCCGGCGACGAGGTCCATGTAGTCGATCTCGAGCTCCTTGATCAGTTCGACCGGGTTTTCCAGGTTGCGGCGGAGCACGACGATCTTCTCGACCGTGGGTGCGTTGATGACCGCCTCGTCGACGATACTTTTTAAGGCGATGCTTTTTCCCCTCCGGTAGCTGATGTCAGCGGTTACGACGATCTTTGCTCCTGCGTCCTTGATGCGCATGTTCAGGGCGTTCACCCCGAAACCCCCGAAGACCACCGAGTGGATCGCCCCGATCCTGGCACAGGCGAGCATCACGATGACCTGCTCCGGGATGAGCGGCATGTAGACGCAGACCCTGTCGCCCTTTTTCACCCCGAGGCTTTTCAGGCCGTTGGCGAAACGGCATACCTCCCGGTGGAGCTTCCAGTACGTGTACGCCCTCTCCTCTCCGTCCTCACCGCACCACATCAGCGCGATCTTGTTTCGGCGGTGGTCATGGAGATGGCGGTCGAGACAGTTGTGGGTTATGTTGCAGGTCGCCCCTACGAACCACCGGGCGAACGGGTGCTCCCATTTCCGTACCTCTGACCAGGGGGAGAACCACTCGAGTTCTCCGGCAATCCCTGCCCAGAAAGCATCAGGGTCTGCAAGAAACTCATTGTAGGCCTTGTCGTAGTCCTGTGTCCAGGCCTTGGCCTTGTAGGACGGGTCAGGATAGTAGTACTTCACTTCCTCTGAGATCTTGACGTCAAACGATTCCTTGTCCATGTCCTCCACCTAGCGTTTTCTCTGGTATTCCTGGGTTCATGTGAAACTCTGCCGTACGTTCATACAGGACGTGTGCGACAGGACCCCCGCCTGCTCCTCCTGTCACGAGAGGATCTCCTGGTCCCCAGGCTGATCATCATCGTGCTGCCGGGTCCGGGGTATGACCTCGTCTCCGACGGGTTGCATTTGTTATGGGGTTGTCCACGCTCCTTAGACCGGTCCCCCGGGCAGGAGGAACCGTATGCACCGGTCCTGGTGCCTTCCGACGGTCCTCCAGCTCTTCACGGGATATTATCATGATTAATAATTACAATTATTAATAATTGCGCTGCGTGGACATGCGGGGTGCACCCCTCTGGCATCACCTGATGGAGCGTAAAACCGCCTGATTTGGAAAGCAAGAAAGGTTAAATGGTTTTGTGCCGGATATAGTGTCATGAAAATCGCCATCATTGGCGCCTCCGGATATGCCGGCGGTGAACTGATCCGGCTCCTTCTTACCCATTCGAGGGCTGAGGTGGTGTGCGCCACGTCCCGGAAGCTTGCAGGCAAACCGGTGACCAGCGTCCACCCTCACCTTACCGGTTTCACGGATCTTGCCTTTTCAAACCCGGACCTTGATTCGATCGATGCAGATGTTGCCTTCCTCGCTGTTCCCCATACGGCTGGAATGGCACATGCACGACCGTTGCTTGACAAGGGGATCCGTGTCATCGACCTGTCGGCTGATTACCGGTTGAAAAAGGAGGTTTTCGAACGGGTGTACGATGTATCCCACAAGGATTATTTTGAAGCCCCGTACGGTATTCCTGAACTGCACCGGTCTGAAGTCAGGAACGCCCGGTTCGTCTCAAACCCGGGCTGCTTTCCAACCGGTGCGACCCTCGCGGCGGCCCCCCTGGCCACCCGTGCCCATACCATCATCTTCGACTCAAAGACCGGTGTTTCCGGAGCGGGAGACAACCCGTCAGCGACGACTCACTATCCCAACGTCGGGGACAACGTAGGACCATACAAGTGGACCTCGCACCGACACCTTCCCGAGATGCAGCAGGAGGTCTCGCGTCTTGGCTCCGATGCAAAGGTCTACTTCACGCCTCACCTGGTCCCGGTGAACCGGGGCATCCTGACCACCGCCCATATCCTCCTCAAGGAACCCATGGGACAGGAGGACGCCGAACACCTGTACCGGGAGTTCTACCGGACCGAGTACTTCGTCCGTTACCAGAAGCCGGTCCTTGCTGCAGTGCGGGGGACGAACTTCTGTGACCTGCAGGTCGAGAGCGAGGGGTCAAGGGCTGTCGTGATCTCAGCTATCGACAACCTTGGAAAGGGTGCCGCCGGCCAGGCGATACAGAACATGAACATCATGTGCGGGCTCGAAGAGACCGATGGTCTCACGGGTGCGGCGGTTCTCCCCTGAGGGTCTGTATGAACGTTGAAGAGATCATGACCCGGGAACCGTTTACAATATCCCCCCGTTCCACCGTCAGGGAGGCAGCTGCTACAATGAAGAAGAACCATGTCGGCGGCCTTCCCGTGGTCGAGGGTGACCAGGTCGTCGGCATTATCACCGATTCGGATGTCCTCGGTCTCCTGAAAACCGGCGACCTCTCGCACGACCTCTGGCTCCCGTCGCCTCTTGAGATCATCGAGGTCCCGGTCCGCGAGTTCATCAACTGGGAGCACACAAAAAAAGCGCTCTCTGACATAGGGTCCACCCTTGTCGGAGAGGTCATGAGCCACCCTGTGGCCACGATCGCTCCCGGTGCGGAGATCGAGGAGGCTGCATCGGCGATGCTCTCGAAAAAGGTCAACAGGCTTCCTGTCGTCGAGAACGGCAGACTTATCGGCATCGTAACCCGGGCAGACATCGTCGAGGGCATCGCCCGGGGTGAATAGGGACATGAAAAGCATCTGCGGTATCCGCGGTGTGACATGCCACGGGATGAAGGAAGGCAAGTTCGGGCTCGCCCTCATACGGGCATCAGGGACGGCGGCCGGAGTATTTACCGGGAACCTGGTGAAGGCCGCCCCGGTCACCCTCATGGAGGAGCGGATCCGGAAGGGCCGCCTCGAGGCGGTCATGGTCAACAGCGGGTGTGCGAACGCCTATACCGGCGGGAAAGGGTACCAGGACGCCGTGAGCATGGCTGAAACAGGGGCCGGATGCCTTGGCGTGGACCCTTCAGGGGTGGGAATCGCCTCGACCGGCGTCATCGGGCGTTACCTTGACCTGCCCCTGATAAAAGCCCAGTGCGAAACCCTGGCCCCCCTCCTTTCAGGAAGTGAGGAGTCAGAAACACTCACCGCCCGCGCCATCATGACCACGGACACCTTCGAAAAACATGCCCTTGTGGAAGGTGAGGGATTTTCAGTCGGCGGAATATGCAAGGGATCGGGGATGATCGCCCCGAACATGGGGACGATGATAGCCTGCATCTACACCGATGCGGAGGTCCGTCCAAAGAAACTCAGGGAGGCCTTAAAGGACGCCACCCGGAGGTCATTCAACCGTGTCGTCGTTGACGGTGACACCTCCACGAACGATGTGGCGTTCCTTGTTGCAACAGGGGAAAACGGGAAGGCACCGGGGAAGGAATTCGCAGCGGCCCTCCAGGAGTGCTGCCGGAACCTTGCCGTCCAGATCGCTACAGACGGCGAGGGTGCGACCAAGCTCCTCGAGGTAACGGTACGGGGCGCTCCTGACGAGGAGAACGCAGCCCATGTTGCACGCACCATTATTGGTTCACCCCTGGTCAAGACCGCGATCTACGGTGAGGACCCGAACTGGGGCCGGATTATCGCTGCTGCCGGACGTGCCGGGGTGGAGTTCGACCCCTCCCGCGTGTCGATGCTCATGGGGGGCGACAGGGCCGACATCCCGGTCTTTAAAAAAGGCGAGATCGTCGTCGACCTTGCCCGGGCGAAGGCGGCCATGTCCGGGAAAAAGGTCACGGTAGACCTGGACCTCTTCTCGGGAAAGGGGAAGGCCACGGCCTGGGGGTGTGACCTCACCGAGAAGTACGTCGAGATCAACGGGAGGTACACGACGTGAAGCGGGAGGACGTGCTCATGGAGGCACTTCCGTACATCCGGAAGTTCCATGGCAAGACGATGGTGATCAAGCTCGGCGGCCATGCCATGGTCGATCCAGAGATCCTCGAAAACGCCATTAAAAATGCCGTCCTCCTCCACCTCGTCGGCATCAGGGTCGTCCTCGTCCATGGCGGAGGTCCGGAAATCACCGAGAAGATGAAGGCCCTCGGCAAGGAGCCCAGGTTTGTCGGGGGTCTCCGGATTACTGATGCAGATACCCTCGAGGTCGCACAGATGGTCCTCGTCGGAAAGATCAGCACAAATATCGTGGCGCTCATAGCAAAGGCAGGCGGTCAGGGTGTCGGGCTGTCAGGATCGGACGGCAACATGATCATCGCGAAGAGGATGGACCGGAAGAAGGTGACGATCGAAGGGAAGGAGGAAATGGTCGACCTCGGGCATGTCGGAGAGATCGAGGAGGTCAACCCGGCCCTGCTCCTGACCCTTCTGGACACGGGATACATGCCCGTGGTATCTCCGATTGCCATCGACCGCCAGGGCAACAGCCTTAATATCAACGCAGACACAGCCGCCGGGGACATCGCGATCGCCCTTGCCGCAGAAAAGCTGATCAGTATGACCGACGTGGACGGCGTCATGAACAAGGACCGGTCGATGGTCTACCGCCGCCTGACCCTCCCGGAGATCGACGACCTGGTCTCATCGGGAGCCATCGGTGAAGGTATGATACCCAAGGTCCAGTCAGTCGAGAAGGCGGTTCTGTCAGGGGTCCCTTCGGCACACATTATCAACGGCAACAGGGGCCACAACCTGCTTCTGGAACTGTTTACCGACGAAGGCGTCGGGACTATGATCCGTTCAGGCAGGTGAACGGGACACACATCTTTATCGCTGAACAGGGGCGACCGTACCGTGACCTTTTGCATGACACAAAAATATATCGCAGCGGCCTTATTCCTCCTCCTGCTCATCCCCTGCGGGACCTTTGCTGCATCGCAGGCGGCGGGAATGGGAGAGAACAGGACCACGCCACTCACCGTAAACTTCTTCTGGGACCATAACTGCGAGGAATG
>CAZGXZ010000007.1:17973-26429 GCA_964530035.1 uncultured Methanoregulaceae archaeon
GAATGCCTGAAAACCCTCCCCTTCATGACGGACTACGCGGAACGGCACCCCGGGGTCAGGGTGGAGTTCTGGGACATCTCGAGCAACTGGTCCTACCGGCAGATGTTCGAGGATTACAAGTCGTCGTTTAACACCCCGTATACCGGGGTGCCCTCTGTCTTCATCGACGACGTCCAGATTGAAGGGTCGGACAACATCGAAAAGTACATCGATACCGTGACCGATGCAATCCTCTCGAACACGACCGTCCCGGTGATTTCAGTCACCCCTGTCCCAACAGAAAAACCGGCTGTCATCAACCAGGCCCCGGCCATGAACCCCCTGCTCCTCCTTGTTGCAGCCCTTGGTGAGGGAGCAAACCCCTGCGGACTCCTTGTCCTTGCCCTCCTCCTCGTGTCGCTCATGGCGTCCGGTTCACGGAGGACGGTCTTCCTCGTGGGGACCTCGTTCGTCGTGTCATTTTTCGTGGTGCGGCTCCTATCAGGTTTCGCCCTCTTTTCCGTCATCCAGATGCCAGGAGTATCCAGGGCTTTTGCCATTGCCGCGGGTATCATAGCCCTTGTTTTCGGTATCATCCAGATCAAGGACGGCCTTGCCGGGCGAAAGGGCGTCCTTTCAATTCCCGAATCGAAAAAAGGTCTTTTCGCAGGCTATATCGCGAAAGCGAGTGTCCCGGCAGGAATAATCCTTGGAGTCCTGACAGGCATCTACGGGATGGCATGCACGGCCGGGATCTACATCGCCATCCTGGGGATGCTCGGGAACAGCGTTACCGCGGGAACTGGTCTGGTGTATCTTGTGGTCTACAACCTGATCGTCGTCATACCCCTGATCGCCATCGTGCTCCTGGTGTTCTTCGGGCTTTCCGCGGAAAAACTGAGTGGATGGCGAGAGGAGCAGAAGGGCTTTCTCCGCATCATTGTAGGCGTCATCATGGTCATCATGGGGATTTATCTCCTGGTAACCAGGCTGTTGTGATGTGTCAGGGGAGGTTTCCCTCCCCGAAACACTCATGTTGCCTCTCTTCTGACATCTCGATCAGGATTTTGAAGACCTCCTGCGCAAAGACCGGATTGATCTTCTGTTCAACGGCCTGGTCGAAGGCCCGGCTGAGGACTTCGCGGGTACGTGCGGCGTCGTGGACCGGGAGGCCTTCCCGCGCTTTTTCCCGGGCTATCTTTCCTGCTATCTGTTGTCGTTTTGCTATCAGGCCGATGATTTTCGAGTCGATGGTATCTATTTCTTTCCTGAGTTCGCCGAGGGTCATACCAGTACTTCGGAGGCGTCACCAAAAATACATGGGGGATGAGTTGGCCCATGGGCTCTCCTCCGGTGAACGGCGTCAAGACGTGCTCCCTTCTTCAGGTGTCTGCGTGAGGTACAAATAGGCGCCAGACGGAACCCTTGTATCATGGAGAGTAGTGAGGCCCGGGAACCTGAACTTCAGGGAATGCTCCGGAGCAGTCCCAGGACCCCTGGAATGGTGCGGGCCTTCTGCCGGGATTACTTTTTCTCGCGGAAAAACGGCTTTGAACTACTGGATGCCCCGGACCCCTTTCTGGCATGGCTTATCAGCCTGCTCCATGGGAGCCCAGTCCCCGCACCCGACTTTTCGGACGAAACCTGGAGTTCTCTTCTGGCACTGCTCGCGCCTCACGGGGTCCTGGCGTATCTGTCTCATCTGGTCTCACAGGCACCTCATGACAGCCGCCCGCCGGGTTTCATTGTCGAAAAACTGAAACACAGCTATATCTGGAGCAGCTATCACACCGAACACGCCCTGAAACAGTCTGCGGAGGTCTGTGCCTCCTGCAGGGAGGAAGGGGTGAACGTTCTGGTCATGAAAAGCCCTGCCATCGGTCTTGCAGTATATCCCAACGCCGCATTACGGACCGGGGGCGACATTGACGTCCTGGTCTCGCCTGACCAGTATGAAACCTGTAAAAAAGTCCTCCTTGAGCAGGGGTACGAGCTCCGGTACGATACCTTCAGGGTCATGCCGGAGTTCTACCATCATGCCTGCTATTTTCCCCCCGATGAACCATACAAGGTGATTGAACTCCACTGGCGCCCCGTATTTCTCCCGGGGCCGGGTGATAGTGTATCTGCCAGGGACCTCCTGGCCAGGTCCGGTCCACTACCGACCCGGTACGGGGAAATCAGGGCTTTTGACCCGGTTGATGCCTTTTTCTACTGTGCAATCCACATGAGCCTCTTTCATGAGCCGGTGCTGCGGCTCTCGTGGGTCTGTGACATCACCCGTTTTGCCGATGAAATAACCCGACGCGGGGTATGGCCTGATGTGCTCAGGCGCAGCACGGAATGGCAGGGGAGAAGCGCTGCCGAACGTGCCAGCGGGCTTGCAGGCCAGTGGACAGGACTGCAACTACCGGAGAAGTACGACTTTTCATCCTGGCCCGTCCAGGGGGACAATGAAATCTTTGCACAAGAACACATGGAGAGGAGACGGGCAGGAAAGGAGTTTCTCCTCAACCAGATACTCGCGAGGACTCCAAAGATTCGAAACAAGGTGCGGGCTACGTACCACTGGATGTTCAGGCCTGACCTTATCCATGACGGCAACCCGGGACTGTCCAGGTGGAAATACCCATCGGCGTATGCACGACAGTTTTATTCCAATTTTAGGCAGATACGATGGGAATGACCGGTTCCGGTTATCATACAACCAATCATCCGGGTTCATCCTCTCGATCGAAAAGAGCCGGGTAAGGATTAAATCGTATATGAAAAGGCAATTTTCAGGCCCTGACTACCATGTTCCTCTTTGCGAGTTCTTCAACGATACCAAGCACGTCTTTTTCGATTTGTCCAGAAGGGTCATCGAATTCTTCCCGGAGGTCGGATGCAACCTCACCCAACCTTTTTTTTCCGTCGAGTTTTGACCAGATGGCCCTGCCCGTTTCATTCAACGTGTAAATCTCGTCCTCCATGTCACCGATGCCGGAGGTAATCGGGATGAGAATAAACTCGCCCATAATCTCCCGGGCTACGAGATCTTCAGAAGGAAGGAAACAGTCATCGGGGGTCGGTCCGTGGTATTCCATGACAACATTCCATGGGTGTTTTCAGGTCATGAGGGTTTCCCGTAATGGCGTTGCATGCGGTGACAGTTAGGGAATACCCCGGTTGAGCCCACCCGGGACACGAATCCCTGTTTTAGGGGCAGGTTTACGAAGGCTGCCCCTTCACTTGACCAGGCACTCTTAAAGGAATTTCAATTCTGTTTGTACGCTGGCTGTAAAAAGAAAAGATGAATGCTCTGTCTTAACTTCGTGCCACAACATGGCTGGAACGGCGCGTCCCAAGAACTTTTTTTCTCTTATGATGTGGTTACCCCGGAGCAATCCGGACAATCCTGTCCGACGCCGCGGCATACATCCACATCATTGCTCGGGCCGCTCATGGCACCCCCTTTGCAGACTGCCAACACCAGTTCCTCCCGCGTTCCTCTCACAAGAACCGTCAGCTCAGGTCTTGTCCATTCCCTTTTCATGATCACCAAATACCAAAGAGCAATATTTATACTTTTCTGGAGAGCCTGAATAACTTGGTCCTGTTTTCCCAGTCATTAACTTCATAGGCCATCTCCCCATCCTTCAGCAGGCCAAGATCCAGGGCCCTGGCGTGGGCTACCCGGCAGAGGTAATCTACAGGGGTGTCAAGGGTCCCGTTTTCAGTATATGACCTGGCAGGACATTGTCCGCAAAGGCTTTTAATGAAACACCGGGCGCACCGTCTGAGATACTCTGGGTTTTTTGCCTTTTTCATACGTATTTTTGGAAAGAAATCTGTGATTGCATCACGAAACGTTCCCTTGGCAAGGTCATAAACCATTTCGGGGTCCCTGAGCATAAGACATGGCTGTAACCTGCCGTATGCATCAACACATGGACGGGACCCTGCTCCACAGGAAAAGAGATCGTCTCCGGGCGGGCTTAAGAATTTCCGGATGAATTGCTTCATCTCGGCAAGATACCGCTCCCTGTCGAGGGAAAGGGCCGCTATGACATCGCTTGGGGGAAGCCGGAGTTTCTCAATAACCCCGTTTTTCGCAGGAAAATCCCGGCGGCAGCGCAGGTCAAGCGTTACAACAAAGTTCGGAGGACTTGCCATCGATGGAATTTTTACAGCCCATTTTATGAGTTCAGCGGCTTCGCTGGCATTCTGGGGCAGGACAACTCCTTTTACCACGAACGGAACTTTCCTGTCTGCAAGGAGCTCCAGTCCCCTCATGAATTCGTTATACGAACCCTTGACAAGGGATACCGTCTCATACGACTCCCGGGTCATTCCATAGACCGTTATCTCGATATCTTCACGAGGTGGCACCCGTGCCAGGAGATCTGCAATGGCTGGTGTAATAAGCCTGGCATTGGTAAAAATCGTCACTTTCAATCCCAGTTTCCGGGCGAAGAGGTAGAGTTCGGTAAAATCGTCCCGGAGAAGTGGTTCACCCCCCGTGAAACGTACCATGAGAGCTCCCAGTTCTGCTGCGTCCGCTAGGATGCTTTTCAGTTGCACAGTGGACGATTCCCTCCGGGCAGCTTCATCATCTTCCGCGAGGTTGATACAGCAGTGGATGCACCTGTTGTTGCACCGCTCGGTCAATTCAATATCAAAACGCGTGAGCAAGGGTCGATTCCCTCTCCAGATACGATAACCCGTTCTGTCAACGACCCTTGCATAATGAGGCGGACTCGTACCGGACATTTCTTCTCCGTTAAGAGTCATTAAGACAGTCTTTGACTATTTCTATTTCCTTGACGATAGTGCCACTCCTGTCAAAATCAAGAATAAAAAATGGGATTTTTCTTACAGTCTCTTCTAAAAGCGCAGTCGTCGTCTCCCACCAGTCTGGAGTAGCCATGGGCCTGATGATACACCCGAGGAGATGCTTGAATGCAACCCCGGTTTCTTCCACACGCGTGATGCGGTTTTCTGCTGACTGCCTTAACAAAAAGACTGCGGCCAGGGGGGCAGAAGATGAAGATATAAGGGGGATTTCCCCATGACACCAGCTGCCATAGACCCTGAATTCCTGGCCTTCTTTTCTGATAATGTTCCTATCGTCGCAAAGGACAGTTGCACTGTCCTTGAGCATCCTCGTAATTGTTGATTTTCCTGCCCCAGAATGCCCTATGAAAAGCAGACCTTTTCCATCAAGGATCACGCCAGCCGAATGGACCATGCACGCCTCCCGGGTTGCAAGGATGCGGGCAAGGAGGACCTGGTCCGTGGGCAGCATCGTCAGGGAATGAAGACCGTATTTCAGGTAGTCCTCACTGCCTGCATGGTAGAACTCGCCAACCGAGTGATCGTCATTGAAAATGGCAACGGTAAGAGGCGAATTATCACCTGCCGACGGGGATGTTAATACATAAATCCAGCCTGCGCCTCTCCTGAAAATAATCCAGGGAGATTTCCGGTACACCTCGGTACCAAGGTTCCCGGCATCCAGGTGAGGCAATTCGAAATGGTGCCTGATCGTGATGATGTCGTTTCCAGGGCCTGATACCTGGAATGTTTTGAACTTTGGGTCAAACGTTTTATCCGTAAAGGGGAGGTCTGATTCAACCTGGAGCGTTATGTTGGCTACCTGGAAATAGCGGCGACGGGTATTTACCCATTCCCTCTTTAAAGCTGCGGCTTCTCTTGCAATCCTGCAGAGATAATCAACCCTGGACCCGTAAGTGCCATTTTCAAGGTAACTGTATACCGCACACCACCGACAGACATCTCGCATTGAACAAAACTGGCATGTTTCTGCATACTCATGTCCCCCCCTGATTTTATCCGCGAGTGATGGGATGAAAGTCTCCCAGGCTTCTTTTATGGTCCCCGATCGGAGGTCGTACCGCATCGCCGGGTCCTTGATATAACTGCAGAAGGACATTGCCCCATAGGGGTCGATATGAAATGCTTTCCTTAATCCGATGCAAACTGCAAAAAGACGGTCATCCTTTTTTTGCGCCTCATCAAGCGCCCTGTAGCCATAACGTTCCTCGAATGAAAAGTCAGGTGTGTCCAGTTTGAGAACCCAATCAGGGTCAAGTCTCTGCGTTTGGATTTCGGCATTCCTTGCAGGCGAACCTGATGAAGACATGAATAACCACGGTGCACCGATCCGCCAGTGAGGGCTCAATGACTCTGCCAGTCTCACCATGTCGTCGTACTGGTGACAGTTGTCCTTCATTGCAACGATTTGGACTATGAACCCCGCCCCGGCCTCTTTTAGCATCGAAAACCCTTTCATCATCGCATCAAACGAACCAGGTCGCCGGGTGATATGGTCATGGACATTGGCCGTCGCTCCGTACATAGAGACCATTTTGGTCCCCTTTCTCTTCATGAGACGGGCAATTTCAGGGGTGATGAGTGTCCCATTCGTATTGAGTGAGTAGGAAGCCGACCTGTCGGTGATATATTCAAACAACTCCGGGAAGTCCGGCCGGAGCATGGGTTCGCCTCCTGATATCTCCCACTTACGGCACCCCATTGCCCTTGCCTGGTCAACGATATCCTTGATTTCTTCCGTCGTAAGCTTCTTCGCCGGCTCGGTATCCCCTGAGGGCTCCTTGAGCCAGCAGTGGCGGCAGTTGTTGTTACAGCGGTAGGTAAGGTCTATTCTTCCCTTCAACGGTAATCGTGGAACAACGGGAACTTTTCGGTAATTGATATAACCTGGCATTACGCCTCCGGGTGTGCAGGATCCATGAAACCCAATCATATCAGCAGGGGTTTCTTACCAGCCTTATCAGGAAATAGTGAGAATTAAACGTTTCCATCCTTCCGTGGTGAAGTGCGCAGCCTTTCCCCATGCCCGGCGGCAAGGGCCCGGGCATGTGCAACCTGGCAGAAGTATTCCACCTGGCAGTCGAGGAACCCTGTTTCAAGATCAGCATGGGCAGGGCACCACATACACAGGTCTGTGATCGGGCAACCGTTACAGGTGTCCCGAAATCCTTTCCTCTCTGACTGCATGGAACGGACGCCGGGGATGAAGTTTTCTATTGCATCGGCAACAGTTCCCGACCCGAGGTCGTACACACATTCCTTATGGCAGAGCGACGGGCAAAGCCACAATTTTCCGTCATAACTAACAAAAAAATTTCCCATTCCCGTGCCACATCGGAAAAGGCGGTTGCCGGATCTCTTGTCTGATCGCTGGAGACGAAGTTCATCACACCGTTTTTCGAGTGCACGGAACCGTTCAGGGTCTGATTGCTCAAGTTCAACGATTTCGCCAGGGCTCAGCCGTTCCTGCCGGATCTCTTCGTTCCTCGCTGGGTCATGGTCGACCCTCAGGTGGAGTTGTGGGTCAAAACGATAGTAATCAGCAGTCCTTTCACGGCAAAATACCGCGATTTCTTTCATCTCGTGGAGGTTCGAACGGAGGGCCATTGCCTTGAGCCGTACTTTAATTCCTTTCCCAAGAAGGAGGTCCAGGCCGCGCATGAAGGCGTCGTACGACCCGGCCCTCCTGGTAACGGCCTCGTAGGTTTCCCGTGTCACGCCGTACACCGTGATTTCAAGGTCCCGTGGAGGATATTTTTTGAACAGGTCTGCATACCTCTCATTCACCAGGGTACCGTTGGTCAGCACGGAGACCAGGAGACCTTTCTTCTTAAGACCCAGGTAAATATCCTTGAAATCAGGTCTCAGCAACGGTTCACCCCCGGTAAGGACGCACCATATGGCACCTGCCTCAGCGGCCTGCCCGGCTATTTCTAGGATCCTGCTGGCGGGCAGTTCGTTCCTCATCGCCTCCACATCGTTCGCCGGGAGGTTGACAAAACAGTGGCGGCAGTTGTTGTTGCACCTTGGAGTAATCTCGATGGTGAAGGATATGACGGAACCCGCCCCTTTCATGTCACCCCAGAGGGGCAGGGCCGGAAGTTTCTCCTGGTGCGAATAGCTGTCTTTCATTGCCGCGTCCCCTCCTTTTTACAGGATAAATGCATTGTAATCCTTCGTTTACCTGTTTCCTGGTACTCCCGCTCCAGAGTATCTTCAAGACCCGGGCAGGTGGTCATTTCAAAACCCAGCTTCCTGTAAAGCCGTATTGCTGGTTCATTTGTTTCGTCCACAAGGAGAGAAACCCCTTCGGTACCCTCACTCCATGCCCCGGCCAGTGCATGTTGTATGAGCAGTTCTCCGACACCCATGCCTCTGCACGGGAGTATCACCATTAGACTGGATATCCAGGTACCTGCATACGGACCTGATGATGCCGGATAGGTTGCAAGGTCGATGGAACCAATCTCCTTCATGCACATTGCAGCCGTGAAACGGGTCAGCCTGAAAGGAACGGCGTTTGAGTCAGCCAGGGGAGTATTGCCGATGCCTGCAGGTAGTGTCGCCCTGCCTGGGTCTGCCTGGACGACAACCAGGCCCCATTTACGCGTGACCGTTCTCATAGTCCGCCTGTAAGCCGC
>CAZGXZ010000007.1:26439-29514 GCA_964530035.1 uncultured Methanoregulaceae archaeon
TGCGCGAGGAACGCTCCCTTTCCACAGACCATGGCCAGGGTGCGTACCGGCCTCAATATCGGCTTCAGGAGGGAATGCCTGCTAAGAAACGCGATTATCCGCCTACCTGAGCGGGTACCCATCCCGTGTCTTCCACGGCCACGCTCCACGCACGTGACAATGCCGAGTATCCTGTCTGCCGGGATAAGGCCGTCTGGTTTATCAGCATTATCTCCCCGGATGAGGAAGGAGTCACTGTTCACCGCGACTACCCTGTGGACCACGAGGCGTCCCGTCTCCGGGTGGTGGAATGCGACAACATCCCCAAGCGCCGGGTGACCTGGGGAAACAGGAGAAACGGTTATGGTGTCGCCGTCAAGGATGGAAGGGTACATGCTATGGCCGGGAGCCCTGAAACGGAAGGGTTTCTTCTGGTCCACGACCGCCTTAAGCAGTTCAAGTCGTAATGCCGGAGAAAGAGACCCCTCCTCGCCTGTCCGGATATAGCGGCTCCCCTGGGACGATGGCAGCGGCTCTCCACCTGTTATCATTGATACCACCATTCCTGCCCGGATACACTATCAGCTTTTTGGGCTATACCGGGAATTGAAAAAATGGTGCACCACTCCGTCAGCACTCCGGGTATTCCCGCTCCCGGACAAGCCTGCCTGGTTTGGAAAATAGACACTGTCATCATGCCGCACTGACGGTTAAACCGTTCTGAATGTCCGACTCGGCAACCCTGAAAGAAATGCTCTGGTTCAGAAGGAGGTATGGACCTAAGGCCCGTACCCCCCCATTGGAGGCTTCAGTGGCATAGGGGACGATGAACTCGCCGTTCGAACTTTCCTGGGTATAGGTGAACCTCCGGCCGGCATTTGTCTCAAGGGGCACCTGGATCACACCTGAACCATTTATCCTGGCCCCCTTCACGAATTCAAAAATCTTGACCTGCCGGATATCCCGTCCCGAAGATGCATATGCCGTTTCAGGGGACTCGTAGACCAGCCTGAAACGGGTGAGCGCCGGGACCACTGCGGTACTATTGACATAGTCCCGGCTGAAGAGGCCTGATTGTACACCCTGGGCCGGAGAGGTATTTCTCGACTCCATGAATGCGTCAACATCCTGGTATTGCATGGTCCTGATGAATATGACGGGTGGATTGACCGTTTCCGGCACTGTTGACTGGTATTCAACATAGTCCACCTCGCCGGGAACCTGCAATTCGCCGTCGAAGAGGTGGAGCCGTGATACCATGGTCTGGTGGAATGCCGGGCTGAGAAATGGCACTGGTCTTTGAACCCCTTTTTCCTGCCCGACCCGGGCAGTCAAGAAGGTGATGTATGGTGATGTCACGTTCACCGGGTCCTGGTAGGTCGCAACCGCCCAGAATTTTGAGGAAACAAGGTCAAAATCGGTGATTACATACCTCGAACCCTCCTTTTCAAGGACGTGGGTGGCGGTTTTCTCGTCCCGGGCAAGGAGAAATGCCGGAGCACCGTATTTCCCCCGTAAGCCCTCCTGGAACGGGTTCGTGTTCGGGATCCGGTGCGCCAGGAAGGTGATCATGTGCCCGTAGTCCCACCATGACATGATGCCGTATGCCCGGGAGGGATAGGAAAACCGGTCTTCAGAATACAACACATAATACCCGACACCCGTATCCGGTGTGTTTGACTGCAGCCAGTCCATGGCCCCTGACCACCCTGCAGGAGGGACGGGGGGCGAAAGGTGGAGGTCTGACCATATGGCAGTCCCTGTGAAGCATACACCGAGTAGAATCACGAGGATGAACCGGGACTCCTTCCCTGTGACAGGTTGGTGACGGTCCTTCCGAACCGGCTTTCCTTCATGCCTCCTCCGCCTCACACCATCGACTGGCCCGGATGCTGATAGCCTTTTTTCTCCCCCGGGTGCCTGTGCCCACCCGGGTCTTCCGGACGTGACAGCCCAACTTATCGGGAGGGCTGCGATGACGGCGAAAGGGGCCCCAAGGAGGTATTCATACCTGCCGTGCATGAGTGACATGACCAGGAGAAGAATCCCCCAGAGGAGGCAGAGGAGATCCGGCGGGTGCCGGTCTTTCCATACTCTCATGATGAGAACGATGAACCCGCCGAGGAGGAGGAACAGGCCGAACTGGTACGTGGAAAGGAGGTCGATGAAACCCATCGGACGCGCTTCAACGACGGTTACCGCAAAAACCTTCTGGCCGAACGCCTCCATGAGCCCGTTGACCGCCGTGTTGTAGAGTGAGGGAACGGCAAAGGCTGAAATGATGACTGCCCCTCCACCCAGCACGAGGAGAACAACCGGGTAGAGAATAAAGGGCTTTTTTTCAAGCACCCTGCTGAGGAGGCAGAGCCCACCTGTCCCGAGGATGATGAGCATGAAGGCAAGCGGGTGTCCCATCGAGTAAAAGGTGAGGAGAAAGGATTGCGGGACGCGGATGTAGCATAGTGACCCCAGAAGGGCGCACCCGAAGACACAGGCATTGATCGCGACCAGGTACAGGAAATCGCGTCTGGCGTGGAAATCGAGGACTGACTGGACTACGGTAAAAACTGCTGCCAGGAATGCGAATATGATGAATGTGGGCATCGTCAGGTACCCGGCGACATAGACGGAACCACAGATCAGCGAGAGGATAAGGACTTTCCGGGTGTCCTTGGGCTGATCTGGATTTTTATGTGAGTTTGATGCAGAACGGAGCGCTGACAGGTAACAGAGGACGAAAGCACAGCCGAACAGGGCTTCGGCCACGTGATGGTCAATCACCCCGAATGACGATGTTGCGAAAAAGTTCCCCGGCATCACGGCGATAAAAAGGGCAGCGGTCATCCCGCAGACCCAGTCACCGAGGGATTTTCCGATGAGGTAGGTAAGCGGGACAAGGAGTGCTGCAAGGAGAGGTGGTACAAGGACTGCAGTTCCTATTATCTCCTGGCGGGTGACTGCACCTGATATGAGGCAGGAGAAGGTGACAATGGATGCAAAGACCGGGCCCCAGTTCACATAAGTCCCATAGGGGAAGAACGTCATCGGGTCATAGGTCGTGTAGGAAGGGAACCCTGGCAGCATGAATTCAACCTG
>CAZGXZ010000008.1:0-28550 GCA_964530035.1 uncultured Methanoregulaceae archaeon
CCTATGAGCCGTGGCCGGGTGACCCCGATCAGTTCCCGAACGCAGAACCGGCCTGCCCGGACGGCATGACTTCGGCGAAGGTGCCGGAGAGCGCTGCCAGGAAAGCTGCCTGGACGTCTGCGGCCCGGACGGTCCTCCCCTCCCAGGCAAGGTCGCGTGTCGCACAGGCATCTGAAGCGAGGACGCAGCGGTACCCGAGGTCGGCCGCTGCCCTGACCGTCGTGTCGATGCACAGGTGGGTCATCATCCCGGTGATGACGAGCCGGTCCACCCCTGCTCCCGACAGCATGTCGTGAAGCCCGGTGCCGTGGAAACTGTTCGGAACGTGCTTCGTGACGACCGCCTCGCCGGCACGCGGTGCGACAAAGTCATGGATACCGGTCCCGGGGGTACCGGGGAGGAAAAAGCTGGCACCCGGACGGACAGACTCGTGCCTGACATGAAAGACCGGCACGCCCTGTTCCCTGCCCCTCTCAAGGAGCAGGGCGGCGTTTTTCCCGGCGGCCAGGCTCCCACGCAGTTCCATGGCCCCGCCCGGGAAGTAGTCGTTCTGGATATCGACGAGGAGGAGGGCGGTGGTGCCGGGCATCCTACCTGCCCCCTGCGCCGGAAGTACCCGGGAGGTCGCGGTGGGCTGCCCCTTCGGCGAAAGCCGGCAGACAGACCGCGATGTACTCAGCACCTTCCGGGGTGCTGTACTGCACCCACTCCCCCTTCGGGACGGATATCGCCTGGCCTGCCCGGACGGTCACGGTCCCGTCGCGGGTGGAGACGCAGAGGGACCCCTGGAGGACAAGGCTGTACTCGTCAAAGAGGGGTGTCTGGCCAGGTTCAGACCAGCCCTGCGGGCTCTTCATCCTGGCGATGCTGACGTGCTCAGTGCCGGAGACGGCCCTGCCGATGAACTCCTCGATACGTTTCGGAGGCCTGCCGGCGGCTGATATGACCCGCGGTGAAGTGATAAGCCGGACCATGCGGTACCTTTCGGCAGGCACGGGGTTATCGGTTGCGGGTACCGGGGACCACGGTCCAGGGATAACCCGGACGGTGCCGGGTGGTAAAAGTGAAAAAAGGTTCGAGCGGGGATCAGATGGTATCCGTGGTCTCCGCTCCGCCGCTTTCATACACCATGGCGATGTACCGGGCCGAGAAAACGGCGAGGAACGGGGAGACGATGAACAGGAGCACCTTCCCAATGTACGGGATGGCCCAAAGCACGCCCTCGGCGACCCCGACGAGGATCCCGAGGATGATGAGGGCGAGGATATAGCCCCCGATCCCGATCTTCCCGATCCGCGCAAAAATGGCGCTGAAGTTGAACGCCTGGCCCATGCTGCCCGTCCTGGCGAACCGGACGATCCCGATGGTCGCGATCAGCTGGATGATGATCGCCACGATGACCATGACGATGATTCCGAACAGGACTCCCCCGACCATCGCCATGACGGCGCCAGGGTCCGGGTTCGTGGTCATGACCGTCGCAATGAACGCGATGCCGGCACTTCCGATCACGGCGACCCCGATGATCAGGACCGGGATTAGGTAGATGATGTTGATGACCAGGAGCTTCAGCCCGTCGATGAACATCCCTCCCCACTCCTTGAGCTCGGGCGAGGGCTTGTCCCCGCGGTACACCCGGACCGCGTATCCCATGATGAGGGGGAAGATGATGCAGCAGATGATCAGGAGCACCCACTTCGCCCATTTCCCAACCAGGCCCTCCTTTGCATACTCAAAGGATTCACCCACGATGTTTCCGTATTCCATTACCATCACCTGTTATACTGAATGGCTGGATCAGGGAGATATTTAAAATGTGACCTTCATCTGAACGTTCCGACAACTGGTCCCCGTGAACCCTCCTCTAAAAAAAGCAGAGTGAAATTCCGGTTGGACAACCCTGCACTGCTTCAGGAAAGGTCGGAGGACAGTCGTGTGTACCTGAAGGACACCTGCCCTGAAGAGGCCCCTGTTTCGGGCGGACAAGGCCTGCCCAGAAGGGAAACCAGAAGTAGCCCTGGGCGCAATCCTGTGATACACGGTTGCATCCATGGAACGCTGGTCGTCCCACGTGGGTTTTATCCTTGCCGCAATAGGCGCCGCGGTCGGAATAGGGAATATATGGCGTTTTTCCGCCGTGCTAGGCCAGAATGGCGGCGGGGCGTATCTCGTCCCGTACGGTATCGCAGTGTTCGTGTTCGCCCTCCCCCTCATGGTCCTCGAGATCACCATGGGCCGCCGGTTCAGGGGCGGTGTCGTCCGGGCTTTCCGCGAGGTAAGGCCGGCGTTCCGGATTACCGGCTGGCTGCTGGTCGCCATTGTCTTCCTTATTTTAAGTTACTACCTCGTCATCACCGGCTGGACCCTGGCATTCACGGTGTTTTCCACCATGGGGCAGACACAGACGTTTCCTGGTTTCGTCCAGACCTACCTGCCGCTCCTGTTTGCGGCAATCTCGGTCCTCGCGACAGGGATAATCGTCTCGGCAGGTGTCAGGAAAGGGATCGAGCGGTTATCAGTCGTCCTGGTCCCGGCCTGTGTCATTATCCTCGTCGTCCTCGCCCTCTTCTGTGCGACCCTGCCCGGTTTCGGAGCGAGCCTTGTATTCCTCTTCACCCCTGATTTCTCCGTCCTCCTCAAACCTGACATCTGGGCGGCGGCGTTCGGGCAGGCATTCTTTTCGCTCTCTGTTGGGGAAGGCATTCTCCTCACGTATGGGTCGTATATGGCACGGGACCAGGATGTCAGGCTGGCAGCCCTCATCATAACGGTCGCCGACCTGGGGGTTGCCCTCCTCGCGGGGATCGTCATCTTCCCGGTCGTGTTCACCTACGGGCTGTCACCGTCTGCCGGGGCGGAGCTTGCCTTTACGACGCTCCCGGTCGCCTTCTCGCTGATGCCTGCCGGAAAGGTCTTCGCTGTTGCCTTTTTCGCCATGCTTTTCTTCGCCGCCCTCACCTCGGCCGTTTCGATGCTTGAGGTCTGCGTGGCGGCCGCCGAGGAAACCACCGGCTGGTCCAGGAGGAGGACAACGGCGTTGGTCACCGGAGTCCTCCTCGGGGCTACCATGCTGCCGGCACTCAGTTACAGTGCCGCAAATCTCTCGTTCCTGGGAGTCCCGCTCCTCGACTTCATGGATGAGTCCGTGGGCACTCTGGGCCTCCACGTCGCGTCGGTGATCCTTGCCGTCACCTTCACCTGGTTCCTCTCTGAAGAGGTCTTTATGTCTGAAACCGGAGGGACCAGCCCCCTCAACCGGGCCTTCCTCCTCTGCCGGTACGTCATCCCTGCGGTCCTCATCCTCACGGTCGCCGCCCAGCTTGTGTCCGGCTTCACGGTCGCCGGAAGTTCGTTCATCCCCGGTACCCGGCACATCGGTTCCCTGCTCCAGGTCGAGGGTGTCGCGTTCGTCGCCTGTATTGTCCTTGTTGCCTGCATTATCGCAGGGCGTTCAAAGACCTGAAGCTCTCCGGCTCGGGGGCCAGGGATCTCTTGCACCCGTGAACCGGTTAAAAAAGTGGACCTCGTTGCCGTTCCGTTCAGACGAGGTCCTTTTCGAGGTCGAGGATTGGGGAGAGGTCCACGTCGGCGAAGGTCTTCTGTCCGTACTCGAACGGGTTGTCCATGTCCCTGATGAGGAGGATGATGGAGATGAGGAGGGCGATGATGACGGTGAAGATGACCATCCCCTCGTAGAAGGGGTCGATCTTGACGATAAAGAGGAGGAAGACGACACCGGCGACGGATATCTCGGCGATCGCGTAGGCAGCCGGGATGAACGAGGTCTCGGCGATCGTCCTGACCCGGCTCGTGAGCTTGTCGAGGTTCGCCAGCTCGGTCCTCACCTTGACGATGAACGGCGCCGGTGCGTTCTTTGCGGCAAGGGTGTAGAGGTGGCCGTTGATGTGGGCGATGGCGGCCCTGACTGCCTCGTTGCCGTACGTGTTCGTCCTGAAGTTCCCGATGACCGTGCGGGCAAGGGACCTGACGTCCTCCTGCATCGTCCGCGAGACATCGCCGTCGATCGAAGCAAAGAGCCGGCAGTCCTGGTACAGGGTCAGGAGCGAGACCGAGATGTCGTTCGGGATCTTCTCGCTCTCCTTGTAGTCGGTAAGGGTGCCCGAGAAGATGATGGCGACCGTGAAGATCGCGGCCCCGATGAACGCGGTGATCAGGTTGGTGAGCGCCAGGAAATCATAGTTGGAAAAGTCGATGATAAGCCGTATCACGACGAGGACGGCGGTGATGGCAAGCGCCTTTCCGATAAGACCCCATTTCTTCATGAACTCGTTCATAGGTTGTGTCCTGATCAGGTTAGTCCTTTCTTTCACAAGGTCGTTTCCCGGGAGGGAGCGGATGACCGGGTGAAAACACCCCCCTTGACCTTGCTGCAGGCTGAACGTGGAACACGGAGCATTCCCATCAACACCGGGTAAACGGGGTGCGATGGGCTGCCTTTCGCCGGGCCACGCCCGCCCCAGGCAAGGCGCCCGTTCAGGACAGGCCCTTCAACGGAACCAGTATGGAACGTCCGTTTTTCGGTTGTTGCACGGGGTCCGGGGATTTTTCTTCACGGCGACAAAACACCTATATACCCTCATTTCGATAGGGATCGGGAAGCACATCCATGATCTCGCGGGACGCCTGCACCCTGCTGCACCTGTTCAACTCCGGTATCACGTTACTGGAGGCGCCGGTGATCCACCAGATGACCCGCCTGCCCCCGGAGCGGATCAATATGGCAGTGTTCGAGCTGACCCGGAAAGACATGGTCGAGACGTTCACGACCCGCCCTTTCAACCCCGAGGGCTTCTGTTTTTACTCCATCCGCCTCACCGTGAAGGGCCAGGAGGTCCTGGCGGTCGGCAGCCCGTGACGGGGGCTCCACTGGCCAGGACCTGTTCATCCATCCACCACAGTCGCGTGGAAGGCCTGGTTACTGCCCGCCGCCCGCCGGCCCCGCGGCCTTCCTGACCGACTCCGCGAACGCCTCGAACCGTGACTGCAGCGCCGAGGTCCCGAGCCCGGTCTCGGTGGAGGTCACCGACCCGGCAAACCGCATTCCCTTTGCCTCGAGCGCCTTTCTCACTGCGGCGATGGCACCCTCGTGGCCCGACTTGCCGGCCTGTGCGGCCACGGCGAAGGGCTTTCCCTGCCCCCCCGTGATGAGGGAGAGGTATGTGTTCACGTACGGCGGGACCTTTCCTGCCCAGACCGGGGTCGCGACGACGAGGAGGTCGACGTCTCCGAGGTCGGCATTGCAGGGCCTGATGGCCGACTTCATGCCCATGACTGCCTTTATCCCACCGGAAAATGCGTGTACACTGCCTTCAGGGGAGATACGTTCAAGATCGGCCCCGAAGAGCGGGGCAAGGGCGTTGGCGACCTGCTCGGTGTGCCCCTGCCATGAAAAATACGCGATCCGCGTCTTCATACACCTCTCCTCGTACGGGTGACCCATCAACCTTGCGGTCCCCGGCGGAAAAAATGCCGGAGATGGAATCAGGAAAACCCTGACGGTTTCACTGCCGTTCCTCGAGGAGCCGCCTGATGGCACGGACCTCGTCGAGGAGGGGTTCCCCGCTTCCCGTTGGGACGACCGGGCGTGCAGGCGTCCCGGTCGCGTCTGTCGGTCCTGTTGCCTTTCTCGTCTCCCTGATGAGCGAGCGGAGCCGTTCCCTGAGTTCCTCGGCATCGACGATCCCTTCGAGGGTGATCTCCGACCGGTTGGCCTGGGCCGAGTACCCGGCCGTCTGGATCTTGATGCAGGAAAACCCGAAGTGGCGCATGAGGGGTCCCTGGTAGATATCGATGTTCGTGATGCGGTCATAGGGGACGATGCCCGTCATCCTGAACCACACGCCCCGGCGCCAGGTCACCTCGTCGTCCTTTAACTCGAAGAGGACGGTTTCGTAGTACTTTTTAACCCAGAAGAGATAGAAGGCGGCGATGATGAGGAGCACGATGACACTGGTGGCGAGGAACGGGGCTGACTCGGAAAGAAAGGCGGCAGCGAGCAGGCCCACTCCGAATATGGCGAAAACGACGGCGAAGATTACATTGTACAGGCTGATGACTTTTCTGTCCGGCTTGAAGGGGCTGAACAGCCCGAATCGGGATGGTTCCATGGGTTCCTCTGTGAATGGCCTGAACTGGCCAGGCCTGGTGTTTGAGATAGGAATTCATTCCAGAAAAGGTTGCTCTCCCTCGCGGCACCCGCAAAGCCAGGATTGGCATGCAACCGCAGGTCGGGGATCCTGGAGGTGCGTTTCGGTTCCGTCTGCTTCTCTGCCGGGGGGGGAAGTATAGCAAAAAATGTAGATATGGTATGATAATCAATACCTATCATTAAACGGAACTACCATGAAGATCAGTGCACGCAACCAGATCAAGGGAACGGTAAAAATGATCAGGAAGGGCCCGGTGACCACCGAGGTCATCATCAGTATCGGGGGCGGAAATGAGATCGTCTCCACGATAACGACCCATTCCGCCGAGAAGATGGGCCTGCGGGAAGGATCCCCGGTCTACGCGGTCATGAAGGCCTCCGAAGTGATGGTCGGGACCGATTAAAACCCCTTCTTTTCCACCCACCCGACCGGGGTGACGAGCGGGAACCGTGTGGCCAGGAGGGCGTCAAGGTACTCGCGGGCGTGCGCCCCGCTCTCCGGGTCTGACCAGACCCCGACCTTTGACTCACCGACAATGAACCCCAGTTCGAAGAGGCCGTACTTCTGGACGACATGGATGGTCCCGCCCGGCGTCTCGCGGGTGAAGCCGTCTTCGTCTCCGAGAAATGCCCGGATGTCGTCGGTAGTGACCGGCCGGGCGAGGCGGTACACCCGGCATTTCCAGCCAGGGAAGGGGGAGACCGGGGGGTCGAATGGTTCGGGCATGGGCTTCACAGGACCGTTTTTTCAGGGTATCCCGGTCGGGTTGCCGTGCCGGGAGAAGTACAGGGTCCTCACGGTAGTATCCGCCCTGTGACCTATTGAGACCTTCCCGGTGACCGGGAAACGGAAGAGATCGGTGAGGCGGCTTCGTAGACGGTAAACAATTCCAGGTACCTGTCACCCGGGACTCCTTCCCGGCAGTAGGAATTCCGGAACATGTCCCTGCCCTTGAAATGGCCTTGCCTATGGGTCCTGACCTTCAGGGCCGCCACCTCGTCAAAATGGGGCTCCTCCCGCAGGGCAAGAGGAGTGTAGAGCGTGAGATGGGGTCTCCCCGGCCCTTGGGGGCCGGAAAATCCCTCTTTTGCACTCCGTTTCTGTATGATGACGCAATCATGGTCTTTTCGCAATCATTTTCCTGTCATTGCAGGACATGCAGGGACAATCCACTCCGTCCACCCTGCCGGACCCAGGTCCGTCCGGGGTTGCGGTCCGGGACACTCTTTCTGCAAGGTATGCCAGTGCAGGCGGTATGCCACTCACGTCAGCGCAATACGGGGGGTAATGACCGGTTCCGGCCTCCAGGCCGGTAGACGTTACGGTGCCTGGCGCTTCCCTGTCCCGATACCTGGACGAAGGGGATGACGGATGGTGCTGTGTCTTCTCGATGCCGGACAGGCACGGACACCACCAGGATAGTGGTCTCTTTTTTACATTAAATAATTTACTTTTTTATATTTATAAGTACATTTATTTAATAAATGGCCGGGAATGTGAATGGAAAAGTTACCCGCGAAAAGGGAAGCGTATTAACCCTCTTCCGGGATGGTATCCCTTAAAATACGGGGTTGATTCCGGCGTCCAGTCCAGGGGGTCACCCCTCCCCGCCGGCCCCTGGTATCACGTGGACGGCCGAGGCCTTGAAGGTCGCAAAGACCGCGGACCCGGGCGCAAGCTCCAGGTCGTGGCAGCTCTCCCTCGTCAGGAGGGCGGTCAGGGGGAAGCCCGCGTCGAGGACGACCCGGACGGTGCTCCCCGAGGGGACGAGCCCGGAGACGGTCCCGGCGAGGCAGTTGCGGGCGCTCGAGGAGAACGGGGCCTTCGACAGCACCACGTCCTCGGCATGGAGGGTCGCGACCACGTCCCCGGTCATACCCGAGGCCGCGTGGAACACCGTGCCGGAGGACGTGGTGATGGTCACCAGGTTGCCCCTTTTCGAGGACCTCCCCCTGATGATGTTCCCTATGCCGAGGAACTCCGCGACGAAGGTGTCAGCCGGGTGGAGGAACACTTCCGCGGTCTCCCCGGCCTGCACGACCCGGCCGTCCCTCATGATTGCGATCCGGTCGGCAAGGGCGAAGGCGTCCTCGAAGTGGTGGGTGATCTGGACGACCGTCGTGCCGGTGAGCCGCCTGACCCGGGACAGCTCTGCCCGCATCCGCTCCCGGGTCCTGCCGTCCAGGGCGCTCAGGGGTTCGTCGAGCAAAAGCACGGACGGCCTGAGTACGAGGGCCCGGGCGAGGGCGACCCGCTGCTGCTCCCCTCCGCTCAGGGTGCCGGGGTACCGCTTCCTCAGGTGTCCGACCTCCATAAGGGCGATGGCATCCTCAACCCGCCGCCGCCGCTCATCCCCGGGGACCTTCCTGTGGCGGAGCCCGAAGCCGATGTTGGCCTCGACCGTGAGATGGGGGAACAGCATGTAGTCCTGGTAGACCATCCCGATGTTCCGCTCCCTGGGATCGACCGTGGTGACCTCCCGCCCGTTGAGGAAGACCCGCCCCGAGTCAGGTGCGTGGACCCCGGCTATCGTCTCAAGGAGGACGGTCTTACCCGCTCCCGTGGGACCGAGGATGACGAAGTACTCGTTGTCATGCACCGTGAGCGACACGTCCCGTACCGAGAAGTCGCCGAGGGTCACGGACAGGGAGTCGAGGACCAGCACCCCGCCCTCACCGCCTAGAAGACATGCACGCCCCGGTCGAGGTATTCCACTGCACAGAGCGTTACGAGCGAGATCAGGACGAGGATGGTCGCCGCGGCCACCGCCTGGGACAGGTCACCGGTCGAGATGTTAAGGTACAGCGCGATTGGGAGCGTCTCGGTCCTCATGGTGGTCGCACCGGCCACCATCAGCACGGCCCCGAACTCGCCCATTGCCTTCGCCCACGTGATGACCGTCCCGGCGAGGAGGCCCTGGCGCGCCATCGGAAGCGTGACCTCCAGGAAGGCGCGGGTCTCGGTGCAGCCGAGAGTACGGGCCACGTACTCGTACCTGGGGTTGACGGCCGAAAAGGCGGACCGCAGCACCCGGACAAGGTACGGGAGGTTCACGAACACCTCGGCGACGATGATCCCGAGCGGCGTGAATATGACGGCGAAGCCAGCCTCCTGGAGCGCCCTGCCGGGAGCGGTCGTCCCGAAAAAGAGAAGGAGGGCGATCCCGGCGACGAGCGGGGGAAGCGTGAGTGGGAGGGTGAGGGCGAGGTTCGCGGCCCGCTTCCCGGTGAAATCGTACCTGGCCAGGGCATAGGAGACCGGGACCGCCATGGCGATGCAGGCAAGGGTCGATGCGATGCTCGTCGCGAGGCTCAGCAGGATGGCGAACCGGATCTCCGGGCTCGCGAGGCTTGCGGCAAGGGCCGGCAGGGGGGAGTACATCACGAGCCCGAGGAGGACGACGGTGATGCAGAGGAAAACGAGGTACGTCAGTATAATGAAGGTCCTTCGCATCTGCCGCCTCCCTGGGTTTAAAGGCCCTGCCTGTCAGCGGAAAGGGCCCTCTCCGCCAGGATACTGGTCTCCCGGATCCGTTCGATATGCTGCGCCGAGACCCAGCCTGACACGGCATGGGGGATGCTGTCGAACTCGGGAACGTAGGGCTTGATGTCGAGGACGGGTGTCCCGTCGAGGAGGTCCATCCCGGTGACATGGAGGACGCCGCCGTCGACCCTCGTAAGGGCGACGTAGGATATCCCGATCGGGTTCGGGCGGTTGTAGTGGCGGGTCGCGAAGATGCCGTGCTCAGCCTGCCCGTCGGAGAGGGGGAGTTCGGTCAGGGCACGGCGTTCCGCCCGGTCGAAATGCGAGAGCAGGATAAGGTGCGAAAACCCCCCGATGCTCGCGAGGCCCTCCCGGTACTCGGGGAAGACCTCAACGGTCCCTTCCACCCGTGAGAAGCTGCTCTGGAACGGGGGTGCGCCCGCCGTCCTGAAGGGCGAGCGGGCGATGCCTATCGGTGTGAAGTCGGTCATGGCTTCACACCCGCGAACTGGGAGTCAGGGTAGACCGGGAATCCATGCTCCGCGAAGACCTTCCTGCCCTCGTCCGATGCCACGAAGTCGACGAATTTCCGGGCTTTGTCCGTGTCTTTCGTGAAGGTGGTGACCCCGGCCGGGACGATCAGGACCACGTTGTCGGCGGTGGGGATGGTGACCGTGTCCACCTTGTCGGGGTTGACCTGGTCAAGGGTGAGGATGGCGGCATCGGCCTGCCCCGTGTTCATGATGACCGTGAGCTCGTTGATGGTCGGCGTCCGGGTGACGACGTTTTTCCCGACGGCCGCGGTGATGTTGTACTTCGCGAACATCTTCGCCCCGGCCTTGCCGATCGCGGTTGCGTTGGCATCACCGAGGGCGACCTTGAGCCCGGGTTTCGCAAGGTCCTGGATAGTGTGTATCCCGTCAGGGTTGCCCTTCCGGACGACGATCACCGGGACATGGTACGCGATCAGCTGGGACGAGTTGACGAGTCCCTGGTTCTTCGCCGTGGCGAACTCGACGGTGGAGCCCGGGACGAAGACATCGCCCAGTCTCGTCAGGTTCATCTGGGTGATGAGCACCCCGCTTCCCCCGTAGGTGTAATGGACGGCGACCCCGGTCCTGTTGGTATAGAGCGCCCCGATCTCGTCCATCGGGGCCTTGAGACCTGCTCCCGCGTACACGAGGATGCTTCCGCCGGCCTGGCCGGCAGTGGCCGGGGCCGTTGTCGTCACGGCGGGGCTTGCAGGTGGCTGCGTGGTCGTACAGCCCGCGGTACAGAGTGCGACCGCGATGAGGAGCACGGCCAGCAGGCACAGGTGTTTAATTTTCATTGTTAACAATATGAGAAAATAAAATAAAATTGTTGTTAAATTGATTGGGCATTCAGGCATTCACAGGGGCCGGACAGGTGCCGGTACCGCATCCTGGAGAGCAATAAATTCCCTGTTTTCACCTTTTCATCGCATATATTGCCGTTTTCATCAAATGTCCCGCCTTTTCGGGGTCTGTTACCGGGACCCCTGTCCCGTGGGGATGGGTGACTGGTGTTGTGTCCCAGGTGTTCACCCGGGTCCTCTGGTACAGGGTCATACAGAAACCGGAGAACCCACCCTTCCACCGGAGGTTTCGGATACCTGCACACGTGTTTTCATCCTATTCCGTTAACCTGGGATGAGTTAGATATATATAACATAATGTTATACATTTCTCACAGTTGTGAGAAATACATAACGTAAGAGACACGACATGCTGCCACATACCTCCCCCCTGTTCACACCCCGTGCCTGGACCACGGGACTGACCGTAACCGGAATACTCCTTATCGGGGTTGGAATGGTCCTGATAGCCACCCCGGCCGGGGACACCCCGGGGTCCCTCGGACCCAGCCTCGCCTCCATAGGTGGGGTACTCCTGGCGATCGGGCTGCTCCGGTCAGCACAGGGCGACAAGGAACGCCTCCAGGACGAACGGACCAGGAAGATCGGGGCCTATGGCCTCTCGTGGTCCTGGTTCCTGACCTTCGTCGTGCTCTTCGCGGTATTCTGGGCCGATTACCTCCATGTGTGGTCACCGGACGCCGGCGTCCTCAGCGTCATCCTCATCCTCCTGATGGGGATTTCGGCAAAAGCATTCCAGTGGTGGCTCTTCAGGAAGGGAGACGTTCCATGAGGACCCGCATCCGCGAGTTCAGGGTACTCCGGGAGATGACCCAGGCCGACCTCGCGGACGCTGTCGGGGTCAGGAGGGAGACGATCGTCTTCCTCGAAAAGGGAAAGTACAACCCCTCGCTCAAGCTCGCCCACGATGTCTCTGTCGTCCTCGGCACGACCATCGACGCGCTGTTCCTGTTCGATGATGACGAGTCTGCCAGGAAAAAGGAAGAAGGATGAGTCCTGGGTGGACCGGTGCCACCTCTCCGTGATCAGGCATCGCTGCACGGGCTGTCCTTGTCCCGCCGGACGAACGGGGTCCCGTCTTCGGCAGCGCCTGCAAACGTGTCTGAAACGGCCCCTGCCCTGCTTTCATCGTCCGCTCCCGGGCCTGCAGCCGAGATGTCGACGGTATAGATGACCTTCTCCTTCTGGTCCTCCCCGCCACCGGGTGGTGAACCTTCCATATACGGGAAAGAGTATATAACCTCAAAAAACTGCTCATCACGTACCCGGGCTACGGTCTCTGATCCCTGGCAGAGTTCCCGCCTGGTGGCGGGAATGCAGAAACTGGCTGCAAAAGGGATTTTTTCAGGACGGAAGGGGCCAGGTCCCGGGAAAACCGGGAGTGGACGCCATGTCAGGCAGGCAGGTCATCCTTGAAAGCATCGTACGGGCCAGGCTGCAACCTGGAGAACAGCTGTACGCGGTCCTGGACGCGGCCAGAAACCCATCCTCCCTTCTTGAGTGCATCCGCGAGCGGGACCTGCCATCGTACTCCCTCTTTTCGGGCAGGCTGGCACGGCGGCTCGACCATGTCGCTCCCTTCCTGGTCAGTGCAGGGACAGACCCGGGCTTCCTTTCACTCTGGGAAGAGCATTTCGGGGAAAACTACGGGGTCCTCCTCCTTTCCGGGGCCCCTCCCGGAGAACTCTGGCGGCACCTCAGGAGCGTGTTTGTTTCCTCTGACGAGGACGGGAACGAGTTTTTCTTCAGGTTCTACGACCCCCGGGTCCTCGGCCTGTTCCTGCCGACCTGCACCCCCCACGACCTGTCGGCGTTTCTTGGTCCCATTGGCGCTCTCTTTACCGCGACCCGGTTCCCCGGCATGGTCCTGTGCGTCAGGAGGACTCCTGACGGGGTCGTGACCGAGCGTTTTCATGTGACCCGTATCGCAGAGGAAGCAATTCGCATCGAGGTGGTATGATGCGGATCCGGAGGGAACAGATGGAGGCGATGTCGCAGGCGGTGGAGGAGGAGTTCACCCGGGAGATGGTCCGCCACCTGGCGACGTCGTTTGCGACGTACCTCGAACGCCACGGGATACCGGAAGACGCCCTGTTTGACCTTGTCGAGGCAGGCACCGCCGATGCGAAGCGTCACGGCCTTTTCTACCCCGGCCACATCAGGAAATACCTTGAAATCGTCGTCATGACCGGGCCGGGACTCCGGGAGGGAGGGGAGTTTGCCTGGATACCGGAACTCCTGGAGTCCGACGGCCCCGACGGCGAGACAAAGCTCCAGAGGATCAACGAACGGCTCCTCTTCGAGTGGGAAGGGATTGTGTAAATGGCGGGGGATGACGAGTACCGGTACGCGACGAGCCCGCCGAACTGCCCGGCGCTGAAAAAAGCAAACGAGGCGATGAAAAAGTGCATCCTGAAGATGATCGAGGACAACCCCGGCCTCGAGCAGGACGTCATCGACCCGGACACCGGCGAGTTCAAGCGGTACATCTCGATGGACCAGAAAAAGGACAAAAAGTACGCGAAGTGCCGCAAGGTCTGGATGGACACGTACAAGGCGGCGGGCGGGGAGTCCTCGCCGGTTGACCAGGGCCTCGCCCACGGCGAGCTGAGCCGGCAGTGCCAGTGCCCGAAGGCAAACGGTTCGGGCTCCCTCGGAGTCCTCGTGAAGGACGACACGACCCAGGAGCCGATACCAGGTGCAAAGGTCAGGATCTCCGGCCCGGTCACGAAGCAGGGCACAACCACGGATGGCGGAAGGATCGCATTCGAGAAGGTCCCGGCCGGGAAGTACCGGGTCAATGCATACAAGGAGCCGTACAAGGAAAAATGGGTGAACGCGACGGTCAAGGCGGACAGCACGGAGCAGGTCGAGGTCCTCCTTACGATGGAGGAGCCCGGGAGCGTGCTCGTGAAGGTCGTCGGGGAGACATGGTTTTCAAACTGGGTGGCGACCAGTACTGATGAGATTGTCAAGGCTTTTTTGGGGAAGAAAAGGACACGGCCTGTGGCAGATGCCGACGTCGAGGTGAAGGAGCGGGTCGCAGACACCCCGAAGACGTTCCCCCAGACGAAGACCGAGAAGACCGACAAGGAGGGGTATGTCCTGATCAAGGGCCTGAGGCATGGTTCGTACTGGGTCTCCGGGAAAAAGGGGAACTGGCCGACGGACAAAAAACAGTGCGTCATCCATAAGCCCGGGCGGGCGGACCCGGTCGAGCTCACCATACTGAGCCGGAAGAAGTTCGTCCTCCAGATCATGAAGGTCTCATGGGGTGAGGTTGGCACTCCTTTCATCGAGGCAAAGGTCGTCATCGGCCGGATGAATGTGGAAATTCGTGATGTTGAACGGGGAATAACCGGGATGTATACCGTCTGGTTCACAACAGCGGGAGTCGAGGTTTCACTCGAACCGAAGCTTCCAGCAAAGGGTGTGTCTACGAAGGCACCAGGGAATCCCAGTCATTTCGAAACACCGAGGTTCTTTGCCAATAAAGAGGTGACCGCGAATTCGTTTGCGAACAAGAACCAGAAGATGAACATATCCACTGCAGGGGTTACCTTCGTCTTTTTTGACCTCATTACCGTGTACCAGGTTGACATGGGAGAAACGGACGAGGACGTCCAGTTTCCGGGTGTTGGTTTCACGAGGGGTCGTTTCGACATGACCTTCAAGGGCAGCAAGGCAACTTAAAATGGCCTGACCCGTGTGCATAAGCAGTGCCCTGTAAGAATTCAGGATTTTTTGGCTTTTTTCCCGAAGAAACAAAAAAGGTTTCAGGGACCCGCCGTTCCCGCCCCGGCAGTCTCTCGCGGCTGTCCCCCGGCCTGGTTCATCCTGTCGATGGCGTTCAGGATCGAGACCAGGAGGAAGAGCAGGAGCCCGTTGACGATCACGATGGCGGCGATGACGTTTCCCGGGATGGCCCCGGGCATGAACATGGAGAGACCGAAGGCGATCCCCACGATGTTCAGGACGGTCTGGGTGATGTTCAGCTTTTTTACGATGGGAAGCACGGGGGTGGCAGCAGCACCGGACCTGTCCAGGATGGCGGGGAGGAACCGCTGGACCATGGGGACGACGCCCCCGATGATGTTGAGGAGCCCGAGGAGGAGCTGGATGCTGCCGGTCAGGACCCCCGGGACGACGCAGGAGAAGACTCCGAGGGCTGCGAACACGACTCCGAGGAGGGTCATGGCCCACGACCGCCTGAACTGGCCGACCGGGGTGCTCCCGAGCGCCATCATCTGCAGCGACATGATGACCAGCATAAGGCCGAGCTGGCCGTCAGGGGAGAAGGGGATGAGCCCCAGGTTCACCGGGAAGAGGAGGACGCCGAGGAGCACGAGGAGGACGCCGAGAAGTGCGATGACCGCAAGGGAAAGGGGAAACGAGGTCTCGCCGAAGAGGGAGAACCCCGGCGTTTCACCGGTTCCACCCGTTCCCGCGGAGGTCTGTGCCGCGACCTCTCCGGGCGGGTACCTCCTCCTGGTCTCCTGGATGCAGATCGCGAGGTAGAAGATGCAGAAGCCATACACAAGGAGCAGGACCGCCGTCTGCGGGTTGGTCGTGATACCGGGGAAGAGTGTCACGAGGCCGGCCAGGACCGAGAGGACGTACACGAGGGCAGCGGAAAGCGTAAGGTGCCTGAGCACCCCGGGGACCTTCAGCCACGTCTTCGCCCGGTCCTTCATGACCAGCAGCTGCATGAGGAGTGCTGCCCCGCCTACTGCCAGGAGGAGGCCCGAAAGGACCCGGACGACCCCTGTCAGCGTCCCGGGGATGAAGCAGGCGGCCATCCCGATGACCGCCGTGCATATCCCGAGGATGATGACCATCCACGACCGCCGGAGGTCTCCGAAGGGAGTCTTGCCCATCGTGATGGTCTGGATGGAGACGAGCACCAGGAACAGGCCGTACGTGCTGTCTGGGGTGTAGGGCAGTTCCCCCGTATGGATCTTCAGGAGGAGAAAGGCGAAGAGGGTCATAAAGACCCCGAAGATGACCAGGACGACGACTTCGAGGTCTAGGTCAAGTTCCTTCCGTGGCGCCTGGCTGGGCGGATTGCTTTCTTTGTTTCCTGGTGACATCCTGTTCCTCCTCCCGGACGGTCCGCGGGCCGGGAAACCGGTTGCTCTCATCAGGCCGGCCCCCCCGGAGTCCCTGCCCGGACCATCTTTACGTGACAGGGTTTAGGCAGCCGGCAGTATAAGTCAGTTGCGAGGTGACGTCAGCCACGGCCTTTTTCACAGCCTTCCCGGTATGACCGGCCCCCGCCATTTCAACACCGGTCAGCCTTGTGCTGGCCGTTATTCAGCGCTTATGATCGTTAAAAAGGAAACGCAGGATTCAGTCTGCCCCTGGTTTTAGTAGTAGTTCCCGCCCTTCTCGTAGGCGGCCCTGCGGTCACGTGCCATCTGCATGAACTGCTCCTCACCCTCCTTTGCCCCGCTGGCGTACAGCCTCCACATCTCGGTGAACGGGTGTTCGGGCACGACGATGACCCCCTTCTTCTGTGCGACCTGGTCGAGGACGTACCGTGCCGTCTTGTCGGCAGGATATGCGTCCTCAGGGATCTTGATCTCGTTGTAGACCGTACCGTCCTTCCCCTTCTGGAAGATGGGCGTTGCGATGTTTGCCGGGCAGATAACCGAGAACTGGATGTTCTTCTCCGCGTACTCGTACCTCAGGCATTCGGAGAGCCCGGTGACCCCGAACTTCGTCAGGGAGTAGAGGGCCTGGAACGGCGGGGGGACGAGGCCGGCAATCGAGCTCGTGTTCACGATATGGCCAAAGCCCTGCTTCAGCATGATCGGGACGGCGGTGTGGACGCCGTAGATAACACTCCAGACGTTTACATCGATGATGTTCTTCCAGTCGTCGATGGTCGCCGTCTCGAACTGCAGGGTCCCGCCGATCCCCGCGTTGTTGAAGAGCATGTCAAGCCTGCCCGCTTCCGCAGCCGTCCCCTTGATGGCGGTCTCCACCTGATGCTGGTTCGTAACGTCCGCGATGAGGGTGTGGACGCGGCCCCCGTGCCGGGAGAGTTTCTTCGCAGCCTCCTCGACCTTTTCACGGCTCCGTCCGAGCATGTACACGGTGGCACCGCGGTTCAGGAGTTCCTCGCTCAGTGCATACCCGATGCCGGAGTTGGCACCGGTCACGATACAGACCTTGTCCTTGAAGTATGCTGCATTGTCCATGATGTTCACCTGGCTGTGGGCTTTGAGAGGTTTCTCTGATGTTAACCGGTTGAGGTCGTCCTGGTATTTAAACAAGGGCATTTCAGCCCGGCAGGACGGTGGGAGGTATGAAGGGGGCTGAAGAGGCAGGATTGGGATTTTTTCCTCCTTATCGCCACTCCGGAGAAAACCGCCATGAAAGCTGCAGTCTCCTGAAAAAAAAGAGGCTGGCTGAAAAATGGGTCAGTTCATGAACAGAGCTTTCCTGACCTCATCAGGGCTCATGCCGCTTGCGATCCGGTTACTGTACAGCACTTTTGCCGCCGCTGCATCGATTCCGGACATCTGGGTCACCGTAGCCCCGTCCGGGTTGAAGATGCTGTCAGGATAGGTATAGTTCTCCCCGTTGAAGTTGAGGACCTCGAGTATCGCCCTCAGTAGGTAATGCTTCCGTTCGTCACCCTTCAGGTCTGAGTTGACATAGACCTGGGTCCCCGAGGTACTGATATAGTACTTCACCTGCCCACCGACCGTCACGTTCTTCCTGATGGTGTCGCGGTTGACCTCCCGGAGCGTTGCCTCGGGGAGGAGACTGACGGTAACCCCGCTGATCTTCTTCAGGGCGAACTCCTCCTCGGGCAGGTGGAGGTTCGGGGCGAGGTTATTGAACTCCCGGTTGAAGGCGACGACTGTTTTGAAGTCCTCGTCGGTGGCCTGCCCTTCGAGGCTCATCCGTAGGTTGCCGGACTGCTTGTAAATCCGCGAATACTCCGTCCCAATGATGGCGACCAGGTGCTTATTGACCTCGTCGGTGGTGTAGCTCTTCCTTTCGGGAGTAGAGAGGGGGGTCGGGACGGCAGTCACGGGTGAAATGGTATCTCCCTGAAGTGTCAACGGGTGGGAGGTTACCGGCAGTCCCGGGGTTGCGGGAGGGACCGGGGAGGAGGTGACCGGGACGGGCCCTGACGGGGTATCCATGCACCCGGCGGCCAGAATGACCAGCAAAAGGCAGATCCCGGGAACAATAACGAGACGTTTCATACAGGGATATCCTGGACGGAGGCATAAAAATAAAGCGGTTTTGTTGCAGGGAACGGAAAGGGGACTGCCATGTACCGGAACGGTTCAGGCCACCTGGTCCGGCATGGGCACAAGGCCCACGGCACAAGGCCAATATTTCCCGGCAGGCAACGGGAAAGGGATGGATAGCAACGAAACCGTCACGATACACGTCGAACTGCCCAAGCACGAACTGGTAGTGTAATGCAAGGAACCCGTGCCTCACGAACTGGAAATGGCTCCTGAATTCAGATGCAAAGAACTCCATCTGCGACCGGTGCCCGTTCCGGGACTCCATGCGGAGGTTCATCACCGGAAACCCCGACCTTTTTTCAGGTGAACAGACCGCTTTCGCGAGGGCTATGGAGTCCAGGTGGGGAATGCTGCGGTAAGGCTCCAGGAGGCCATCAGGTCTTTTTTCTGGCTGTCTGGAAGGCTTGAACAACCTGCCAGGTGCGACATGTCCCGGTCCCCGGGGGCATACGGGCGCAGGGTGTGTCAGCCAAACAATTCCTGCCTGAAAACGGGCTGCCTGGGGTTACGTATGGCTGGGGATACCGGTCCGGGTGGCTATATCCACCCGTCATGGAACACCTTTTACCCGGCGGCGACAACGTCCTGGATGGTATTTGGGACCTGGTGGGAAAGCTACCCTTATCATGGCCCTCAGGGTAAGGACCCGAACCCTTCTGACTCCATGCCACCCTTGCGGTAAATCAAGCGATTGCCGGTAATGCATGAATAAATCATCAGGTATACGTCACAAGGTTCATTTCCTCGTCGTACCCATCTTCACGAAGCACATGCCTGATTACCAGAATGGAGACAATGTCCCAAGCCTGTCAGAAGTAATGGATATACTCCGTTCTGCCCTCCCCACGCTGTCCTCGAAATATAAAGTACATCAGGTCGGGATTGTCGGTTCCTATGCAAGAAACGAGCAAAAAGCAGGGAGCGATATCGACCTGATGATTGACCTGTACGAACCCATCGGCTGGGATGTTGTTGAACTCAAGGAATACCTTGAAAACCTCCTCCATATTCCTGTTGACCTGGTCCTGAAAGGAGGAGTTATCAACCGGCCCAGGCTCTATGCAGCGATGACAGAGGACGTCATTTATGTCACAGCGTGACCCGGTGATCGCCCTTCTGGACATGTCCGAGGCAATCCAGACCATCGGGGAATACCTCCAGGGCCTCTCCTACCAGGAGTATATCGCCGATAATAGGACGAAAGACGCAATTGTCAGAAACCTGGAAGTCCTGGGCGAGGCCGCCACCCACATTCCCGATGATGTAAAGGAAAGATACCGTAATATCCCCTGGAAGAATGTAATTGGTCTCCGGAATGTTGTAATTCATCGCTATTTTGGAATAGATTATGCCACAATCTGGTTTATCATTAAAGAACAACTCCCGGTGCTGAAAAACCAGATTGAAACAATTATGAAGGATTTTTCTCGATAAACAAGGTTCAATAGGAATAATGGGAACATGTCCCAGGAACCAGGTATTACTGGTCAATTTCCCCCATGCATCATCCCCCTCGCGCTCACTGTCCAGACCTGCTGTGTCTTCATGAATACCTGAAAGCCAGCCCGCCCGGCCCGGGAAGTTGAACCAACTCCATTTGTTTTCAAAATGGCTGTCTCCCCGAAGAAAACATATGCAGGGCCGCAGCTCCATTCCACGTCAGGCAGGACCCTTTTTCCGAAAGGCAGTGACAACGAAAACCCCAAGTAAAGTGAACCTCCCGCCGCCTTCCCCGCCGGTTACAGCCGCACGCCATTCGCCCTGGCAAAGGCAAGGAGGTCATAGGACGGGACAAGCACCGATATCGCAAGCCTGACAGACCGGGGGGAGGGGTACGGGGCATCAGGCAGGACATCGGTGCCGACCTGGGAAGCCACCTGCATCCCGATGACGGTCCCGTCCACCAGGAACACCGGGCAGCCGCTCGAACCGCTGTACATCAGGGCGTCCATCTCGTAGCACGGGACCATGGCCCCGGACGGCGTGCCCTTCATGAAGAACGAGGAGACGAATGAGCCCTGGAACCGCTCGATGAGGTTGAACCGCCTTCCCGTGTCCAGGAAATCGACCGTGGAGAGCGGGAACCCGAGCGAGCCGCAGGAGGTCCCGGGCATGACCGGGTCCTGGCGCAGGGTGAGACAGTCCGACGACCGCGGGTGTTCCATGCGGAAGAGGGCGATGTCCCGCACCGGGTCCACGGCGACGAGGGACATGGGTTCCATGGTGGTGCCGACGTCCGGTGCCCGGACCGCCTCGAACCGCTGGTGATACGGCCGTGACCAGTCGTTGTCGACATGGGTCATGTGCCCGGCGGTCAGGAGGACCCCCGGGGCGACCATGAACGCCGTACCCTGCGAACAGACGGTCCCGGCCGCCGGGGTATCAGAGGTCCCCATGACCCCGTACACCGCCCTCCGCACGGTAAGGCAGGTCTTTGAAAACATCAGGCATGTCCGTTTTGGAAAAGAAGGCTAAAAACGTATCTCTTTGGCCCCGGCAGTACGGGGGCCGTGGTCCGCCCGGACAGGCCGGTACCTTCCCCTCCTTCCCCGACCGATACCCTTATCGGCATAAGGGTAGAGTCCCATCTGTTTTTTTCCGCCCACCCCGATACGTATCTCAGTCTTTCTTGAAAAACCAACGAAAAGGAGGTGAAATGAATGAAAACACCCGCGAAATGGATGGTCATCGCCCTTTTACTCTGCATCGTGGCAGCCGCGGCAACAGCCGTCGCCAGTGCCGCCCCCGGCGGCAAACCACCGGCAACGCCGAAAAAGGTCGTGAAGATGGTGGTTACCGGCAGCACCATGACCCCGCTGGCCGGGGCCGTCGAGAACCTTGCGATGGACGACGGCCTCCATGTGTACGACCGCTCCAGCTACATGCTCGGGCTCCTGATCGCGGAGGCGAACCTCATGAAGGCATACGGGAGCGAGGAAGCCCGTGAACAGGCCCATGGGACGATCAAGAACCTGACGTCCGAGTTCAATGCTGATGTCTGGATCCATTTCAACAGTACTCCCGAAACAACGACCGTCACGATCAGGGCAGGAAACAAGGTACGGGTCCTCACCTTCCCGACTCCCCGCCCGGGACCCGAGACCCAGGCACGGGCAGCCGAGGTCTACAACGCCGCGACAAGGATGCTCGGGTGAGCCGCCCGGCAACCGCTCCCTTTTTTCCGGCACGCTCCGTTGGGGGAGGATATTGCAGGGTATACCTGGTTGCCGTGAAGACCTGCCGATGAACTGTTTCTGCTGATCCATCAAACCGGATCCTGATCAGAGTGCACTGAAGGACTGGATAAAACCCTGGTTTTGGTATATTGAAGAAATTAAGGCCTTGTTGTATGCCTTTTCCTGGTGCACACCTTCAGGGACATGAAAACCCTTATCCTGTGGGAATGCAATGCCCTCGTTCAGGGGGAACCAAACGTGTCAGAGTCATCAGTACTTCTTGCCGTTAGCCTGAGTTTTGTACAGCTTTTGTTCGCATTAATCGTGGCCGCACTGGGTGGCTACGGGGCATACCGGCTGTTCTCGCACCTGACAAAGGGAATGGATGAGGCAGCGGAGCTGAAAAAAGGGAACATCGCCGTCGGTATCGTCGTCATGTCGGTCATGGTGGCAATGGGGATCGTGCTCCAGGCGGGTATTTCCGGGATTTCTTCAGGCATCGACTATGCCCTCAAGGTCGGGCTGATGACACCGATGGGACTCATCTCGATCGGGGTGGCATTCTTGCAGTTCATCGTCGGGGCTGTACTTGCGGTCCTTTCGGTCCTGTTCAGTTTCACGGTCTTCAACAGGCTGACCCGAGAAGTCGACGAGTTTGACGAGGTCGCGAAGGGAAACATAGCAATTGCCCTTCTCATGGCAGGTATCGCGATAATGACGGCTCTTCTGGTACAGGTGGGAATCTCGGGCATTACCCAGGCCCTCTTCTGAAGGGGGGGAATGATGCACCTGTTTCATCATCTGCTCATCGGGGTGCTTGTATGTATGTTATCCGGGTTTGTTTCGGCCGGTGAACACCCTTTTAGCTTCGACCCGGCGACTGAACGGGACTATGACGCTTTTGGAGGTTTCTTCGACCGTGACGGACAATATATCGACCCATTTGGAAACGTCGTGGACAAGTACGGGGAGCTTGTCAGGAACTCCTATAACCCTTCATCAGACACCTACACGGACAGTAAAGGGAAAGTGTACGGCCCCGGACCCCTTTCAGGGAACCTGAAGCCCGGCGAATGGCATTTTACGAACTACAAGAAGTACGTATATGCCTGGCCCACGGCACCTGTCTCCCTTGCCTATACTTCCCAGGGCGTGCTGAAAGGTACGTTCACGAACTCGAAGGGCCAGAGCACCATTCTCAGGATCTGGCAGACACGTCGCTACGTAGGGAGGGACCCTGAAACTATTTCGCTCAACCTCCGTTCGATGCGTGACCCAGTGACCAAGGAGCCACTCTATTCTGATGCGGATGCCACAACTGCCGTTGCAAAACTGTTGCTCGATGAAAAGGTCATCGATTCGGACGGGTACATGACCAGTATCATGGGGACCTTCAATCCCCCGGGTTCCGTCTCAAACTGCCTGTGGTACGCACAGTTTGAAGGATTCGCATTCAACAACGGAAAGCGGTTTACGGTAAGTTACCAGCGTTGTGCAGTCTGCGAAAGAACGACGGACAAGAACTCAAATGTCCCTGGATATGTCCCTGATGCGTACGCAGGTGAAGAGACCGGGCTTTGCGATATCATGTATAACGATAAAGGTGAGGGAGTAATTCACACAGCGTCATTTGAGATGGTCCCGCTGAACCTCGCCGGGGACTGGCTCGGGGACGGGCAACAGGTTGATGACCCTCAGCCATCGCCACCGACGGGTATCCCGTCCGGAAACAACCCTTTCTCCCAAAAGAAGAGGGATCCTTCCACCATAATCACAATAACTACAAAGAACAAGAAATGAACAGGACCCGTAACATACCCAGCGAAAAATTGCCCTTCCTTTTTTCCCAGCATTCTTTCGCCTGGTAGTGCTCCTTTACGAATACTCATCCCGGTAGCATGAATATTTTAAGTTCACCTGTGATTTCCGATCCTCCTCATCAAAAAGCATGCAAAGCCGGTCGCAGGGAGACCCTGGGGGGGTGGCCCGGATTATTCTGACAACCAGGTGAAACGGTCTTCCAGTCGGACGAGTCCCTGGATTGGCTAAGGCCGGGTCTCTGCCCGCAATAACCCGGCGACTGAAAAAAGAGAGAGGCCCGGTCCGGGACTCCCCCGGACCAAGGTCATTTTTGACGACCTGTTCACAGGCTGAACCCGGACCTCGAGGCGTACTGCTTCGAGAGTTTCGCGACCATCCCGGAAACGGTCGCCTTGTCGGTGAAGACGCCGGATACCGAAGGCTTTGGAATGAAGTCATCGCTCCAGCCGCGTTCCTCCTTGACCGAGATGCCGAACTCGGTACCGAAGGTCCCCATGGCGTACCCGACGCCTGCGGAGGCGTCAGGCTTCACGTCGAAGTTGTAGTTCAGCTCGGCAGGAGTATCTGCAGTGGCTGCGACCGTCCTCGTCCGTGCCGATGAGGACTGGGCGGCTGACGTGACGCCCTGGCTCATCGATTTCGCATAGACGACGTTGCAGAATGCCGGGAACCAGAAACTCTCGGACGGACCGAACGGGCAGGCGATGACATCGGCGGTACTGGTAATCTCGCCCATGTTGTCCACGGTGACCGACTCTGCGGCCTGGGCAATGCTGCCGGTGTTTGCGTCGGTCGCATAGGTGAAGGTCTTCGTTGATTCGACGTTGAAGAGACCGACCGCCTTGTCCCTGGTGTCGGTGTCGAAGGTCTTGGTCTCGGAGACGTACCCGCCGTTCGTTTCCGTCATCTCGGAGTAGGCGGTGGTCGAACGGACCTCGTGGAGGTCGAGGAGACCTGTGTGGAGGCCGCCGCTACCGCCGCCTGCGGGGTCATACCCCGTCGTCCACTGGAGGGCCTGCGAACCTGAGTATGAACCGATCGCCTCGACTGACGAGGCCTCCGAGAAGACCTGGTTTTCCGGGGTCTGGTTCGGGAGCCGGTCTGCCGCGGCGGTCCCGGCGAGCATTACGAGGAGAATAACAACTATGAGGTTAAACCATGCTTTTTTTTTCATCGACGACCTCCAAAGGCGGAAGGGGTGAATGTGGAACAGAGGCTTCTTTTTCCGTCATAAAAAACCTGCTGAAATGAATTGGAGGCCGGGGAAAGAAGGAAATTTTACTGGTGTAATTCAGGTACGAACGAACGGCTATACAGGGCTCTCTTGGACGGGAAGAAAAAAGGAGAATGCCGTGGCTCTTCAGGATCACAGCCCGAACCCGGACTTCGAGGCGTACTGCTTCGAGAACTTCGCGACCATCCCTGCCACCGTCGCCTTGTCGGTGTAGACGAGCGTTGCAGACGGCGTCCAGTTCCCGTCGCGGCCCTCCTTGATCGAGACCCCGAACTCTGTCCCGAAGGTCCCCATGGCGTACCCGACGCCTGCGGAGGCGTCCGGTTTCACGTCGAAGTTATAGTTCAGTTCGGCCGGAGTATCGGCACTGGCAGCGACCATCCTGACCTGTGCGGACGACGACTGTGCGGCGGAGGTCACGCCCTGGCTCATCGACTTCGCATACACCACGTTGCAGAACGCCGGGTAGATCTCGCTCTGGGAAGGCCCGAACGGGCAGGCGACGACATCGGCGGTCGGCGTCGGGGCGCCCATGTTGTCTGTTGCGACCATCTCGGAAGTCTGGGCGATGCTGCCGGTGTTTGCATCGGTCGCATAGGTGAAGGTTTTCGTTGATTCGACATTGAACAGACCCACCGCCTTGTTCCGGGTGTCGGGGTCGAAGGTCTTCGTCTCGGAAACGTACCCGCCGTTCGTCTCCGTCATCTCGGAGTAGGCGGTTGTCGCCCGGACTTCATTGGGGTCGAGTATGCCTGTGTGGAGGCCGCCGTGGCCGGAAGTCTGTGCCGGGGTGACCTCGCTCGGGCCGTTACCTGTCAGGAGTTGGCCAAGGTTCTGGTACGTTGCCCCTGAGACCAATCCCCCGGCGTTTGGTTTCGTTAAAAGGGATTCTGGAATATACAGGGCGGTAATATACAACCCGTTATTAGACGTGGTTTCAAGCGAACCTCCCTGGGAACGGAGTTCGTTTTCCAACAATGCAATATCTTCACTATTCGACTCGATTCCCTGACCTCCCGACAGCACATATCCATAGATTGCCTGCCCACCTACGGTGACCGGGTCATACCCCGTCGTCCACTGCAGGTCCTGTGACCCGGAGTACGACCCGATCGCCTCGACCGACGAGGCCGCCGAGAAGACCTGGTTCTCGGGTGTCTGGTTCGGGAGCCGGTCGGCGGATGCCGTCCCGGCGAGCAGTACGAAGAGAATGAAGACTGAGAAGAGGAAAGATGCTGGTTTTTTCATGATAGACCTCCGCTGATGAAGGAGCGGAACGTGAACTAAAAACTTCGTTTTCCTGTCATAAAAGGCTGCTGAAACAAATTGGGGCCCGGGAAATGGCCACATGCGGAGGAGCCGGGGAGATCGTGGCAGCCCTCTCCCCCTCCCGCAGGGTATATCAGCCCTGGGCTGGAACATGGGCAGCATGAGAGCAATCATCTGTGCCGGGGTCGTCGTGGCCTGCATGGTGCTGGCCTGCGGGTGCGTGGTAAACACCTCTTCGGAAAAGCCCGCGGAAAGCCCTGCAAAGACCCCGGACCTCGTCGGGAACTGGTCGGGGACGATGGACGGGTACGTCGGGGGGATGGGCTTCAACCACTATCCGGGAGCGGTCATGACCATGAGGGTCACGGAACAGCAGGGCCGGGTGTTCATGGGCAGTTTCTTCTTCGCGAACACGACCGGAGCCACGAAGACCGTGGAGTTCGGCGGCGTGGTGGACCATGACGGCATGACCGTGACCATCGTTGAGCAGAACGGTGGTTACAGCTGGGGCACGCTCCTCGGCCCCGACGAGATCGAGCTGGTCCACGCCGACGACCAGGACCCCTCGGACGTTGCCATCGACTCGCTCAAAAGACGGTAAGACCGTCCCCTTTTTTCCCGGAAAGCCAGTCCTTGTTCTTTTGAACATCACTCCCTGAGTCTGCTACAGGTACTGCCAGGGACAAATTATGAGTTGTTTGTCTTTGATTGAAAATGGCCCGGAGAACATGCAATTTCAACCATCATCCCCCTGAAATAATCCAGGGTCCCGGCCGGGTTCGATCAAAAGCCGGTCATTCCCTGCTATCGGAAATGGGAGGGTGAAAGAGAGACGGTAAAGGGTGGTCGTGACGACGGGATCATCCGGTTTCAAAACGGCTCAATGACGGTCTGGATGTAGTCATGCCAGGTATCCCCTTTTCGTTTCTCATCCTGTTTTCCAGGCCCTCCCGATATTTTTGGGCACCTGCCAAAATTAATCATGTCAGGAGTTCAAACCTCTTGCATGAACCCTGAACCCGGCCTTGCCCTTCCGGCCAGGAAGGTGGAATACCTCAAGTTCATCTTCGAGTCGGGAGGGACTGCCCGGACAAACGATATCGCGTCGGCGTTCAGCGTTGATCCTTCTACCATCACCAAGATGCTCGCAGAACTGACCGAAGGGGGATACCTCCTGCACACGCCGTACCGCGGCGTCACGCTCACCGAGTCAGGCAGGCGCTATGCCGCATTTCTCATCAGGCGGCACCGTATCCTGAGCCTCATGCTCGTGAGAAACGGGCTCTCTCCACAGGAAGCCTGTGATGCGGTCCGGAGGTTCGAGAGCATGGTCTCGAAAAAGACCGTCGACCGGATCTGCCAGTTCATGGGGCACCCGCAACAGGGTGTCTGCGGGGAAATTACGCATGAAGATGAAGGGATTGCCAAATATGCATAAACCCGGGCTTATTACAATGCCGTTACTTCCATCAACAACCCCTGGTCAAAATTGGTGTTATACCAAATTCAATGTCCCAGGAGCTGATATTCATGAATGAAAAGAGACCTGCCTCCCATCCGGTGAACAAAGACCGGGCAACCCGCAGCATGCTTTCATTTCTGGCTGCAGCGGGATTAGTCCTGGTCTGCCTTTCTGCAGGGTGTATCCAGCAGCAGGCACAAAACGGGAATACCTGGAATGCAACACCGGACCTTACCGTGGGGGTCACCATCCTGCCACAGAAATATTTCGTGGAGCGGATTGCCGGGGACCATGCGAAGGTTATCGTACTCGTCCCACCGGGAGCAAGCCCTCATACGTATGAGCCTACTCCCGGACAACTGGCTGAGATCAGTTCGGCTGGAGTATACTTTAAGGTGGGGTCCGGCATCGAGTTCGAACAGGCCTGGATGGACAAGATAGCAGGTGTCAATCCCGCAATGACCGTCGTGGACAGTTCGAGGGGGGTCCTGTTCCTGGAAGGCGCCGGCGATGAAGACAGGGAGGGCCATTCACACACTACCGGGGACAAGGCGGGAACTGACCCCCATATCTGGCTCTCTCTTAAAAACGCCCGTATTATGGCGGAGAACACGGAGCAGGGCCTTGCCGCTGCCGATCCTTCCCATGCGGCAGAGTACCGCGCCAATACCGACTCTTTCATCCGGGAACTTGACACCATCGACATGGCCATCGCCCGGGATATCGCAGGACGCAACACCAGTGCCTTCATGGTCTACCACCCGGCCTGGTCGTACTTTGCCCGGGACTACGGGATCACCCAGATCCCCATCGAGGCCGACGGAAAAGAACCTACTGCAGCAGGAGTCCGGGACCTCATACGCCAGGCGAAGGAAAAGAACATCACCGTGGTATTTGCGGCGCCTGAATACAGCACCAGGAGCGCAGAGGTTGTCGCGGGTGAAATAGGGGGCAGGGTTGCCCTGGTCAGTCCCCTTGAAGAGGACTACCTCAATAACATGAAGAACGCGGCTTCGGCATTCATGGAGGGATCCTGATAGTGGCGGAGAGCCCGGTTATTGAGCTTAGGGATGTCTGGCTGACAAAGGACGGCAGGTCCGTTCTTGAACGGGTTAACCTCAGGGTCATGGAGGGCGATGTGTTTGCCATTCTCGGGCCGAACGGGGGGGGAAAGACAACGCTCCTCAAGGTGGTCCTCGGCCTTATCCCCCCTGACCGGGGCACCGTCCTCGTCTTCGGAAAGCCCCCGGAAGAGACCCGGCACC
>CAZGXZ010000009.1:0-15295 GCA_964530035.1 uncultured Methanoregulaceae archaeon
GCCATGGCTATCGTATGCAGGGGGTTTGGGGGGCGGCAGCCCCCCGGTTCTCATCCCTCTCATCTTCTGCAGGTTCAAGATGAAAACCAAAAATCGGCTCTACTGAAACACACATGAACCGGAGTTCACACCGGAACCATGAAAAACACCATCCAAAATCTCCTTATTATGAGGCCGTTTTTAGCATTTTCACAGGAAATCCTACGATCAAAATGGCAGCGGATGGAGATCTCTCATACGTGGAGTGAATACCATTGAAGATATGGAGGATTATACAGAGCCGTTGTTTGGTTCATCCGTACCCTTTTTATCTCCGGTTTCTCAACTCCTTCTCCCTGGCCTCCAGCTCCACCGCCACCTGCTCGTCAGATACTCCGGGGTCCCTGAACCGGGTGAACCTCTCGCAGAGGAGATCGGGGCACCTCCCGCAGTGGGGGAATTTCCGCTCGTTCACACAGCACGAGTACACCGGGCAGGCATCGACACCAACGAATGCCGTCCAGAACGGTCGGCCCTCCGTGGGACTACACCCCGGACATTCGTTCCCAAGGTGGTCACAATCACTGCAGGAATAGCCACAGACGGTTTCTATCTTCCGTTCGCCCATGGTGGATAGAAGGTGGACAAGGATAATCGACCTTGTGGTCAGTTATTGTCCTCGGTGTGTCATGGTAACGCCAGGAAACGAGCGGAGGTCCCCGTGATCGGATTTTCACCGGCTACCTTCCCGGCACCCGTTGCAGGAGGTCCGAATCGGGAAGGGGCTGTGATCAGGACGTATACCAGTTTCTTCGTCGTGTTTACCTTCCCTGCGCCCTGTTTTAAAAATCATAACCAATATAAGCCAACCGGATGATGAGTACTTCCAAACGGAACGTGATTACATGGGTGCAAGCAGTTCCTTTACCGTAGAACGGAGCCAGCAGGACGCGTACAACGCGGTCTTCAATGCACTTGAGAACAATTCCGCCGAACTGACCAACCAGACCCCCCCGGCGAGGCTCGAGTTTACCATGCAGAGGAAGGACATCATGGCCAAGTTTCTCGGCGAGGCACGGATCAATGTCCTCCAGAACGGGAAGACCAGTATCAACCTCGAAGTGAACCCCGATACCGGGAGCCTTGCCATCGCTGGGATAGGGGGAGTCATCCTTGTCCTTGTTTTCGCAGCCCTGCTCGGGGGTCTCGGCTTCCTGATCGGGATCTGTATCCTCGGTGCGCTGGTCTATATCATGTGGCAGGACGCGCCCGATAAAATGGTGAAGCGGCTTAAGGACTCCATAATGACCTATGAAGTCACGAGGGGCCCTGCTCCCGGGTACTCCTCCGTACCTTCGGCAGCGGTCGAAGGGGAAAAGTTCTGCTCCTCCTGTGGCCAGAAGATCGAGGCTGATGCCAAGTTCTGCAGCGTTTGCGGTGCGACACAATAAATACCTTTTTTTCTCCGCCCTGACCATTCCCGGGTCATTGCGCACTCTTTCGAGTATCCTTTGAACCAAGAGTGACAACACCCGGATGGCGCCGCTGACCGGTATCAATCCCAAAGCAGATTATTTTCATTGGTTGCCCCCCCGAATTCCCGATATGATGTGGAATTATCTCCATGTCCTGCAGAACAGTGCCGGTCGTGCCGGAAATGCTTCAGGGGTGGCAGTCCCATGGCCGGACGACGAGGTGAATGAAAGGGGGGTCTGCCATCCGCGGGCCTTATAAAAAGATCCTGGGGTTTCCCGGGCCGCCAGGGTCCCCTGGCTTATTCACTGTTGATGTGCACGACTTTTGCCGGGGGAAACCCGTTGAAGTAGGTCGACGAGGCGATGGAGTATGCACCGATGTTCTCGGAGTAGACCAGGTCTCCGATCTCAAGGTCGGGGAGGTCGGCACTGAGCGTGATGGTGTCGAATGCATCGCAGGTCGGCCCGAAGACCGCTGAAATCCTGGTCGGGCCTTCGCTGAACGACAGCACCGGGTACGTGTTGTGGTCGAAGACCTGCCCGGAATAAGTGTGGTAGACGCCGTCGTTGATGTAATAGCATGGCTTTCCGTCGCGGAACGCTTTTCCTATGACGCTTGAGACGAGGGTGCATGCATTGGCCACGAGGTAGCGGCCCGGTTCGGCGAGGATCTGGATGTCAGGCGGGAACAGCCGCCCTATCTCCTTGTTCAGCTTCCCGGCCAGGACCCCGACCGGTTTTACCTCGGGGTGGTACGCGACCGGGAACCCTCCCCCGATATCAAGGATCCGTATCGACTGTCCCGTCCTTGCCTCGGTCTCGTTCATGATGTCAGAGGACAGCTGGAGGGCCTGGACATAGTTGTCAAAGTTGGTGCACTGGCTCCCTACATGGAAACTGAGGCCCTCCACGGCAAGGCCCATCGCAAAGGCACTGGCAATCAGGTCGACCGCCTCGCCCGGGTCTGCCCCGAACTTCGAGGACAGCTCCACCATCGAGCCGGTGTTGGGGACGCGGATCCTGAGGACAAGCCCTGCATGGGGTGCATGGGTTTTTATCTTCTTCAGTTCCTCGTGGTTGTCAAAGGTGACGAGCGGCCGGTACTGGTCAAGGGCTTTTAACGTGTCAATCGGCTTGATGGTGTTCGCATAGATGATGTTGTCCCAGATCCATTCCTGCCGCTTCTTTTCGGGCATATCCTGGATATTTTCGTAAACGACCTTGAACTCGGGCATGGAGGCGACATCGAAACTGCATCCCAGGTGGTAAAGGGTGTGGACAATTTCAGGGTTTGAATTTGCCTTGACTGCGTAGTATACCTGGACATCAGGCATATGGGCCTTGAACTCCCTGTAGTTCTGCCGTATCTTCTCATGGTCGATGATGAAGACCGGCGTCCCCTCCCGGAGCGCCAGCTCGCGGATCTGTTCCTTTCCTCTCTGGTCGATATGCGGGACATCACCTTCACAGCTTCCGTTTTTCATTGTGATATGCCTCCTGCCAGGTCCTGACGTGGATATATCATTGGATCAGTCTGCGGATATGAAATTATGTAAGGGCGCCACCCGGTCGAACCGGTCCGTCTCCCTACGCGCCAGGGTACATGGTTTAATAGGTCATCTGAAGAAGATATCGTCAAATCAAGGGGCCGGGGCAAGGATGCGGGTGGAGGCCGGGGACTGTCCTGGTGAGGGGGTGGTACGGGGACCATGTCCTCCGGTACCGGGTGGAAAGACCGGATGACATGAAACCCTTTTAACCTATGGCAAAAGGGAAAAGGATGTTAATGGTGGCCGACGTACACCTGTACCATATCGTTTCCTGAGGAATGCGCCGGGCCCTCATGTCAGAAAATGTCAGCGGATCCTGGTGCTGGGCTCCGGGTTCCCTTGTCCGGACCTGGCGGGTCATCAGCGAAGTACCGGGGCAGTATCCGGGTGTTCAAAACCCGGTAGGGGCATTTCCGGAAACGATACAGAGGGGAAGTGTATGAAGTCTTTCAGGATAATCGTTGTTATCACAGTCCTCGTCGCGGTGCTGCTCATTATCGCACCCATGGCCGCCTTCGTGTTTCCCTCGGGGACGACCTTCCGCAGCCTGTACCTGAAGAACACCATTGGGTCCGAGGTGCAGCCTGCATCAACCGATACAGCTACACCGACACCAACCATCACCGCAACAAAAACACCGGTGCCGACCCGGTCTCCGATTACGTTCAAGCCGAAGGTAACGCCCACGAAAAAACCGGTCATAACCCGGACCACCCGTACGCCAACACCCAGCCCGACGCCAACACCGCAGGTAACGGCCACGCCTGCCGTGGAAGGATCTTCCTCCTTCCGCGACCGGTACGGAGGTCTGCTCCAGGCGGGCAGCAAACAGACCCCCGTGACACCCTCGGTGAAGGTCCTCCCTACCCAGATCGACCCGGGATGGGACAGCAGCGGCCGGCTCCCGGCCGGCTGGAAGTATGACCCGGACACCCAGATGTTGTATCCGCCGGGATGGGAGGAGTGGGACATGGCCGCTCAAACGAGCTGGCTGGTTGACAGTGGCAACTCCCCCCAGGCTGAGAACTGGAAGAGCGTCTGGAGCTGACCTGCTGGCTTCAGTCAGGCGTGAAACCCGGCCATAATGAAAACAGAGCAATAATCTCCTTTTTTAGGTCCCGCGTATCCCGTCAGGCATAAGTAGACTGAACACCGAAAGGACAGGCATGAAGACCTGTATCATTTTTTACTCGTATTCAGGGGTCACCCGTGGTGTCGCAGAATCTCTCGCGGATTCATGCGGGGCCGATCTCATCGAGGTGCATGCGAAAAACCCGTATTCGAAGCTGACCGCCTACACGGTCGGATGCATGAGGGCCCGGCGGGGTGATGCTGACCCCATCGACCGGGAAACGATCGATGTCTCTCCTTACGACCTTGTCATTATCGGGACACCGGTCTGGGCATTCCGTGCCGCTCCGCCGGTCAATGCCGCAATTGCTGCACTCTCCGGGTGCAGCGGGAAAAAGGCCGTTCTCTTTGCAACATGCGGCGGAAAGGCCGGGGATACCATACAGGAACTGAAAAAAATCCTTCTCGACAAGGGTTTCCGCATCACGAGTGACATTACGTTCACGAAAAAGGAACTGGACGACAACCGGAAGACCGGTGAACTTGCCGCTCTCGTCAAGGCGGCGGAACAGGCATAATTTTTTTTTGGGTAAGAGCCGAAAATGCGCTCCACTCCGGAAATGGACTGGTACACCTCTCTTCCTGGTCCACATTGACCTCGGTTTACTACGCTGCCCTGCAGGACGTGCGCCTTACAATAATTATTTATAGTACAGGAAGGAAGTATCTTTTGTTACCGTTGGCGACCTGCCCTGGCACGAGGCCTTCCCGGAGTACGGGAGAGCCGGTGCATCTTCCCCTTGCCGGACGTGCAGGTGAAACGGCAGACAGGACGGGGTGGTCAGAATAAAAAGTAACTATAATCCGCGGTATGCCCGGCCTGTTCGAGGTACCCCGGTATCATAAGAGGCTCCGGGCACCAGGCCCGCACTGAACGGTCAGGGCCTGCTGTATACAATATGCATGAATGAACGGCGACAGAGATTACAAGAGCGGAGGCTCTGTCATGTTGACCCTGGAACAACAACACAACAAGGACTTCCTGCCCCGGTATGAGGACCCCGGGCAGTGGGAAGATAATACTCCCGACCTCCTTGATTACGAGCGGATGATTGAACACCTCGAGGAGTATGGTCAGCCGGTTATCCAGTCTTCCTATTACTTCATCCGGTCTCATGAAAAGGGGTATTCCCTTTGCCGGATAATGACCGCCGGAAACCTCTTTTCCTGTGAGCATGTCGATCACGAGGAGTATGGTATCAGCGATGAAGACCTGGAATTTGCAGCAGGAACTCCCGGGGAGGCGTTTCCCTTCGAGGGATATTTCCCGGTATCAGCTCTCATCATCACCAAGCTGGAAGCGATACTGGTATAATCCCCGGTTTCACCTATTTTCACATGGCAGTACCTGCTGAGGACCTCTTTCCGCCAGTCCCTGCAGGTTCCCGGTTATTACCTTAAAGCACGGTTTTAAATTGTACCAGGGGATATTTCCTGATTACACACCCGGATTCGGGGGATTGTAGTGGTGTACGGATTGCACCCGGGCAATCCCCGGCAGCGGAATAAAATCCTTATTATGTAATGTTTATTGCACATATTGTAAAGTTTATATTACATTATTGGGGAAGTACTACCCAGCCATGATCCCTCCAGGAATCCGGACCCGAGGTATGCAGGTTCTTAAAAAAGCGGCCAGGCTCCTGGTATTGCTGCTGCCGTTTTCCCTGCTCCTCGTCCGGCCTGCATGTGCCGCTATATGCCCGAAGGGGAGGTCCGGCTGTCCTTACCCTGGCCGTTGCTTTCTCTATACCGATGCCGATGCCAACTCCCTCTGTGATTACACCCTTCCCGGAGCAGCTCCGCCTGCCCCGAAGACGCAGGCCGTTGTGCCCACCACCCTCCCGTCAATACCTTCACCCACTCCCGGCCAGGCAGCCTCCTCCGTCCCTGGCCTTCACCAGCCGGCAGCAGTCCTGACCGATACGCCCGTAGCTGTCACGGTACATGGCGGGCATCTGCCCGCCTGGCACTGGGCCGGCGACCCTGCCCTCATCCTTGCAGGGATCCTGCTCTTCGCAGGTATATTCGTGGTGTGCTGGGCGGTCTTCAGGTACAGGATACCCGGCCTCGCCAGAAACCCCTCCAAAAAGCCGGTCATGGTGCCTGCAATGCTTGCCGTCCTGGCAAGCGTACTCCTTCTCTGGCTGCTTATGCCTGAATCTGCCCCGGTGCTCTGGTTCGTTCTGGTATATATCCTGGGTGCAACGGCCCTGTCAGCCTGGCTATGGATAAAAGGCCTGATGACCCGGGGATTCTTATACCTGACACTCTCCCTGAGCATCATTGCCGGGTTTGTCTTCGGTGCACCCCTGATGCCGCTCATGTTCCCGGACATGAACGGGTGGGTCAGTATCGCAACAGCGCTGACCCCGGGAATACTCATCATATCGGTCGTCGTTATTGCGACATTCCTCCTGGGGAGACTGTTCTGCGGGCAGGTCTGCCCGGTGGGGTCGGTCCAGGAATATGCGTCCCGCCTCACGAAACGTAAAATCACCGTGGGGCCTCCCGTTCTTCCAGAAGCAGTCCGGTTCGCTGTGCTGGTGATTGCCCTCATCTCCGGAGGTTCCTATGCGTATCTCATCACCCTCACCGGCATATCATCGTTCTTTGAGCTCACCCTGTCTGCGGGGTTTTTCATGTTCATCGTGGTAATCGCCCTGTCGGTGGTGGTATACCGCCCTGTGTGCCGTTTCCTGTGTCCCTTCGGTGCGGTCTTTTCGGTCCCGGCACACCTCAGCCGCATGGGGCTTACCCGGACAGAGTCGTGCATACAATGCAGGCGGTGTGAAAAGGTATGTCCGGTCGGGGCTGCCGGCAGGGATGCTTCGAAACGCGAGTGCTACCTGTGCGGGAGGTGCACGGAGACATGTCCCGTCGCAGGTGCCCTTGTCTACCGGAAACGGTTTTAAGGTCCGAATCCCCTGCCATTCCCGAGCTTTCCGGCTGGCTCATCCGCGGAGATGGCAATGCGGTCCCTGGCATCCAGCAGCTATTTCATGCACGATACCCATGACCACATGAGGGAGGTACCATGGACCAGGATATCAGTTTCAGGCGGGTGACCATCACGAAGCCCGCCGAGGTGAACTTCATCCTCGGGCAGTCACATTTCATCAAGACCGTGGAGGACATCAGCGAGGCGGTCGCAGGTTCTGTCCCGGGAGCCAGGTTCGGGCTGGCGTTCTGCGAGTCATCAGGAGAGTGCCTCGTGCGGCTCGACGGGAACGACCCGGAGCTGACCGCCATGGCGAAGGAGAATGCCCTTGCCATCGGAGCTGGCCATTCGTTCATCCTTTTCCTGCGTGACTGCTACCCGATGAATGTCCTCAATGCGATCAAGCAACTCCAGGAGGTCTGCACCATTTATTGCGCCACGGCCAACCCGGCGGAGGTGATCGTGGCGGAGTCTGCCCAGGGGTGCGGGATAATGGGTGTCATCGACGGAGAGCGGCCGAAAGGTGTCGAGGCGCCCGATGGTGTCAGGTGGAGGACAGCATTTTTGCGGACGATCGGCTATAAGCGAGGGTAGGCAGCCGGCAGGCAGGAGAGCTGCGACTCAATGGAACTGTCCTGGACGGACCAATCCTGGTGTCCAGGATGACCATGACCCTCTCTCCCGGGAAGAGGAGGCCCTCCCTGTTCAGGCAGATCCGGACGGCCGTGGTCGGACCAGCTGGATATAAAAGGGGCCGCGTGTGCACCACTAGTACGACACCCTGGAGGCCAGGATAGGGAAGGCTCCAGGAAGGGCCGGAAGTGAAACGGATGAAGATCGTTGGTATTAACGGGAGCCCGAGAAAGGACCGGAGCCGGACGCTGCAGCTCGTCCGGGCGGTCCTGGACGGGGCGAAACAGGAAGGAGCGCAAACGGAGATCGTGGATATCTGCAGTCTCGACATCGAGTTCTGTACCGGGTGCGAGACATGCTACCTCACGGGCGAGTGCATCCATGATGACGATGCAGCCGCTCTCTTTTCGAAACTCGAGGAGGCTGACGGCATTGTCCTTGGATCGCCGGTGTACATCGACAGCGTTACCGCCCAGCTGAAGCGCTGGATTGACCGGCTCGCCGACGCGGTCCACTGCCAGCTGCTGGCCGGAAAGTACGGTTGTTCGGTCTCGACCGCCGGCGGGTCCAGGGAACAGGAAGTGGTGGACTACCTTAACACCGTGCTTGGTGCCGTTGGTGTCGTCGCGATAGGCGGTGTCGGTGTGGCCCTGTCAAAGGGACCGGATGCCCTTGCCGATGCAACAGTCCAGGCCACAGCCCTTGGGAGGGAGCTGGCATCAGCGATCCGTTCAAAACGGCAGTACCCTGAAAAACAGGCTTTCCTGGACGCCAGACGCGATTACTTCTGCCGCCTTGCAACCCTCAACAAGGAAGCCTGGAAACACCAGTACGAGTTCTGGGTAGAAAAGGGCTACATCAGGGACCAGTAGGACGGCGCCGGCTGAAGGTCTCCCTGCCCCGACTGTTTCAAGGACTGGAAAAGGGAACATCTTCCCTGCCGTCGTTTGCCGGGACCAGGATTTCCCGCTCTGTATGGATGTCCCGGACCCGGGATGGCAGCTCATCCGGCCTGCCCCCAAATGACACGGTATCGGTCGGGTGACCAGAGAACCGCCCCGGGCTTGTGAATAATACCGGTAATCCTCCTATACACCGTTGTTTTCCCAGAGCCCCACCTCCCCGTTCCCTGTGAGAGAAGAAAGGCCTTATTCAGGAACGAAGATTTTTATATAAGCCCCCGTCAGTCCAACCTCCATACAATGATACGGCACCTCAATCGTGTGATGGGGGTGAACCTCTCATCCGGCCGTTCAGGCCGGGTGCAGGTGGTTTTTGTTGTTTTTTCCGTTCTTACCATTTCTTCACGGCCCTGCCTCGAGGAATGATGCCGGGACTGCCGGGATGGATATCAGGCCGGCAGCAGGATGAGTTACGACCGGCAGGATGGAGCTATGCCGTTCCGTCCACGGTCCTCGTATCGGTTGGAAGCGCACTCTGTGACCTGCTTCTCCCGTAACTCCTCTCCCTTTCCGGACCTCGCTCTGATAACCCCGGTATGTCATCGCAATATACTTCGTCCCCCTCTCCAAGACGTACAGGTACTCCTGTTTCAGGCGGCCATATTCTGACATTGCCATGACAAGCCTTGAGCCCGGCCCTGCTGATGCCCCGATATCCAGAGCGGTCGGTCCTGGCCCCGGTGAAAAAAGGGCTGCGACAACCCAGAAGAGGATCGTCCTGTTCATTGCGGTCCTTGCCGGTTTTTTAACCCCGTTTGACGGCTCGGCGGTCAACATCGCCCTCCCCACGATCGCCGGGGAGCTCCACATGGACGCGGTCACGCTCTCCTGGGTGGCGACCGCCTACCTGCTGGCATCCGCGCTCTTCCTCGTCCCCCTAGGAAAGATCGCAGACATACATGGTAGAAAACGTATTTTTCTCTATGGGATCGCGATATTCTCCCTGGCATCGCTGCTCATGACCCTGGCCGTTTCCACCCCGATGCTCCTGGCGTTCAGGGTCATCCAGGGGCTCGGCAGCTCCATGATCTTCGGGACATCAGTCGCCATCCTGACCTCGGTATTTCCCCAGGGTGAACGGGGGAGGGCGCTTGGCATCTATATCACCTCGGTATACCTCGGCCTGACGGCCGGCCCGTTCCTGGGCGGTATCCTTACCGGGTTTTTCGGGTGGCGGAGCATCTTCCTGATCAATGTGCCCCTTGGGATCTCGGTTTTCATCCTGGTCATCACGATGCTGAAAGGGGAGTGGGCCGAGTGCCGGGGGGAGCCCTTTGACCTGGCCGGCTCGGTCATCTACAGCCTGATGCTCCTCGCCGCCATGGTGGGATTTTCCGAACTTCCCGGATTGTCCGGGGCCGGACTCCTTGTCGCGGCGCTCGTGCTCCTCGTCCTGTTCATCAGGTACGAGGACCGCCAGGCCCATCCCGTCCTGTACATGGGGCTGTTCAAGAAAAGCCGGGTCTTCACCTTTTCCAACCTTGCAGCTCTTATCAACTACAGCGCCACCTACTCGGTGTCCTTCTTAATAAGTCTCTTTCTCCAGTATACCCGTGATTACCCCCCTGAATATGCCGGGATTATCCTGATTGCCGCCCCCCTGGCCCAGGTTGCCGTCTCCCCGTTTGCCGGGCGGCTCTCGGACCGGGTCGACCCGGGCCTCATCGCGTCGGTCGGTATGGCATGTTCGGGGATCGGCATCCTGCTCCTCACCGGGCTCGGTGATACCACCCCGTTGTGGTACATCCTGTTTGCCCTCCTGGTTATCGGGCTTGGGTTCGGCCTGTTCACCTCGCCGAACACGAATGCCATCATGGGCTCGGTTGAAAAACGGTATTACGGCGTTGCGTCGGGAATTGTCAGTACCATGCGGCTACTCGGCCAGATGTTGTCGATGGGTATCGCGATGACCCTCTTTGCGGTAATCATCGGGAGGGTCGAGATAACGGCGGATTATTACCCAGAATTTCTTGAAGCGGTCCATTATGCATTCCTTTTATTCTCCGTGCTCTGCGGGGCCGGTGTCCTGTGCTCCCTCATGAGAAGAAACAAAGCAGAAACACAACGGTGATTGCGGCCTGGCAAACGGGTTATCCTAGGAATAACGGGCCTTCCCATGTCTTTTCCGGTTCCCCTGTCTGATCGGCGGGATGCTTGCAGGGTTGACCCGCCTCGGTATTTCATTTTGGGTGGCCGGAATTCTTTCCATCGTCCCATCATTTCATTACCTTGAACATCCATTCCGTCTCTTACAGGAAGCTGGAGGGGGTCAATGGGTGGTATGTTTCCGTTTTTCAAAAAAAAGGCCGAAACACCTGGCGGGACAGCTCCCACTCCCGGGGAGACGGAGCAAGGCCATGAAAAGGAGGGGGCGGGAACGGCGAAGACCCATCCAGAGCCTGCAAAACGGATCTATCCCCACCTCCCGACCGTGAAGGGGGCCGGGGTCCAGCGCGGCTGCCTTTTTTTTACCTGCCCGGGGTGCGGGGAACTGAACCGGCTTTCAGTGGACGTCGTCCACCCTGTCCTTGGCGTCAGGGTGGTATGCAGCAGTTGTGGCACGCTTGTGCATATTTCTGGGTTCGATCCGTTTTCCATGCGGGCGTCAGAAATCATGATCCACAGCGGGGTCCCGGTACGGCTCATCGAGTTCGACGACTGGTACAACCACCACCCCGTAACCGAATCACTCTGTCAGCGGCACAAGCAGGAGAGCCATATCGAGTACGGACTGTGGGTATTCTGCATACGGTGCCACCACGAATTTTCCGCGGCGATGCTCATGAACATCCCCCCGGTATGGGACCCCCGCATCATTCAGCGTTCAGGAATGGACAAGTCCCAGATAAAGGAGCTGGCGGCTATCAAGAGCGGCAGGTGCCCGGCATGCGGCAACGGCATTGTCATGGTGATCATAACCGACATACCTGACCGGGTCATCCACATGATCGAGGACCAGGAGTACAGCTGGAGCAGCGAGGACTAATCGGTCCGATAGCTACCCCGGGTTCAGGGCTCCGCACGTTTCCCTATTCCCGTATTGACGCGTTTTTGGACCCGGATAGCAGGACCAAATTGTTAAAATTGCTAATATAACTTAATTTATTATTGGCCCGGTCGACTGATACCATGGTGAGACCCGGTTTCCGGTCATCCTGAGAACCCTTCTCCCATCCGGCCAGGATCCCGATGGCCTCACCGACTTCGTCCATGGGGAGAGCAGCATTCCATATCCTGGCGGCACGTACCCCTCATGCAGAGAATGCCTGTTCAATTTCGCTCTGTTGTCATGCCCTCCACCGTAGTAGCTGGAAATCCCGGGGCAGGGGTTATTAAGGGGGTAACGCCCTCGTCAACCGTCTTTGCCAATGCGTTCTCCCATACTCCGAAAACCCTATCCCGGATGCAGGCCAACCGGTTACCTTACGGTGGTTCACCTGTACCTGTCATCCGGGCAGGGCCGTGAAACCTGTGAGAACCCGTGAAACCAGGCGCTCCTCCCAGTAACGAAGATCTCAACCGTCTGAAGCAGCAGACCGCCCGTCTTTCCGTCTTTTCGAATACCGCCCTCGTGGTCCTGAAATTCATGGTCGGGTTTGCGTCCGGGTCTGTAAGCATCATTTCCGAGGCCATCCACTCCTCGATGGACCTCGTTGCAGCGGTCATCGCGTTTTTTTCCGTCAGGAAATCGTCCGAACCTCCGGATGACGTCCATGCCTTCGGGCATGGGAAGTTCGAGGTCATTTCCGGGCTGGTCGAAGCGCTCCTCATCTTTGCAGCGGCAATCCTGATCATCCGCGAGGCACTGGAGAAGCTTGCCGGCCACGGGAGCGAGGAGATGCAGGGCCAGCTCCTCATGCTCGGGATCCTTGTCATGGGAATTTCTGCCGTCGTCAACTGGCTCGTCTCCGCGAGGCTGATGAAGGTTGCACACCAGGCCCAGTCCATCGCCCTGGAATCGGATGCCTGGCACCTAAGGACCGATGTCTATACCTCGCTCGGTGTTTTCATCGGCCTGGTCCTCATCAGGATTACCGGGCTTACGTTCCTGGACCCGCTCTTTGCGATAGCGGTGGCGGTCATCATCATGAAGGCCGCATTCGACCTGACGAAGCGGGCATACTCCGACCTGATCGATTCGCGGCTGACGGATGATGAAGAAGACCGGATCCGTCACATCATCTGCGAGCACGAGGCTGAATACATCAATTTCCACAGCCTGCGGACGCGGAGGGCCGGCCCTGACGTATTCATAGAGTTCCACCTCTGCTTCCCGGGAAAAGTCAGCGTCGAACAGTCCCATGACTTCACCGATCACCTGGAAGCGGACCTGAAACTGGAATTTCCGCGGGCAAGCGTGACGATCCATGTCGAGCCGTGCGACTCGGCATGTGAGACCTGCACCTCTTTCTGTCATATCCGGACCGGAAAGGACACTGGTTGAAGAAGTGAATATGAAGAAAAGGAAGCAGAGGAAATGGGTCAGGTTCGAGCGAGCACATTCCATGTCACTCTGGCAGGGGGGTTGGAAACAGGTGACCCCCGATGGCCAGGTGAAATGGCTTGTCGCGTTCATGGATGATTCATCGCGTCTTGTCACATGTCATGGTTTGTTTGATTCACCGACAACGGAAAATACAATTCTGGTGCTCGAAATGGGGTTCGCACAGTATGGGATACCTCGTGAGATCCTTACTGATCATGGAACCCAGTTTGTATCCGCTCGGGATCGGAAAAATGCTCACCATTCCTTCAAAGGATTCCTTGATAAACACGGTATCAAGCACATCGTAGCACGAGTAAAACATCCCCGGACGAATGGTAAGATCGAACGGTTCTTCGGTGAAGTTGAACGCCGAATTCCAAAATTCAGGACGGTAGACAAAATAGTGATCTGGCACAATGAGGTTAAACCTCACTCAAGCTTGGATTATGATGAACCCTGCAACGCATTCTGGTACCGCCTCCCACCCGAGCGGGTCCTTGGGTATGTTAACGGGTGGTCCTATGTGTAAACATAATTCAGGATACCACAGTGAAGAAAGCCGATGCAAAAGATTAAACCACGACTCCCGCATAGGTCTGATTCAGGATGCCTATGTTCTGTCCTTCTTGTGGATCGGAAAATACTGAATCGGCCCAGTTTTGCGAGATATGTGGAAAACCTATCGTACCCGATTCAGGTGGGCCGGTTACGGCCCCCCCGCCGGTGTCCCAGGGGGAATGGGGGACGTATGCCGGAGTGGGTATCGTGGTGGCAGTGGTCGGAATCCTGTTCATCCCGATAATTCTTTGCCCTATAGCCATCATCCTCGGGTATATCGCGACAAAACGGGGGGAGCGGAACGGGAAGCTGGCCATGATCGCCGGTGCCGTCTGCCTGGTTGTCGGGATCCTCCTCTCACTCATGTTCCTTCCCATGGGGTTCTGACCTGGATGTGTGCTGAAACGGTAACCCACGGACACTGCGGGGAGGAAAGGTTGAAAAATTCCCGTGGAATTTACAGGGGCCGGCACCCGGGGGGAGCATGAACCGGATCTGGGGCCAGTGCCTGGCTGCCGTCGCCCTGGGGGTAGTCCTGTTTCTTGTTTCCGGCTATCTCCCCCCCTTTGAATGGGCTCTTTCCGCCCTTGGCGTCATCCTGATCATTGCGGGAATCATTGCAGTGGTGCTGGCATTCATCACCGGATGGATCGGCAGGGGCGAGAACGCACCATGAGCCCGGGGAAATTTTTTTGTGGGCATTGCGGGGAGCCACTCGATCCTGGTAACCGTTTCTGCGAGCAGTGCGGAAGCCCGGCCGTCACACCTGGTGTCCCGGAGGAGCCACTGCTGGCCGGGAATGAGGGCGATGCCGAGCTGCTCCTCGGGTATGCCATGGACCTTGACACGGCCCTCCTGTACGAGGAGGCAGCCATGGCCTACAGCCGCGTCCTTGCCATGGACCCCGTACGTATCGAGGCCCTGTTCAACCGGGGACTTGATTACTTCTACCTTTCCCGGTACGAGGAGGCCCTGCCCGATTTCGAAACATACCTCGGCCTGGTCCCGGACGATGCCTTCGCCCTCAAGTACCTTGCCATATCCTGCATGGAGACGGGCCAGTTGGAAAAAGGCAGGGGTCTCATGGAAAGGGCCCGGTCCATCGACCCCATGATCGATGAGAAGTAAAGAGGACCCGAACCGTCCCACAGGCTTTCCTTTTTTTAGGCCCGGTTAAAATGCAGATGAATGGGAGTTCGCACCCTGGCCATAAAGGTCCCCATCCAAAATTTCCTTATTAAAAGGCTATTTTTAAAATTCTCTGAGGAAATCTCAATTTTTAACAAATACTTCTTCTGTGCCTGACATACTTGTCAGGAAACCTGCATGATTGAAGAAACGGGATCTGAAATATTTAGAGACCTATTACAATGTATCCAGACCCTGCTGATTCCATAGCATCACCATCCCCAATGTCCCATAACCACTAATCCTTTGTGGAGGCTTCGCCTCCATACCCCCGAAACGATACCCCGCCGCCCCCGGTGGGCGCCCCGGCGGCGGTCTCACGGCCCTTCATGAAGATTTGGATCTGAAAAAATCGCTGAAGACTTAAAACCACAAAACAATAAATCACGAAC
>CAZGXZ010000009.1:15305-26053 GCA_964530035.1 uncultured Methanoregulaceae archaeon
AAAAACACACTAAACCCCAACCACCCCTCATACCTAAACCCAAACCGGCGCCCCACGGTTTTTTTTGGCTGGGTTTTGGGGGGGGCGGCCCCCCCCCGGTTCAAATCTCTCTCATCCTCTGGCTGTTTAAGGTCAAAACTAAAAAATCGGCTTTGGAAAACGCAGATGAACGGGATTTTACACCCGGGCCGTGAAAATCCCCCATTGAAAATCTCCTTATTATGAGGCTATTATTAGCATTTCCCTACCAAATCCCATAATCACAATTACCGCTGATGGAGATCGCTCATAATGGGGTGAAAAAAAATAGCATATGTAGCGGATTTTCACAGATCCATTTTTTGCCCATTTTTTGTAGACTTTTACCGTATTTTTCCCAACTCCCTCCGGGGTTTTCATGGTGACCGCAGGGGTTTTTCAGATCTGCCACAGGTTTTTGGTCAGGGAAGGTCACTTTGATTCATGGACCGGTTCTGCGCATATTGCGGAGATGAGATCACCCCGGGAAACCGGTTTTGTGAAGGGTGTGGACACCCCATCGGACCAGCCCCCGGAGAACAGGGCGTTGCCGGGTGTCAGGAATCCAGCGAAACCCATTCATCAGACGGGACAGGGGACACCCCGCTGGCGGTCATCCCCTTCGCGTACACGGCAGAGGGCCTCTTTCGGACAGATGAGTGCACGCTCGTGGTATACCGCGACTGTTTCGTGGTCGCCTTCGTCCCCGGACCGCGAAAAAAAGAGATGAGCGATGCCATGACCGGGGTCATGGCAAAACTCGCGGAAAAGGAATTCGAAGGGAAGACGCTCCGGGACCTCGTGGCCGGTGCCGGCTTTTCGCTCCTGAAAATCGCGTGGAGCGCCCCGGATTTTTACACGGGCGATGCCGCGAGGGAGAGGCAGCTCCTTGCCTCGGTCACGGTGGACGACCGGCCCTGGGAGCGTTATTCGTCCATGGGGTCTGGAGAGGTCCTTGCAGAGGACCCGCGGAATATCGTGGTATACAGGGACCGGGTCGGGGTAGTCAGGGGTGAGAGCGACCTTTCGACCGATACCGACCAGATCATCATCCTGCACCAGGACGGGCAGGTAACCCTGTATTTCCGGCTGGGAACCTTTTTTCCTGCAAGAACCGCTCTCTTCTTCATGCTTCATCCGGGAGGCGTGCCAGAAACGGCTCTTGGCGTTATCGCGTCGGGAAGCGAACCCGAGGTGGAGGGGTTCGGGTTCCAGTACAGCTGGAACCTTGTTGTGACCGACCAGCGGGTCATTTTCTCCAGCATCGATGAAGCGCTCGCAGAACGGATGGCCTCCTGGGAGGAAGGGACTGCCGGCCGGGCAGGTGGAAGCGGTACAACCGGTGCTCCCTGGGACGAGCTGCTGACCATGAGCCCTGAAACGCTCCTTGAGCCCGGGGAGAACTTTTTCCTGCCCTTGTCTGCCATATCCTCGGTCGATATCGTGGAGGGAGGACCCGGGCAGGCGGACGAGGTTTGTTTTTTCCTTCCGGGGGCACCCTACAGCCTGGTCTTTCCCGGAGGTGCAGGAGCATATGCACGGGCCGTGCTCTCACAGGTCCTGCCTGACAGAATAGGATCCGGGTAGGGGAAGGGACCCCCGAAATCCCCGGTCAGGGTGATTCGCGCTTTTTTCCGCAGTTCTGGCAGAACTGGGCATCCGCAGCAAAGGGGGTGCCACAGGCCGGGCATGCCGGAACCGCGGCAGGGGCTGGAGCGGGGGCCGTACCCTGTTCCTGGGGAGCCCCGCAGTGCGGACAGAACTTCTTTCCCGGCTGGACCTCTGCCTTGCAGGCGGGGCATAGACCGGCCTGTGTCACCGGGGTGTCCACTTCCTGGGGTGCCCCGCAGTTATGGCAGAACTTCTTCCCTGGTTTGAGCTCCGTATTGCATTTCGGGCAGACGGGGTTCCGGATAGCATCACTCATGGTCGCGGGGTCGAAGGTCTGGCGGGAGAGGACCCGCTCGTACCCGCCCTCATCGATCCACTTCATGAGCTCGGCTGCCCTCATCACAGTCCAGGGATGGGTCATTCCCTGCCAGGGGTTCAGTTCGGTGAACAGGCGGAACAGCTTGTTGAGCGTGTTGTAGTCATAGTCTTTAAACTCCCGGGCCTGGGCCAGGAAGGAATCGACCGGTGGGTTGTCCATGTATTTTTCCGGAAGACCGGCGAGTTTCATGTTCACGGACGTGGCGACCCTGATGTCCTGGCAGGTGAGGAGGCCTGCCCGGTCCGAGGTGAACTCTGCCATGCGGGACCAGTACAGGAGCGGGACCTGGACGGCGGTCGTGATGATGTCACCGATCCCCAGGGTAAGGTTGCCGACAAATCCCCCGAACATCGTGATGAGGTTCGCGGTCTGCTGGTAGAGCATGTGCTTGCTCTTGATATGGCCCATTTCATGCCCGATCAGGTAGACTAGCTCGTCGTCGTTCATGAGGTCGACTGACTTCGTCGTGATGACAATGATCGGGTTCTCGACCCCGATGGTAAAGGCGTTCGGATAGGGGTTCTGCATCAGGTAGAGTTCGATGTCCCCCGGGACGTTCAGGATTGCCTTGACCTCCTTGAACAACGCGTAGAGGTTTCCAAAATTGTTCTCGGTCACCTGGATGCAGCTCCCGGTGTACTGGACCCGGAGGAAGTTCTCTCCCACCTTCTCCCATAACTTCTGGAGGATGGTGTCCAGTGCAGGTGTTTTTTCGAGTGCCTCGAGCGCCTTGTGGTCGAACGGGTGTTCGTACTCATCGTCATGAAGGTTCTTGAGTTTCTGCCTGGCCATTTCAGACCACCATGAAAAAATGAATGCTTCTGAAAGATGTTTAATGTTGTTGAGTCATCGCGCCCGGTATTGGTATCATGCGGGGTGTACTCCTATGAAATGGTTGTTTTCAGTGCATGGTCACCAAAATCCTGCATGCCGGCGTATCCGGGACGCTGGCGGACATGAGATTATCACTCCACGAGGACTGCACAGGTCTGCACATCCCGATTTTTCAAACCCGTGGTAAAAACGGCTCGCTGTTCAGAGGGGTATGAACAGCAGGAGGATTGCAATCGCAAAGGGGACCACGAGGTTGTCGTCAACCGGTGACACGAGTTCGACGATCCCTCCCACCAACGCTGCGGTGATTGCCGACACCGGGGGAAAAAGCGGCAGCAGGACGACAATTGCCGCGACAACCCCCCCGGCAAATCCCTCCCAGGTCTTCTTGTTCCATATCCTGTGTTTTCCTATTGCAAGGCCGACAATGGTCGCCATGCCGTCGAGGACCGCAAGGACGAGGATTGAGGCGGCGGCTATCAGGGTCGGAAAGAGGATCACGAGGACCAGTGCGGAAAAAACAAAGAAAAACGCGCCTTTTCCCGGGATTTCCTCATTTCTCTCGAGGGTGGCAAGGACCTCGCGGATGACCGGTATGGAGTACCCTTTCAGGCACAGGTCGATGATGGCAAGGCCGGCAACGAGTGAAACGGCGATGACAAAAAGAGCGATGTCACGCGGAAGGATCCATATGAGGGCGGCGATGCCGACACCGAAAAGGATGTGGGAAGCCTTTCGTGCATATTCATTCATCCGGAAACGTCCTCTCAGGGGTAGTACTACGCCGGTATGCCGGATAATGGTTCGTTCCGGGATTCAGGAAGGAACGTCCGGACGGGGGGGCCATGAAGGCAGCAGACGGAACACCGGGTGGAAACACCCTGCCGGGCGCAAACACGGTTTTTTTCAGCCGAACTCCTCTCCCGGTGACTGATGAGCCTCCCCACCTTCATCGAGAGGGATACCGTCCTCCTCCTGGAACACGGTGACCGCCGCCGCGACAAGCGGTTCCAGGTCGCGGTGAGGAAGTAACGGGAAGGGTACCAGCCTGTCACACTCGACCCAGTACACCCATCCGCTCACCGCCTTCCGGGTCATCTGCGAAACGGCATGGCAATAGGTGCTGACTGACACGCGGTATTTCTCAACGAGATCGGCGTCCTCCTCGTCACCCGCCCCGGTCTTGAGGTCGATGACGACCAGGCTCCCGTCTGGCATCACCTGGAGCCGGTCGATGACTCCGCTGACCTCGACACCGGAAATGGTGGTGACGAACGGGAACTCGGTAAATACCCTTGTCGCATCACGTATGAGGGAGTGCTGAAGGAAACACCGGTAATATCCATCGATCCGTGCGGCATCGGTATCCGGGAGACCGTGCCTGCGACATACCCCGGCGGCATCCCTGCCCTCAAAGACCTCATGTACCGCCGTGCCGAAGGTAGTTTCAGGCGAGCCAGGAAGGTTTCTCAGGACACTCCGGGTGGGGACGCCTGGCGGGACACCCGGCTCTCTCTTTTTAAGGTCAGTGTCCTCGATTTTTGACACGGAAATCCTTGTCAGCGGTCGCGGCCCGGACGTTGTCGCCGCCAGCGCGACTCTTGCAGGCGAGTCCGGCACATTGTCCGGTATCATGACCTGGCCGGGTGACCGGCACCGTTTTTCAGCGGTGAATATTCCGGGGTCGGTGATGAACCTGACACCGACCGTTGAACCGTCAGGGGCTTTCACCGGGACACAGCCGCCGGCCGGGTCAGCACCCTGGCTGTACAGGAGCGACAGCAGGAAGTCAGTGCCGGAGTTCCCACTGGCGGCTTTTTCCCGTGCATCAGGCTTCACCATGCCTGATAGGACCAGGTAGTCGCGGGCCCTCGTGAACGCGACATAGAGGAGCCGGCGGTACTCGGCCGTCTCCTTTTCATGAAGTTCCCGGGTGAGCATGGCGAGGACCGGTGTCGGGTGCACCTCGTGGTCCCTGTCAGGGTCCGGCGCCTTCACACCGGCTATCGCGGGTTCATCCCCGAACATGAACGGTTTGGACGAGTGCTTTCCCGGGTGGGAGCATTCAGGGACCACCACCACCGGGAACTCAAGCCCCTTGGCCGCATGGATGGTCATGATGTTGACCCGGTCACGGACAGGGTCTTCAGGCTGGCCCTGGCCTGACCGCTCCTCTTCATCGATGGACCGGGCAAGCCCGTCGGAGAACACTGAAAGGTCCTGGCCCCTGGTGAGGACGGTGTCCTCTGTGGTCATGTGCACGACCTTCTCGATGTTTGCAAGCATCTGCGGCCCGTCGGGGAGGGCGGCATATACCGTGTACACTCCTGACTCAGACAGGATGCGCCTGATAAACGGGGTCAGAGGCTCCCTGCCACGGTATGCAAGCCAGCGGGAGAGGATCCGGATGACCCGGGATACCCCGGTATCAGCGGGGTGGTGCCCTGCATACTCCCGGACCTTTTCCCAGAGTGTCCTCCCCCCTGCCATGGAGACAAGGAACAGGGTGTCGTCAGGGAGACCGAGGAACGGGGACCGGAGCGCCCCGAGGAGGGCCATGTCGTCATGGGGCCGGCAGAGGAATGCAAGGGTGCTGGTAAGGTCCATGACCTCCTGCCTGGCAAACAGGCCGGTCCCTGCATGGACATGGAAGGGGATCCCGTACCGTGAGAGGGCGGCGGTCCAGGCGGGAAGGTGTGTCCGTCGTGCAAGAAGGAGGGCGATATCGCCGTACCCTGCCGGCCTGCCGGTCATTGCCCCCGTCCCGTCCGGTTCCCAGACCATGGGGCGCTCCTTTTCTGCGAGCACCTGGATCCGTCGTGCCACGGCGTCCGATTCAGCATCATAGGACTTCTTACCCTCCTGTTCGGGGACCGCGAGGAACTCGACTCCTCCCGTGGTCTCCTGGCGCATGTCGCAGGCGGCTACCGGCTGGTACTCAAACTCCCATGGTTTCTTGGAAGGGGGAAAAATCAGGGAAAAGAATGCGTTTGCAAAGGTCACCAGTTCGGGGGCGCTCCGGAAGTTCGTGTCGAGGTTCACCGTATGGCCCTCGAACTCCGTCGTGATGAACTCCGCGGCCTCGCGGAACCGTGTCACGTCGGCGTTCCTGAACAGGTATATGGACTGTTTCGGGTCCCCGACGATGAACAGCCGGTTGTTCCTGCCTCTCACACCGGTAAGGATACTCAGGATCATCCCGAACTGTGAAGGGTCCGTGTCCTGGAACTCGTCGACCAGGATGAAGCGGTACCTGGCCGAGAGGTCCCGGGCAACCTGCCCGTCCGAGTCAAGGAGCCTTTGGGCATACCATACCAGGTCGTCGAAGTCGAGGGCCCCGCACTGCTCCTTGACGGAGTCAAGGTCCCTGCAATAGGCATCGAACAGGACCCGGATGTCATGCAGGTAAAGGACCGCCGTTTCGTGGTGACGGGAACCGGGGGAAACCTCCATCTCCAGCAGGGGGGCCAGGTCTTTTGCGGTGTCCCTTACAATCCTCATGCATTCCTTGTAGGACGGGAAGTCATCCCCGGCCCACCGCGAAGCGCTCCCGCCGGTCAGCTGGATGCCTGAAACAGATTTTAATGCTCCTGCAAGCCCGTCCAGGTCAGACGAGGGGTCTGCAAGGACAAGGAGGTCTTCCCGGGCGCCGTGCAGGGTGGCAATGGCGCGGTCAGACCGGTCGGTGTTCCGCTCCATGAGCAGGAAGAGCCGGTCAAGGCTCTTCCTGACGAGCGGGTCCCTCAGCGCCTCCCCGACCCGCCTTTCGCGTTCCCGCCCGGAATAGGCAGACCAGGCCTCCTGTATTTCCCGGGGGTCCTGCCCGAGAAGCTGGAAAAAACCGGTACTCCTCCCGCGGTCGTCATAGAGCGCTTCAAGGATGTCCCTGAGTGTTGTCCTGGGTGTGCAGGCGAGGACCCGTTCAAGCGCCCCGCTGTCCTCGCAGCAGGTCACTCCCCGCACGAGCCTGTCGAACGAGTCCGCCCTGACCTGTGCAGCCTCAGTCTCGTCCATGACGGCAAAGCCCGGGATGATCCCTGCCTTTTCCGGGTACTCCCGCAGCACCGTCGCACAAAAGGAGTGAAACGTCATGACCGGAGCGACGATCAGTTCTTCCTCAAGCACCTGCGGCGCGAGGTGGGAGAGTACTCCGGCCTCCTCCCTGATTCGGCTCCTCATTTCTGCTGCTGCCTTGTCGGTGAACGTCAGGGCAAGGACCTCCCCGATGGACGCCCCCTGTTCCCGGAGCAGGGCGAGATACCGCTGGACGAGCACATGGGTCTTCCCGGTGCCCGCCCCGGCGGTGACGACCATGCTGTGCCCATGGCCCCTGATGGCCTTCTCCTGGCCTTCGGGCGTCATGCCGGACCCTCCCCGGCCTCTTCCTCGTCGGGTACCGTCCTGAACGATGAAAACCTGCAGGCTGTCCGTGCATCGCAGAACCGGCCCGGGCAGCCACGGTTAAGCGGCAGGGGAAACCTCCCTGAACGGATATTCATGACATGGTCTTCTGATACCTGGAGCGTCTGTTCGAGAAACGCATCGAGGTCCCTGCCTTTCCTGGCCGCGAGCCCGGCATACTGCGTTGCTTCCGGTGCCATGACGCTCGCGCCGGCTTTCACCTCCCCTTTCAACCCGAGGTACATCCCCCCTGCCGGGGGGCATCCGGTCAGCCCCTGGTAGGCGAGGATATAGAGGGGCAGCTGCAGGGCAACCCCCTGGTCCACCTCCTTCTGGCGTGGTACAGAAGCCCCGGTCTTGTAGTCCGTAACGATGAACCGGCCGTCGGGAGTCATGTCCACACGGTCGATCCTGCCCCTGAGCCTGAACGGCAACCCCGGTCTGTCTGCATTGAGGTCAACGGCAGGCAACTCCTGCCCGTCTCCTGTACCTTCCATGCCAAAACCGAGTTCAAACCGGTACGGGACCAGGCCCGTCCCGCTCCGTTGTGATTCGTAGAGGAGGAACCGGTACAGCATGCCCGGTCCTGCATACCCTCCGCCGGTCATCTCCCGTTCGAGGGCACGCCACCGTGGGCCTCTCGCCCTTACGGCTGACAGGAGACCTTCCGCGATCCCGAGGATATCCCGGTGTGCCGTATCAACCGAGCCGGGACCGGCCATCCCGAGGCCTTTGCCTGTCCGTTCCAGGTAATACGTCGCAAGGACCTGGTGGGCGATGCTGCCGAAGTCCCTGACCGCCGTGTCCTCGTCGGGATCGGGCAGGGGGCTGATTGAAAGGACCCGTTCAATGAAAAACCTGAACGGACAGGTAGCATAGGTCTCGATCTGGGAGGCGGACCATGTCCGGTCAGGGCCGAACCGTCGCTGCAGGCTGGTGACGATCTCCGGGATGTCCTGCAGCACGCCGTCATATGCCGAGTCGCAATGCCCCTGCCGGTGAAAATCCTCGGCGGTGATCCGGCCTGCGATCTCACGGATGCCGGAACCCGCCGGGAGAAGCCGGGACGCCCCTTCAAAGTCCCCGGCAGCCATGCATTTTCCGGCTTCCAGCTGGCGGGACCTCGCGGAACTGTCTTCAGGGGGGGTGTCCCAGGGGAGGACGCCTCCGGCTGATGACAGGTCCTCGAAGAACACCGACGGGAGGACGGGGCCGGACCCGTTGGAATCGGGGCAGCTGATATACAGGCAGTCGCCGGCGGTGAGGCACGCCGCGGCGAAGGCGAACCGCTCCTCAGCCACGACCTCGTGGAGGGTCCGGGCCCCCATCCGCTGGCTTTCCGGCCGGGTGCAAAGGGGGAGCCGCGTGGTGGGGCTGGGGATCGCTCCCTCTGCCAGCCCGGCAAGGAATACATGCCCGAAGCGCAGATGTGCCAGTTCCCTGATTCCCGCGATCCTGACCCCGGGAGGACCTCCGGCGGCGAGGTATTCCTCACGGGCAAGGGCCGTGAAGGCTGAAACAAACGAGCCGAACGGAACCCGTTCATCAGGGTCAGGCCAGGGGAGGCCGGGGACCTGCCGGAGGAGGGAACACGCCCTGAAAAGGGCCGATCGTTCGCTGTTAACCAGGGAATGGTCTACTATATGGTCATCGAGGACAGGGATACGCATGTCCAGGAGGAACTCCGTGACAGCGCGGAGGTGTTCACGGGGGCTCCGGGGAGCGTTGAGTGCTGAAAGCCTGCCGATGAGACCTGACAGGTACCTGGCGATACAGGCCGAACGCCCGGAGAGCCAGCCGGGGATATCCGGTTCCCAGCCATTCTCCTCCATGAGACGGGCGGTCTCCTCAAGCCCCCTGGACCACCCCGTGCGCCCGCCGGTGATACCCAGGTGGCGTGACAGGAGGTCAACCTCGGCCATCGCCGGGACTGCTTCGCTGCCGTCCTGGGAAGGCCACCGGAAGTACGGGCTGCCTACCCACGAGACCAGGTCTTCGCGCTGGTAGTCGGTGAGGGGAAGGCGGAACCCTTCGGCAAGGAACCGGACCACCGGGAAAGAAAGCAGCGGGACCACCGGCGGAGCCAGGTACGGGATGCCGTACTCATGGAGGACATCGGCGAGTTCCCGGTAGGCTCCCCTGATGTCGGGAAGGGCGACCGCGATCTCGCGGTACGGGACGCCTGATCCGTGGAGTGCGGCAATTGTCCCGGCTATTGACCGGAACTCAGCCATGCGGGTTGAAAACCTTACTGACCTGACCGACCCCGGGGTGACACTGCCACCGGCAGCGGTCGCAGCAAGGAACCTTGACACCCGTTCAGGTGAAGATGCAGGGATTTCCACGCGGTTACCGGTATTATCGTCCAGTCCGGCGGACCCGGGACGGTCGGCACACCCGGTCTGCGGGACGAGGACCCTGCAGTCCCGTGACTTTGACCTGACACGTTCGAATGCCTCACGTTCAAGGGCGAGCATGAAGGGGTGGCCGTACCAGATCACGGTGTCCAGGGGTAGCTGGGCCGGTCCGTCAAGGACCTGGCAGGCCCTGAGGAGGAGCGTGTCACGGTCCATAAACCTGTTTTTCTCAAGACTGTCGTGGTATATCGCAATTAGCGCTGCGATCGCCTCGCTTTTTTCACCCGCGAGGTCACCCAGGCATTCCGGGTACGCGATCTTTCTCCTCGTGATAACCGAGACGAGGTCCTGGACCTCCCTCTGCAGGGCGTCAGGGAGGGATTTTCCGGGGTACAGGACTCCCTGCAGGGAAGGTGTTTCCGTGATGCACCTGGCCAGCAGGAACCTGGCCTCGGCCCGGCTGATCAACCGCAGCCCGGGCCTGCCCGTCCTGACGACCTCCTGGTACAGGTCTGTCGGCGTGCAGACCCGGGATCCGGCGATTGCTATGCCGGAACCGAGGACCTGCGACTGTATCGTGTCTCTCAGCAGGCGTGTGGGCAGGACGAACCAGGTCCCGAACGGGTCGTCCCGGGAGGCGGCGATGAACTCCTCACGGCACCGGTCAAGGCCTTCGCCGGGAATTGCGGTAAAGCGGGTGATGGAAGGTGACATGGACACTCCGTACGACCAGGCGCCTGAACGGAGCCAGGCGCTTCATTGTCTTTCCAGGGTTTGGCCCCGCCCCTCATTACATCGCCGGAGTTGAGCATCGTGAGCATCGTGGAACTGACCCATGATACCCTGAGATGAATCCCGGGACAGGTCAGCCTGCAAGGGTTCAATGGAGGTGACTGCGGCCCGGAAACCCCCTGGGATTCCCTGTGTTTAATCCCGGCCCGCGTTTCGTGCAGCTGTGATGAACCGGCGCACCAGGTCCGGGTCTTTCACCCCTGGACTCCGCTCAGTCCCGGACGCAACATCAACCCCGAAGGGCGCCAGGTCCCGGATGGCCTGGCCTACGTTGCCGGGGTCCAGTCCCCCTGCAAGGATGACGGGGACGGGAGACTCGCGGATGACCCGCCCGGCATACTCCCTGTCAAACACAC
>CAZGXZ010000010.1:0-2285 GCA_964530035.1 uncultured Methanoregulaceae archaeon
TAATACGTATCAGGGGTCGTTATGTTCCAGTAGCCCGGTGTCGGGACGTACATCGGGTCGACGTAGCTCCCACCTACTTTCGTATCGTTCAGTGGCGGGTCAGGGTTGGAGGCGACCGCGAGGTCGAATGCCGCCTGGTTGAACCCTCCGCCGGTTGAAGATGGTGTTTCCGCTGTTCCAGGTGTGACTTCAACCGTTGGTCCGGCGAGTGGTGATTGTGGCGTTTCCTCTAAAGGTGCCTGTGTAGGTTCCTCTGTTGGCGCTTCAGTCGGGGCCTCGGTTGGTACTTCCGTTGGAGGCTGGGTGGTTTCAGCGGTTATTTCCCCGGTAGGTATTTCCGTTGGAATTTCCGTCGGGACTACCGTAGCGGCTTCCGTAGGGACATCCAGGGCTGCCTGAACAGGGGCCTCCGTAGGGGCCTCGGTTGGAACTTCAGTGGGCATCTCCGTGCCAGTATCAGTCCCTTCATCGGCGAAGACCGGTTCCAGGAGGACGGTGAAAAAGATGCACACGATCAGTATTGCGAGGAGATAGCCATGGTCCGGCTCTCCGGTATTCTTTTTGGGCATACGGGTTACACCTTCCTGCTATCCGGAAAAAGTCCGTTACTTCCGGGAAAGGAACCCTTGTGCCAGGGCCCCGTGATAGAAAAAGCGGGGGATCCCGATCAACCGTTCGTATCAGTCAGCCTGGAATGTTCGGACGGTGATTTCATGGACATCATCATTCATACCCTGTTCAGGGACCCTTCACCGGGTGGCAGGACCTTCTGTCGGGATAGTATGATCACTCCCTATTTCATTGCTCATTTAAGTTAATTTGCGATATATCCTTATTTTTCGATAAAAGGAGACATTATTGGCGACTGTTACCTCTCAACGCATGACCGCATTGTCAGGCATTGCCGCTTCTAAAATCTTTATATTGTACCCTGGGTTTCACGGGAACCCCGACATCGCTGGTGGAAAACAATCGGGAAAAAAGGAGGTTATCGGATCAGTTACGCGGCTTGATCAGGTCCCTGAAGTTGAAGGACGGGGTCGGGATGAACCCGACCTGGGCCCTGAACGAGGTCACCATCGCGGATATGGTCGGCATCGGGCCGACATCCCCGAGGAAGGACGGGGCCTGCTGTTCAGTCACCTTGTTCGTGAACCGGTCGGTGGAGGGGAGCTTGCTTGCGGCAAACTCTGTTACCTGGCCACCACCGTTCACGACCTTCGTCGGGACCATCGTGAAGCGGTTCATGATGGTTGGCTTCGAGTAGGCCTTCTCGGTCAGTTTCTCGGTGGCCTTGTTCGTGTTCCCGACGACCAGCACCGGGAACTCGAGGATGCCGCCGCACCGGGTCTCGTTGTTAAAGACGAGCTGGTACTTGAGGACGTGCTCACCGTTGTCGTTCGTCGGGGCTGCCAGCTCGAAGAGGAACGGATGGACCATGCCACCGCAGCACTCGCCCTTCATCGGGATTACCGTCGGCCCGAACTTCTTTGCATCATCGTTGATCGGCGTGAGGTAGGTGTTGTTTGCATACCAGCAGCCGGTGCAGGTGTTCCATGCCGTTGCATTCACCCAGAAGACCTGGCCGGGTGCTACCTGCCTGGGTGCCGTCACATTCATCCACGAGGCGTTGCAGCAGGGCTTGATGTCCGGGAAGGTGAGCGGCGGGATGACAAGGGCCGGGTTGTAGGGCTGTTGTGGGGTGGGGGGAGTCGTTGTTTCCTCGATAATGACACCACACGTTTTCCCTGTGGGTACCCATTCGCAACCTTCGGTTGACACTTCTTCAGGCTTCTTCTTGATGGATTCAGCCACTCTGGCAGTATTGCAGGTTAATTTATACTCAACACCATCGACGCATTTGATTTCATTGATGGTACCGCAGGCGTTATCGGTGGGTGTATCCGTTGTAGTTCCGTCGGGGTGGAGACAGATATGATGCACGTAACCGTCGTCATTGCAGACGTCGTTACAGATGTCATCACACTGGACACCCGTTTCTACCCATACAGTTCCCGTATAGCGTTCCTGCATATGGGACTGTTCGTTGCACCTGAGGGCTCCCTCACAAGGTACGCCGGTCTCTACCCATGCGGTTCCCGTATAGCGTTCCTGCATATGGGACTGTTCGTTGCACCTGAGAGCTCCCTCGCAAGGTACGCCCGTTTCTACCCATACGGTTCCCGTATAGCGTTCCTGCATATGGGACTGTTCGTTGCACCTGAGGGCCCCCTCGCAAGGTACGCCCGTTTCTACCCATACGGTTCCCGTATAGCGTTCCTGCA
>CAZGXZ010000010.1:2385-17933 GCA_964530035.1 uncultured Methanoregulaceae archaeon
CATACGGTTCCCGTATAGCGTTCCTGCATATGGGACTGTTCGTTGCACCTGAGAGTACCCTCACAAGGTCCGCCCTTTACCCAGTGGCAAGCGGGACAGTCATCACACTCAGGAACCTTTGTTGTACAGGTATAAGTGTAGACATACCCGTCGATGCACATAGTCTGACCTTCCATTGGGTTGGTCGGACAATCACCACCAGGGCAATCGGTATCAAGCTTATTTTTATTCTTTAATGGGGTTGCTTCTGTATTGTCGAGGTCGGTGTCGCCATCCTGATCGATTGTGTATGGATATGATGACGGGCAATTATACTCGTATTCCCTGCAAGACCCGCTGGACCAATATCTAACACAGACCTGCGTACAGGAAGCTCCGTATGACCCACTTGGCCTGGTATCACAATAGCCATTGTGGTCATTATCTACACAGGAAGGTCGATCACAGTAGCCATCATTGTTCGTGTCCTGGCAGTTTTCAGAGTATCCATATTTATTGGATCCATCGATTGCCCAGTAGTTACCATTCCAGTAATTATTGGGATTGGACCCGGATAATTTCGCGTTGAGAGCGTTATCGCTGCTACCAGTGTTCTTCTGGAGGAAATAGTTCGAAGTAAACTGCGAGTCTGATACGTCATGGAGATCCAGGTTAGTATTGGAACTCCTGCTTACGCTGTTGTTGGCCACGGTGGCATGATCAACATCTGTTAACGATATCCCAATACCCGAGTTGCCCTGGATGTCATAGATGTTGTTTCTATAGAGGGTTGTATCAGAACTTCCCGAAACAGCAACACCGTTTGCTCCGGTATTATCTGGGCATTCATACTGGGTTTCCGATTTTGTGCAATGACCCCACTTGTCATATTTAACACAAACCGATACCGGGGTACAAGTCAGGCCTGGAATTTGGGGATTTTCATCACAGTAGCCGTTATTATCCTTATCATCGCAAAGACCCGCGTTCCCTGTACCTCTGATATCATAGATAGTGTTACAGGTCAGGTTCGTTGAATCGGAGTCGGTTACCTTGATGCCGGTGATTTTTGCATTACCCGAACCACTCAGACCATGGATCTTATTATTGATAAGCTCGGTATTGGTTGACAAACCTGTTACGGCAATTCCATTGATTTGCCCCTCGCCGTGGATGCCGGATATTTCGCTGTTCCATATCTGGGTGTTTTGTGAATTCTGGACCAGGACGCCAGTCCAGTCATTCTTGTCTGCATTGTTTCCCTGGGCGTCTGCAATATTTGCATTGTTCACCAGGACATCCCTTGAGTCCTGAACGACAATACCCTTATCTGCAGCACCTATTGTCACCCCATCGACGAGCCCGTTGAGGACATTGACCAACTGGATACCGACACTCCATTTCTGAAGCGCGAGGTCTGAAATCCCGACATTTTGGAGTTCACCACCAGATGGATCAGAGACAATTACTCCGATTCCCGATCCATCACCTGTGAGTGTTTTTCCATTACCATTTAAGAGCACATTTGAGGCCTGGATCCATATCCCCCAAAGTCCGTCAAGACTCCAATCTTTCTCCAGATAATAGGTATCCGAGGTAGTGATGTTCCAGAACCCTCCCCCTGTCGGCGTTGAATCCTTTGGAACCATATTGCCCGCATTTAACGGTGGGTCGGGGTTCGAGGCAATCGCTGCTGCGAACGCCCCCGCATCAAATCCACCATTGCCCGAAGCCGCTGTTTCAGTCGGAGCTGGTGTCACTTCCGATGTCGGTGCCGCTGAGAGCAGCGCCTGGGTCGGCTCTTCCGTTGGTTCTTCGGTGGGTTCTGCAGTAGGCTCCTCAGTAGGCTCGGCGTTCAAGGGAGCCAGGGTCGGCAGTTCTACCGTCGGGGCCAGGGTCGGGACCGTGATCTCTCCTGTTGTCGTTTGTTCAGGAGGTGCCTGTGTCGGTTCACCGCTCGGGACCTGCGTAGGCTGTTGTGTAGGTGCCTGGGTCTCTTCGACGGTCGGGGGAGCTTCAGTTACTTCCGTGGTCGGCTCCGTTGTTCCCGCCCCGTCATCGGCCGCGACAGGGCTGACAAATGCTGCAATGCACAGTACGGCAAGGAAAAGCGCAATGCAAACAGGGACGAATTCCTTGATCTCTCTCAGGGTCATGGTAGATCCTCAACAATGTCTATCCACATGGCCCGGGAGAGCCGGGAAAGGGGATTAGCGGACCGGTGGGGGTCCCGGAAAAAGAAACCGGATCAGCAGGCCGCGCGAGGATTTTCCGCTGCCTGGTATGCTGGTTTCACACCATTCTTCCGGGAATGGTCCGCGTCACCCCTCCCGGTGCCAGGACCGGCAGGGATAGGATGAAAATGATGTTTTCGCTGAGCATTTAAGAGAATTTGCAAGATATTGTGGTATTTCATTAAAATAACTCATCAGTGTTGATTGTTACCCCTCAATACCTGACATCAATGTCACCCATTGGCATTTTGTAAACTATACCTTCCTTTTTGTACAGAATAAACAATTAAAACGAATCGGTTTTTAAAACGAACTGGTAACGAGGCTTGCCAGGGCCCGGAACTCACCTCAGATCCCCTCAAAACAAATCACTGGTACGGTTCAGGAGCCGGGTTTATGTACCGTATTGGCGTTCCCTGATCTCCCCTCGAAATGACCTGAAAAATGGGCGGATTCCGGCCGTTACACTACCTTCGCGTCGTCTGCCGGCTGTTCCTGGACCGGGATCTCCTCCACCCGCCGCTCGATCATCTCGAGCGCCCAGAACGCCGCCTTCCTGACCGCCGTGTTCTTGTCGCGCATCGCCATGTTGAGGGCATCGACCGCGGACGCGTCGCCGGCCTCGCCGAGGAGGAGGGCCGAGCGTTTCCTGATGTCCGGGCTCTCGTCCCGGAGCGACTCGACGAGGAGCGGGACGGACGGTGCCCCGATCATCCAGAGCGACTCCATCGCACCGTACCGGGCGAGCGGCTCCCCGGCCTTGAACGCCTCCATGAGCGGGCCGGTTGCAGGGCCTTTCATGCCGGCGAGCGCCTTGACCACCTCGCGCCTGACCTGGCGGTCCGGGTCGTTCAACGCCCTGATAAGGGACGGGATTGCCCTCTGGTCCCTGATATGGCCGAGTATCGAGGCAGATCCCTTTCGAATGGCAGGGTTCGTCGCTTCGAGCCCCTCGATCAGCGGGCCTACGGAGGCCTGCCCGATCTGGACGAGGGCGAAGGAGGCCCGCTCCGGGACCTCGGGCTGGTCGGACACGAGAGCCTGGATGAGCGGGTCGATGGCGGGAGAGCCGAGGGAGACGATGGTCTTCACGGCCTCGTTCCTCACCTGGCCGTACGGGTCGGACAATAGGTCGATCAGGGGATCGATCGCGACAGGGTCGCCGATAGTACCGAGGGCCCGGGCCGCCTCCTCCCGGACGTGACGGTCGTCGTCCCGGAGGGCGCGGATGATGAGGTCGGTCGCCTGGGCTTCGCGCAGGTTGCCGAGCGCCTCGATGACACCCTGCCTGATGAGCGGGCTTGAATTCCCGGCCTCTCTCAACAAGGGCTCGACGGCAGGAGTGCCGATGGCTGACAGGGCCCGCATGACCTCCTGCCTCGTGTCCTCACGGGAGTCGTCGAGGGCCGAGATGAGGGGCATCACGGCAGGTGCCCCGAACGAGACCAGGGTGTTCCCCGCCTCCCGCCTGATGATCCAGTAGTCGTCCCGGAGCGCCCGAATCAGGGGGTCGATGAACGCCTCGCCGAGCTCTCCGACCGCCCTGATCGCATGCCAGCGGTCGTCAACGTCGCCGTATGTCAGTGCCTTGAGGACGCTTTCTGAATAGTCCCCATGATTGGGCGACCCGTCGCGGTCACCAGGACCATCAGGGCGTCTCCGCCTGAATATTGACCCCATGCCACTCATCCGCTCACCGTTTTGAAAATCTATCTCATATAAGGTAATAATAGGTATCGCCCCCGCGGGGGTTTTTGCCCGGATTTCCGGGCGGAGACCGGCAGGAAGGAGTGGAGGTCAGGTGAGGGCCGCGGCAATGCCAGCTACCGCACGGGCGAGTTCCCTGCTCTTCTTTTCATCGACCATGAGTGTATCGAGCCGAGACGCCCCCGGGACCTCCGTGGTGTCGCGGATGTCCTGGACGAAGACGTCAACAAAGTCCCGGTAGAGTCCATGGACTCCCGCCGAGGACGGCTCGAGCTGCCGCGCCCGCATGAGGTCGGCTGCGGGGCCCGAGACCGGGCGGTCTCCGATGAACGGGCTGATGGCAATCACGGGTTTCGTCTCCAGGACCTCGGCTACCCCCTCACATTCTAAGATAGGCAGGATGCTGGTCACCGGGTTGCTCGGTCCCAGGATGACCGCATCAGCACCCTGGAGTGCCGCTATCACCTCCGGGGTGGCTTTTTGGGGTTCCTGGACGCTCCGCAGGACCTCAAGGACTGGCACGGACCCCCGGTGCCTCACCCAGTACTCCTGGAAATGCATCATCCCCCCTGGGGTCTTCACCATGGTGGAGACGGGGGTGTCGCACATCGGGAGCACGGTGGTCTTCACGTCAAATGCCTCCGCTACCCGCCGCGTAGCCGCCGTCAGGCTGAGCCCGGCCTTCAGCATGTCCGCCCGGGCGATGTGGGTCGCCCGGTCCCGGTCGCCGACGGTGATGAAATACTCGTCCCCGAACCTCGCCAGCGCCCGGTGGGTTTCAAACGTGTCCCCCCGGATCCCCCACCAGGTGTCGGTGTCGAGGATCCCCGCACAGAGGTAAATGACCGTGTCGATGTCGGGTGAGAGGTGGTTTCCGCCATACCAGAGGTCCTCGGCGGTATTGACGACAACGGCCAGGTCTTCGGCAGGATACCCGGCGAGAAAGCCCATCAGCAGCTTGGGTGTGCCGGTCCCGCCCGAAAGGAACGCAAACATACCGTATATATTATCCGCTGCACTGATATGCTAGCATTCAGGACGACGCAGGACTGCGATGAAGATCATCAAGGACCCGGTCCACGGCTATATCGAGGCTCCCCCCGGGATAGTCCCGGTCATAGACCTCCCGGTTATTCAGCGGCTGCGGCACGTGAAGCAGCTCGGGTTTTCCTTTCTCGTCTATCCGGGGGCGAACCATTCCCGGTTCGAACACTCCCTCGGGACGATGCACCTTGCCCGCCTTGTCTGCCGTGAGGCGGACATCCCAGGGCGGGACGAGACCGGGGTGGTCGCCGCCGCCCTCCTCCACGATATCGGGCACGGCCCCTTTTCCCATGCCTCAGAGGGGCTTATGGCAGAGCTGCTGGGGAAGGAGCACATGGACATCCGCGGGCTCCTCGCTGCGTCCCCCCTGCGTGATGCACTCGATGACCTGTCGCTCCCGGTCGACGAGATAGCCTGTCTCGTCAACGGGACGCACCCCCTGGCAGGGATCCTCCATGGAGAGCTCGACGTCGACAGGATGGACTACCTGCTCCGCGACGCGCATTACACGGGAGCTCCCTACGGGACCGTTGATGCCGAACGGCTGGTCCGCTCCCTCATCCCCGGGGACCAGGGGTTCCTCCTTGACGAGAACGGTGTCCAGGCGGCCGAGTCCCTCCTGATCGCCCGGACCCTGATGCGCCCGGCCGTCTATTACCACCATGTGAGCCGGATCGCCGAGCAGATGTTCATGCTGAGTCTCTCCCGGTACCTCGAGGCCTGCCCCGGGGAGAGGGAACACGCGTTCCGCTGGGACGACTGCTTCTGCATGCAGCGGCTCACCCAGTCCCCCGACCCCGTCGTCCGCGAGCTCTCCATGCGGCTGTATGAACGAAGGCTGTACAAGCGGGCCCTGTATGCCGGCCAGAACGAGGTGAACGCCAGGAGCCTCCGCGACAGGGTCCCGTACCGGGAAAGCCGCAGGCTCGCACGGGAGATCGCAGAAACCGCCGGTGTCGCGGAGCATGAGGTCCTGGTCGACATCCCCCCGGTCCCGCATGACATGACCATGGGTGTCATGGTGCAGAACCGGCACTCGGTCATGACCCTCTCCGAGGTCTCACCCCTTGTCGGGACCCTCAACGAGACACGCCGCGGCCAGTGGAGACTCGGGGTCTACTGCCCTCCCGCCTACCGCGGCCCGGTGGGTGAGGCTGCACGGGAGGTCCTCCACGTCCACCCGATCACCCTGCAGGACAGGCTCCCCCTCGACTGAAAAAGAGTGAGAACCACCATTTTCATGCCATACAGGGGAAGATAACTCCATATGGCCGCGCATTCACATCCCTTCACTAGGGCATCCCTGGCCGCGCCGGCCCGGGCACCCTGTCCCCCCCAGGCGGGTTCATATACCTATTTAAATTCCCAACGTGACATCACTCATAAAAGGAGCCTGTTCGAGCCGACAGGCTGTACCTGCAGAGGAAAAAAAATATGAACGAGGATGTTATACTTGTCCTGGTGGTCGCAGCCGTGATGGCAGGGGTCGCCATAGCGGTTTACTGGTCGGGAAAACGACGGGAGATCGCGCTCGTCGAGGCGAGGTACCGCTTTGACCTCTACGGCGAGCTCTTCGACGCGATGACCGACCTCAACCGGTCGACCGGGGACGATTACAAGCTTTCGCGTGCAAAGGCCCGGCTTGCCCGCTCATTGAACCGTATCAACCTCTGTGCAGGGCCTCAGGTCCTTTCACACGTGAACGAACTTCTGGACTTTCTCAACCAGCACCGGGACCGCGAGTTCGATGTCACCCGTCTTTCTGCGATATGCAACGGCCTTGTCCTCGCCATCCGCAGGGAGGCGAAAGACCCTGGTGCCAGGGAGCTCGAGGCACAGAAGGCGCGTTTCAGGTTCTATATCCCCCCGCGGAAGTAACGGGAAATAAAGTCAGGGACAAACGACATCCCCTTTTTTACCGGTCCCCGTTCCTCTCGTGGCTCACCCGGGCGAACATGACATCTCTTCCGGCCAGATACCGTCCAGGGCCGTCCCGCGATGAGGAAGATGATGAGCTTTGAAAACAAACGGTCTATCAGGAGCCTCATGATGAAGGACGTGGATGGATGGCCGGCCGCCGGACCGGCAGGAAGGGGGCCGCGGTGACCCGGCGCTTTGTTATTGGCGTCACCGGGGCGAGCGGCATGGCTTATGCCCGCCGCCTGCTGGAGGTCCTCACACCCGCCGCCGAGGTACACATCGTGATATCCGACATTGCGCGTCCGATTGCCGTCCATGAGCAGGTCCGCCTGGACGGTTTCCCGGCGAAGTACCACGGTCAGTCGGACCTTGCCGCGGAGGTGGCCAGCGGGTCGTTCCGCTACGATGGCATGGCGGTCGTCCCGTGCAGCATGAAGACGCTCTCCGCGGTCGCCTCCGGGTTTTCAGACAACCTGATCACCAGGGCTGCTGATGTATGCCTGAAGGAGAAAAGGCCCTGTGTCCTCCTGTTGAGGGAGATGCCGCTTTCCAGGGTCCACCTGAAAAACATGCTCGCAGCAGACGAGGCGGGGGCAACCGTCATGGTCGCCAGTCCGCCGTTCTACAACAGGCCGAGGACCATAGCAGACCTCGTCGATGGCGTCGTGGCACGTGTCCTCGACCACCTGGGGGTCGAAAACGACCTCTTTCCCCCTTGGGGTGGTTTTAATGCGTGAGTTTATCGAAAGGATGCGTGCGAGGAGCCGGGTTGTGGACGTGGAGGAGGAGTGCTCGCCCGTCCTTGAGGCGCCAAAAAGGGCTGCGGAGACGGGGAAGTTGCTCTATTTCCATAATCTGGGCGGAATGCGCGGGGTCATGAACGTGACCGCGGACAGGAGCTCGCTGGCCCTTGCACTCGGCATACCCGAAGGGGACCTCCTCCGGAAACTTGCTGCCTGCACGTACAACGGAAAGGTCGTTGACGATGGGTCCATTCCCATGGGCAGTCCCGACCTGTCCCGGATCCCGGTCATGAAACACTACCCGAAGGACGCCGGGGCATACCTGACCTCGGCCATCGTCTTCTCGGCATATGGCGGGGTCCAGAACGCCTCCATTCACCGCATGATGGTCCTTGACAGGACCCGTGTCGCCGCGAGGCTCGTCGAGGGGCGGCACACGTACAACCTCCTGAAGGCGGCCCTCGCCGATGGCAACCGTCTCCCGGTCGCCGTCACCATAGGCACCCACCCGCTCGTCACGTTCGCATCCTGCAGCCGTGTACCTGAGGGTAAGGAGATGCCGTTTGCTGCCGAACTCCTCGGCGGGGAGATACGGGTGAAGACCTGCAGGAATGGCATCAGCGTCCCGGATGCCGAGATTATCCTTGAGGGATACATCGGCGGCGACCTCGTGGACGAAGGGCCGTTCGTCGATATCACCGGGACCTACGATATCGTCAGGAGGCAGCCGGTCATTGAGTTTACCGGCATGTACATGAAGCCGGACCCGATCTACCACGGGATACTCCCGGGTGGCGAGGAACATAAGATCCTCATGGGCACACCGTACGAACCTCTCATCTACAAGGCCGTCGCAGGGGTCACGGGCGTAAAGGATGTCGTACTGACCAGCGGGGGGTGCGGGTACCTCCACGCCGTGATCCAGGTGAGGAAACGCACCCAGGGCGATGCGAAGAATGCCATCATGGCGGCCTTCGCGGCGCATACGTCCTTGAAGCACATCGTGGTCGTGGACGAGGACATCGACCCGAAGAACCCTGTCGATGTCGAGTATGCCATGGCGACCCGCGTCCGCGGCGACCGTGACATCATGGTCATAACCGGCGTCCGCGGCTCGTCCCTCGACCCGACCATCTGCGGAGACAGGACCAACGTGAAGGTCGGGGTAGATGCGACCATGGTGATGGGCCACGAGGACGAGTTCATCAGGGCCACGTGGTGACAATGGAGCTGACCCCTGGAGAGGAGAGAGTCCTATCGGGAGAAGAGGGCCCGACCCGCGCCAAGATGATGGAGATCCTGGTCGCCCTTGGCCGGGTCTTCGGGGCGGAGCGGCTGATCCCCATCAGGAGCGCCCAGGTATCCGGTGCCTCGTACAAGACAATTGGGCCATACGGGCTCGAATGGATCGAGAGCCTGGACGCCCGCGCCGCCGTCCCCGCGGTGGTGAACCCTATCGGGATGCCCCGCGACAGGTGGCGGGAAATGGGTATCGACCGCAATTTTGCACGGAAACAGGAGCAGGTCGTCCTTGCCTATGAACGGCTCGGTATCCGGCTCGACTGCACCTGCACGCCGTACTACCTGAATATCACCGAGTACGGGGACCACATTGCATGGTCAGAGTCCTCAGCGGTCGCATATGCCAACTCGGTCATCGGGGCCAGGACGAACCGCGAGGGTGGACCCGGCGCCCTTGCGGCGGCGATCATCGGCAAGACCCCTGACTACGGCCTCCACCGGCTTGAAAACCGGCGGCCGACCTTGGCTATCGAGGTGGACCCCGGGCTTGACCTGTCTGACCCTGCCCTGTACGGGGCGCTCGGATATGTCGCAGGGAAGCAGGTCGGAAACCGCATCCCCCTGTTTACCGGTATCCGTCCCACCAAGGACCAGCTCAAGGCCCTCGGTGCCGCAATGGCCGCCACGGGAGCCGTCGCCCTGTTCCACGTCGACGGGATCACGCCGGAGGCACGGATATTTCACTTCTCACCCGAAGGTCTCGAACGGGTACCGGTCGGCGGCCAGGACATTCGGGCGGCCCTCCAGGAGATCCCCGTCGAGGCGGTCGCCCTCGGCTGCCCGCACTGCTCTGATGACGAGCTCGCGACCGTCGCCGGTCTCCTCGCAGGAAAGACCGTCCGCATACCGGTGTATGTCTTTGCGTCCCGCGGGGTCATCACCCGGAACGAGCCTCTCATCCGGACCATTGAGCGGAGCGGAGCCCGCGTGTATGCCGATACCTGCATGGTGGTTTCACCCGCCCTCGACCAGTACGGCAGCATCATGGTGAACAGCGGGAAAGCCCTGGCCTATGTCCCGACGATGTGCGGGGCTGCCGCAAGACTGGGGACCACTGCCGAGTGTATTACAGTAGCGACAAGCTGACCCGGTCTATTGCTGAAGGGGCTGCCGGACCCGGCAGGAGCCCCTCCCAGCCCCTGGTATGCCGATCTATCCTCGCAGGTGACCCCTTATTAAAAAGGCAGATGATATACAGGTCATCCTGTCTCTGCAATTAGATGATGAAAACAGGCTAGGACTCTTCCATACGGGAGCCTCGTCTTCACGCCGGGATGATCCCGAGGTATACCGGTGCAAACAAGGCGATGAAATAGATGACCATTGCGACCATTCCTATCGGTACTGCGGCTTTTGCCCACTCCTTCGAGGATATCTTCAGCTTTCCCGCAGAGATAATGTTCGGGATGTTTCCCGGGATCAGCATGCCGCCTGAAACGAGCAGGCCGGTAAGTGCGCTCTTGATCTGCAGTTCGGAGAGTGAAGGTCCGATCTCGGCCGATGCCAGCGTTGCGTTGTCGAGGATTGCCGACACCATGTTTACCCAGTAGAGTACTTCCGGCGGGACCCTGGTCACATACTCGATGATGAGCGGTTTGAACCCGTCTCCAAGGAATATGAGGGCCATGATGAACAGGTAGACCTTGCCTGCACGGATGACGATGTCCCTGACGCTCTCGACATACATGCTGCAGTCTGGGGTCCTGGTCGCAACATTCCCTTTCCTGACGACCAGGTAACCGAGGACCCCGAAAATGAGGACCCCCGGGATGATAAGATATCCAATCGTTGATGCGAGGTATCCGAACCCGGCATAATAGGGTGGCCCGGAGAGTTTTGACACGGCGATGGTTGAAAGTGGCTCGCCAAGCGGGGTGAGTGCAGCCCCGAGGCCTATGGAAAAACAGGAAATGACCGTGACGTTCACTTTTTCCCCGCGGGAGAGCGGAATGACGCAGAGCATCTCGACGAGGACGATCGCGGCGATAATGGCAGAGATAATGCTCGATGTAAGGCCGAGGACGACAATAAGGATACAGACGGTTGCCGGGAGTGAGAATACCTCCACGGACTTTGCTATTGCTGCCTCCACCTCTGAATGCCAGAAATAAATGGCAAGACCCACAACAAGCACGATCTGGACGATACCGACGGGGACGCCAAGAACATCCGTGATACGGATGGGTGCCATCAGCGCCTCGGTGACGATCTCCCCGCTCCACCCGGTTGTCTCCCCGGGGATCCTGATAAAACCTGCAAGGGTAAGCGCGATGACCCCGTTGATGAAGAGGAACACCTCGAGGTTCTCTTCGATCATCCTGACCCGGAACGGGACGATAAGAACGATAAGAAAGATCAGGAAGAGCCCGATGGTAGCAATAAGATCCGCCGTCATGAATGTTTCCCCGCCTGGTCCTGGTCCAGGTATTAAAAGCCCTGATGCGTGATTCCCCTGGAGGGAAACCCTGGGTCTCCAGGATCATCGTGAAAGCCCAGGGGACATGGTATCTCTCCTGCCACCAGGCATGGAAAGTCCCCTGATACCTGTTTGTCCAAGCTAATATCCCGTGCGCACACAAAAGGTTGTCCTCATGTCACGTCACGGTTCACGATTGGCAGGGCCCGGTGGATTGTCTCCATCAGGTGGTTTTTTTTAGGACCGGGCAGATGCATTGGTCAGGAGTGATCACCCTATTCCTCCAGATTCCCGGTCGGCAGGACTGCTGCTCGTTTCCGTCCTGACAATCGTTGCCATAATCATATGTGTCGTTTCTTATGCAACAACCCCGGGCTCAACCTTTTACTCCCATTTTTTTTACATACCCGTCCTTGCAGCGGCCTTTTTATTCGGACGGAAGGCGGTAGGCGTTGCGGTGCTCCTCGCCGGAGTACACCTGGCCGCCACGTACAGCGCAGGAAATCCCCTTTTCCCTGATGCGATCGCAAGGGCGCTTATCCTTGTCCTGGTCACCCTGATAGCAGGGAGCATCGTCAGGTACTGGTCCCGTTTATCAGGCAACGCATCAGCCGGGGAGAGAAGCACTCCTTCAAGGGGTTTTTTTCCAGGGAATTCAGCCCTCAAGGCAAGGCTGCTCAAACCAGGGATGCTTGCACGGTACCGGGGGGATACAGGTCTTCTCATCGGGGCCCTGGACCACCCTGACCCGGTCGTGGTCTACGAGGCAGCCGAACTCCTCGGCAAGACCAGCGACGAGCGCGCGGTGGAACCGCTCATCAGGGTTCTTGCGGGAGAAGGGACCGGGGGTGTACGGTGGAAGGCTTCTGAGGCACTCGCACGGATCGGGCCACGTGCCGTTGCACCCCTCTCGGAACTCCTCGGTGGACACGAGGACCCTGATGTCCGCTGGAAGGCTGCCTTCGCCCTTGGAGAGATTGGAGACGAAAAAGCCGTGGGGGCGCTCATATCTGCTCTTTCCGACGCCGACAGGTTCGTCAGGACGAGAGCGGCCCACGCCCTCTCCCGCATGGGGAACAGCATCTTTCCGGCACTCGAGGGTTCCCTGAACCATCCGGACTCCAAAGCCCGGCAGGGCGCCGCAGAAGCTCTTGGCCGGCTCGGCAACCCGCAAGCCGCCGTTCCCCTCCTTCTAGCCATGAGTGACCCCTCGGAGGAGGTAAGGACATCTGCCGCGTATGCTTTCGGAACCCTTCCGGAACCCCTTTCCGGTGTGGTGGCATCATTGTCCCTTGGGAAAGACCAGGAGGAATCCGTGAAGGTCCTTCACGCCCTTCAGCAACCGTATGCGGCCGAAAGCATCCTTCTGGCACTTGAAAGGTTGGAAGAACCAAAAAGAAACTCTTTCAACGAGGTACTGGTACGTGCCGGTCACCCGGGGATACAGGAACTCCAGACGGTAGCCGCCGGTGTATGCATTCTCCCGGCCCGGCGGAATAAGAATGAGAAGAGCCTATAAGTCCTGACCAGGATATAAGGATCCCACGTGTACGGGACCTATCGCGGGGACGTGTCCCTGTCAGACAATGGGATCACCCTTAAAACCCGGACAGAAGGGAGCCTTGTGTCATACCGCAGGTCGTGCAACGGGGAGGTCGTTGAAAAAGTCCTTGCAACCCCTCCCAAGGCCCTGCTGGTTCACCCTGTCCCACCTCTCTACCTGCCGAAGCCGGTAGCCCGGCACCTTGAGGTCTCATTTCCCCCCGTTGTCGTCGGAGCGGGTGAAGAGGCCATCTTCTACCTTACATTTCCCATTGAAACCGGGGTTTTCGCCGGCAGCGGTGACAGTTATGATGTCCTCGATGTCTTTTCCCCGCTCCATGCTAAGTACACCCTCTACGGGAGCGCCAGCGGAGGAAAGATCGCCAGGTGGTGCGAGAGCCGGGTAAGCCCGTCCCCACCCGCCACCGACAGCCGCACTGAGGCGGTCCTCGAGCTCTCGGTGAGAAACCAGTCACGGAGTTACACCGAAGTCCGGAGGGTTGTGTTCGAGGACACCACGATCTACCTCTATTTCGACAACGGGGTGGTCTTCATGACTGGGATCATGGAGGTTTTTTCTGATACGGTTGCCGAGACGAGGACATTGAAAAAGGCACCCCGGGAGGGGATGGAGAATGCACTGCCGCCATTTGCTGCACGCAACCTCCTCCCGGTAGAAAAGGGACGTTTCATGATGGAGTACGGGGTTTGAGCCATGAATGAGACCGCGGCTTCGTTCTGGGCAGTCATCCAGACACCCGTTATCGGGAACCTGACCTACGCCGACCTGATCACCATCGGGGTCATCCTCATCGCCTCGGTCATCATCGGGAAGGTTCTCGGCGTCTACCTCAAGAAAGTCTTCTCCGACCGGATTGGAAAGGCGGAGCTCGACCTTGGCATCCGGGTGCTGCAGTATCTCATCATCATCGTGGGACTACTTGTCGCGGCACCGTTTTTCCAGATAGACCTGTCAGCCCTCCTCGTCGCGGGAGGGTTCGCCGGAATCGTCATCGGTTTTGCCTCGAAGAGCGTGGTGGCCAACCTCGTTTCGGGTGTCTTCCTCCTGATGGAACGGCCCCTCAACATCGGGGACGCCGTGACGATCGGCGAGATCACCGGTACGGTCTCCCAGGTCAGGATCATGTCCACCATCATCAGGACGGACGAGGGCACGTTTGCACGGGTCCCGAATGAACGTGTCTTCACGGCGAACGTCATCAACCTCGTCGCGAACCCTGCCAGGAGGTGCGATATCTTGTTTCATATCGCCTACCAGGACGATGCCAGGAAGGCTGCGGCCGTGATCATGGCATTCCTCGATGCCGAACCGCTCGTCCTGCACCACCCCCCTCCGGTTGTTTCAATCGATCAACTCGGGCAGGAAAGCGTTGTACTGAGGGTACAGGCATGGGTCCCTTCCACGGAGTGGAAGGCGATGAAACGACGGCTGACCTGGTCGGTCCGGGAGCTGCTGGCGGCCTCCGGTATCACGCTCCCTGTCCCGGTACCATAACAGGACCGGTTGTGGCGAGAACCGGGATCCCGACCGTAAATTCCATTCCCTCTGACCACCTATCAGGGAGGCATGGAACCGGCACACCCTCTCATCTCCGCCCTCGACGACCCTGACCTCGCGGTACGCAGGTCGGCGGTAAAGGCCCTGGCCGGGCTGGGAGAAGCCGGTATCGGTCCGCTCATAGAAGCCCTCCGGCAGTCGGACAGCAATGACCGGTCGTGGTACCTGGCATCGGCGCTCGCCCTGATCGGGGCTTCTGCGGTCAGGCCTCTTTTGAAAGCCATGGACGAAGACCCGTCGGAACGGTTCAGGAGATATGCCGCAGCAGCCCTCGGGCATATCGGCGGGCCCGCGGTGGGTCCGGTTATCGAAAGCATGCCCTTTGCCGGGTCCGAACTACGGGGCTACCTTGTGCTGGCCCTCTGCAGGATTGGCGAACCGGCGAGGTCAGCCCTTGCTGAAGCTCTTAAAAGCCCTGACGAAGGACTGAAGGCATGTGCCTCGCTTGCCCTCTGGAAAATGGGGGAAAACGGGGTTGAAACCCTCGTTGACGCGGAACGAGGGGTCAGCCCGAAAAATAGCCCGGGTGGATGAGGGTGGTCACCGGGGCGGGTTGACCACGATACAGTACCTCTTTTCGGCAGTATCTATCCCAAGCGGGTTCTGACAGGTCAGCCTGACGGTATAGGTGCCATTGTACTCGTACAGGTGTTCAGGGTCATTCTCGATGGAGTAGTGGTTGTCGCCGAAGTCCCAGAGGTGGGTGAAGTCACGGGTCGAGTTGTTGTAGAACCTGACTGACAGGGGGACGGTGCCGACAACGATTGAAACGTTTCCTGCCGGTCCGCTGGTAATGAAATCAGCCACCGGCGGCCCTGATGGCATGATCTTCGTCGGTGTCGGAGTCACGGTTACTGTGGGTGTCGGGGTTACTTCCGGAGTGACCGTGGGGGTTGGAGTAAACTCGGGGGTCGAGGTCGGTGTCGGGGTGAGGGTAACGGTAGGTGTAGGAGTTACCTCGGGAGTTGCGGTTATCGTAGGAGTCGGGGTTACTTCCGGAGTAAGAGTGGGAGTTGGGGTAACCTCCGGGGTCGAGGTCGGTGTCGGGGTGAGGGTAACGGTAGGTGTAGGAGTTACCTCGG